>CAYPCE010000105.1:0-12551 GCA_964409085.1 uncultured Desulfobacteraceae bacterium | reverse complement strand
AGGATCAGCACCAGGGCCCCCACAATGACGCCCACGATGGACCCCATGCCGCCCAGCACGACGATGGACAGGATAATCGCCGACTCCAGAAAGGTGAAGGAGGCCGGGTTGATGAAGGTGGTCTTGGCCGCGAAAACGACGCCGGCCATGCCGGCCCAGGTGGCCCCCAGGGCGAAGGCGGTCAGCTTGGTTTTGGTTTTGTCGATGCCCATGGCCTGGCAGGCGATCTCGTCCTCCCGGAGGGCGATCCAGGCCCGGCCGATGCGCGAGTTCTGGAGCCGGTTGACGAAAAAGACCGTCAGGATCACCAGGCCGATCAACAGGTAATAGACGTAATTGGTGGCGGCATTCAGGGACATCTCGACCCCGAAAAATCCGGGACGGGGAATGCCGGCGATGCCGCTGGGACCGAAGGAAAATTCGTTCCAGTTTTCCAGGATCAGCCGGATGATTTCCCCGAAGCCCAGGGTGACGATGGCCAGGTAATCGCCCCGGAGGCGCAACACGGGAAACCCCAGCAACACCCCGAAAAGCGCCCCCAGCAGGCCGCCCAGGGGCAAAGCGATCCAGAAGCTCAGGCCGAAATGGTAATTGAGCAGCGCATAGCTGTAGGCGCCCACCGCATAGAAGGCGACGTATCCCAGGTCGAGCAGCCCGGCCAGGCCGATGACGATGTTGAGGCCCAGCCCCAGCATCACGTAGATGAGGGCCGTGGACATGATGGTGACCTGGTAGGTGGAAAACAGAAAGGGAAAGACAAGGACAAAGGCGACCACCAGACCGATGGCGGACCGCCAGATGCGGGGCCGGTCCATGAGGCGCTTGACCAGCGGGACCTTCTCGTCCATGCCGGCTTCCTTGAGCTTCAGGCCGGCTTCCTTCCGCTCGATCATGTAGCGCCAGACAAAAGAGATGACGAAGGAGCCCACCCCCACGGCGATCAGGTTCCCCCAGCGCCACTCCACCACTTCCTCGATGGGGTTGACCCGGATGACCATGATGGGGAAGGTCAGGACCATGAACCAGATGGAGACGAGAAACGATCGTTTGATTTCGGCGAATGTAATCATGGGGCTATACCTTCTGCGTTGTGGAGCGTCCCAGGATCCCTTCGGGCCTGAAGATCAGGATGAGCACCAGGAGGGAGAAGGCGAAGACGTCCTCGTAGTCGCTGGAAACATATCCGGTGGCGAAGCTTTCGGTCCAGCCCAGGACCAATCCCCCCACCACGGCGCCGGGCACGCTGCCGATGCCCCCCAGCACGGCGGCGGTAAACGCTTTGATCCCGGCGATGAACCCGATGTAGAAGTTGATCATCCCGATGTGGGAGGCGATGAGCACCCCGCCGATGGCCGCCGTGGCCGACCCGATGATGAAGGTAAAGGAGATGACCTGGTTGACGTTGACGCCCGAGAGCAGCGCCATGTCCCGGTCCTGGGCCGTGGCCCGCATGGCCTTGCCCAGCCGGGTGAACTTGATCAGGAACGTCAGGGCCGCCATGACCAGGGCCGTGGTCAGCACGATCACCACCTCGGCGGAACTCATGATATGGGCGAAGGGTTCCATGAACCCGATTTCCGGTATGAGCGCCGGAAAGGGCAGAAAATCGGAGGTCTGGGCCAGGAGCACGTAGTTCTGAAGGAAGATCGACATGCCGATGGCGCTGATGAGGGCCGACAACCGCGGGGCCTTGCGGAGGGGCTTGTAGGCGAGTTTCTCGATGGTGAACCCGTAGGAGGCCGCCCAGATCACCGCGCAGAGCGAGGCGATCACCAGGATCGACAGCTCGTTGAACCCCATCAGCGTCATGACGCTGGCGACGATGAGGGCGGTGAACGCGCCGATCATGTAGATTTCGCCATGGGCGAAATTGATCAGCTCGATGATGCCGTAGACCATGGTGTACCCCAGGGCGATCAGCGCGTAGATGCTGCCCCGGGTCAGGCCGCCGAGGAAAAGCTCGATAAAATATTCCATGGTAGCTGCCTTGCGAAAGGGATAAAGGGTCGGATACGGGGTGCGAAAAACGGGGGGCGGGCCCGCCGGAACGGGCCTGTCCCCCGAAAATGCAGGGGCGAAACATGTTTCGCCCCACCCCTAAACGGGTCTATTTCACCTCGATGTAGGCGCCGTTGCGGACCTGGTACATGGAAAAGCCCACGCCGATGGCGTCGCCCTTCTCGTCGAAGGAGATCTTGCCCAGCGGGGTTTCCACCCATTCGGAGCGAAGGGCCTTCGTCACGGCGTCATAATCCGTGGAGCCGGCCTTTTCAACGGCGTTGAGCAGGGCCTGGACCCCGGCATAGGCGTTGAGGAAAAAGGCGCCCGGATCGGCGCCGTAGGCTTCCTGGTGTTCCTTGACGGCCGCGATGGCCAGGGGATTCTTGGAGGTGTCCCGGGGGCCCGTGGCGTAGACGCCCTCGGCGTATTCCTTGGCGACCTTGATAAAGGTGTCGTCCTTGACGCCGTCGTCGGAGATGAAGACCGTGCCCATCTTTTTCTTCCGCATGCCCATGACGATTTTGGAGGCTTCCGGATGGTAGCCGCCGAAGATGACGGCGTCGGCATCGGAGCGCTTGATCTTCTGGACGATGGCGGAATAGTCCACGGCGCCGGGGGTCACGCCCTCGTAGAGCACCACCTCGGCTTCGTCGGATTCTTCGAGGAACTTCTTGGCGAACTCGGCCAGCCCCTTGCCGTAGTCGCCCTTGTCATGGATGACCGCCAGCTTGGAGAGCCCCAGCTTTTCGATAGCGAAATCCACCTGGAGCCGGGCCTGGGCGTCGTCGGATGCGATGGTCCGGAAAAAATTGGGGTAATCGCCGCTCTGGGTGAGGGCCGGGTTGGTGGCCGACGGCGACAGCACCACCACGTTCGAGGCATTGTAGATCCCCAATGCCGCCTTGGTGGCACCGCTGCAGATGTGGCCCAGGACAACCTTCACCCCTTCGGACACCAGCTTGGTGGCCGTGCTGGTGGCCACCTCGGGCTTGCAGACATCGTCTTCGGTGGTCATCTCCACCTGTTCCCCCAGGATCCCGCCCCGGGCGTTGACTTTCTTGATCACCAGTTCCGCCGCCTTGATCGAAGGGATACCGTAAGAGGCCAGGTCGCCGCTGTGGGCTCCGGCCACCCCCAGCACCACCGGCTCGGCGCAGAACCCCGCGCCCGCCACGGTCAGTACCGCAAACATCCCGGCGATCAATGCCGCCACAGTCTTGCTCATGCCTTTTTTTACCATTTCTTTCCTCCTCCTTGGTTTTGGTTACAAACGAAACCGCTTATAAAATCCCCTATATATCCATGTGGTTTCCCGGAGTCAAGCTAAATATCCGTTTCGGGAATTTATGTAAAAAGCCTTGCCCACCCCGTGGGTCTTTCGCTACAATGCTGCCGACCTGCCACTGGACGAGGAGGTGCCGTGAAAAAAATCGGTCTGTACATCAAAAAAGACCCCAAGGCCGCCGAAAGCGCCGATGCACTGGAGAGCTGGCTCCACCACCGGGGGTTGAGCGTCGTCCGCCGGGAGAGTTCCCCTCCGAGCCGCCGGATCGACCACCACGAACTGCCCTCGGCTCCCCACGACCTGGCGTGCATCTTCGTACTGGGCGGGGACGGCACCTTCCTCAGCGCGGCCCGCTGGGTGGGCAATCAGCCGATCCCTCTGCTGGGGGTCAAGTTCGGCGAGGTGGGATTTCTGGCGGAAACAGCCGAGGAGGACCTCATTTCCGCCGCTGAAGCGATTCTGGCGGGCGATTTTACCCTCACCCCCCGCATGCGGCTGGCCATCGAGATCCAGCGGCAAAACGACGTCCCCGTGCGCGAGACGGTCCTCAACGACGTGGTCATCAACAAAGGGGCGCTGGCCCGGCTGGCATCCATCGAAACCCACATCAACGGCCACTACCTGACCACCTTCCGGGCCGACGGCCTCATCGTCGCCACCCCGACCGGTTCCACCGCCTATTCCCTGGCCGCCGGCGGGCCGGTGATCCACCCCTCCGTGGAAGGGATCATCCTGACCCCCATCTGCCCCTTCACCCTCACGAACCGCCCCCTGATCGTCCCGGACGCCGCCCATATCCGGATCCGGCTTTCGGAGAGCGCCTCCAACATCATGCTCACCTTCGACGGTCAGGTCGGGCTGCCCATCGACGAGACCGACACCCTTATCATCCGGAAAAGCGTCCACCCCGTTCAAATGATCACCATGCCCCGCCGGCATTACTTCGACGTGCTCAAGGCCAAACTCCGGTGGAGCGGCGGCCGGGTCTGACCCGCCGGAGGGACCGAACTTCATTTCAGTTTGACATATCACCGCGTTTTGGGTAAAAGTTAGAGGTCTCTAGAAATCATCCTGCCGTAAGGATTCGGAACGAGGAACTTGCATGGGAATCTTGAAAAAGCATCCAGCCGCCTCTCTGGGCATCGGAATCACCCTATTGTTTCTGCTGCTCGCCTTCGCCAGAGTCCCTTTCATCGATGCGCTGGAGCTGAAGCTGTACGACGTCCGCATGGCCCTGCGGGGGGGCGGCGGCGCGTCCGACGCCGTGGTGCTCGTGGACATCGACAACGACTCCATCGAGAAACTGGGCCGCTGGCCCTGGCCCCGGTCCCGCATCGCCCAGGGCATCGACAAGATCGGAGAGGCCGGTGCCAAAATCATCGGGTTGAATATCATCTACAGTGAGCCCGAGGAGAGTACGGCCCTCCGGGAACTCTCCTACCTGACGGAGATGCTGGCCCAGAGCACCAAAGATCCCCAGGTCCTCAAGGCCATGAAGGAAGCCCGGCAGCGGCTGGACCACGACCGGCAACTGACGGAATCCATCGATACGGCGGGCAATGTGGTACTCCCCATCTTCTTCAAACAATCCCTGGTGGCCGAAAACGCCCGGGAAAAGGCCCTGACCATCCAGGACGAGGCCATTCCGAACGTCGAAGCCCCTGCATCCGCCGAAGTCCCCGAAGGCGGCAAAATTTCCATGCCCATTCCCCCCTTCCGCGAAGCGGCCCTGGGACTGGGCCACGTCAATCTCTTTTACGACGTGGACGGCAAGGCCCGGCGGGAGCAGCTGCTATACCGGTATGGCGGTCTCTATTTCCCCTCTTTCACCTTGAAGATCGCCGCCCTGTATCAAGATGTGGTACAGAAAAACCTGTCGGGGGTACTCGGGGAATCGGTTACCCTGGGGCTCACGGAAATCCCGGTGACCCGGCGGACCGAATTCCTGGTGAGCTTCAAAGAGGGGGAGGCCCCATTCAAACAATATTCGTTTTTCGACGTAATCAACGGGAAGATCCCGGATCGGGTGTTCAAGGACCGGATCGTCCTCATCACCCCCACCGCCTCGGGGATCATGAACCCCCTTTCCACCCCGGTGGCCAACGTCATGTCCGTGGGTGAATTTACGGCCCACACGATCTGGTCGATGCTCAACGGGCGGTTTATCCGTCAGCCCAACTGGAACACGGCGGCGACCTACGGCATGACCCTCATCCTGGGCGTTATTATCGCCTTTCTCATGCCCCGGCTCAAGGCTCTGGTGTCCGGCATCGTTTTCGCCGGGCTGTTGGTATTGATGGTGGGCGGCGCCATCTATCTTTTTACCGCCCAGGGATTGTGGATCGAGGTCACCTATCCGATGCTCCAGCTCATCATCGGATACATCGGCGTGGTCACCCTCAGCTTTTTCGTGACCGAATCCCGCAAGGAAAAGGTCGAAGAGCAGTCCGCCGAAACCAACCGGATGCTGGGCATCTCGTTCCAGAGCCAGGGGATGCTCGACATGGCCTTCGACAAGTTCCGCCGCGTACCGGTGGATGCCGAGATGAAAGATGTCCTCTACGGCCTGGGCAAGGATTACGAGCGGAAACGACAGTTCACCAAGGCGGCGTCGGTTTACGAATACATCGAAGAACATGATCCCAAATATAAAGATGTGGCCCGCCGGAAAAAGAAGCTCGTGGAAGCCAGCGAAACCATGATCTTCGGCGACGGGTTCCTCACGGGGGCCGCCTCCAGCGACGACCTCCTCTCCGCCAGTGGCGACACCAAACCCACCCTGGGCCGATACGAAATCAGCAAACAACTGGGCAAGGGGGCCATGGGCGTGGTCTACCTGGGGCAGGACCCCCGGATCAACCGGACCACCGCCATCAAGACCTTCAAGTTCACCGAAGACTACGAACCCGAGGAAGCGGAAAAGCTGAAGGCCAAGTTCTTCCGGGAGGCCGAAAGCGCCGGCACCCTTTCCCACCCCAACATCGTCACCATCTACGATGCGGGAGACGAGCAGGACCTGGCCTACATCGCCATGGAATACCTGGAGGGCGAAGACCTCCAGAAGTTCACCAAGAAGAAAAACCTCCTGTCCGTCCGGAAGGTCATCGATTACGTGGCCGACATCGCCGAGGGCCTGGACTATGCCCACCAGAAAGGGATCGTCCACCGGGACATCAAACCGGCCAACGTCATGCTGCTCAACACCGGCGTGATCAAGATCACCGACTTCGGCATCGCCCGTATCACGGCCGATTCCCAGACCCAGACCGGCGTGGTCAAGGGGACCCCCCACTACATGTCCCCTGAACAAATTTCGGGCGAAAAGGTGGACGGCCGTTCGGACATTTTCTCTCTGGGGGCCATGATGTTCCAGATGCTCACCGGCACGGTCCCATTCAAGGGCGACAGCCCGGCCGCCCTGATGCACCAGATCATGAACACCCCCCATCCCAATCCCCGGGACCTCAATCCCCGGGTGATCAAACCGCTGGTCAGCATCATCGACAAGGCCCTGGAAAAAGACCGGGAAAAACGGTATCAACGCGCCATCCATATGGCCACCCATCTTCGGACCCTGGGCAAAAAAATCGATGCCCACGCGGCCCAGAAAAAAAAGAAAGCGGCCGGAGCATGATGACACCCATCGGGCGAGCGGTCCACCATCCGGACGGGAAGGGCAACCGATGATCGTCGTCGAATCGGCGGGCATGACCGACGTCGGCAAAAAGCGGAAAGGGAACGAGGATTCGCTCTATCTGGACGATGAGCTGAAGATTTATGTCGTTGCCGACGGCATGGGCGGTCACCAGGCCGGCGAAGTGGCCAGCGGGCTGGTGGTCAAGACCATCCAGGATTACATGGGCCGCATCCGAAACAACGAGGATGCCGAGGAGCTGGTCGATATCGACAAGCGTCTTTCCAAGGAGGCCAACCGGCTGCTCTCCAGCATCCACCTCAGCAACCGGGTCGTGTTCCAGAAGGCCAGCGACAAACCCGGGTACAAAGGCATGGGGTCCACGGTATCGATCATCTTTTTCACCGATGAAACGGCCATCGCCGCCAATGTCGGAGACAGCCCCATCTACCTGATCCGAAGCGACGCGGTCAGCAACCTGTCCGTCCCCCATACGGTCATTGCCGAACAGATGGCCATCAACCCCGACGCCGAACGTCAATTGAGCCACAATTTCAAGCACATGCTGACCCGGGCCATGGGGATCGAACGGACCGTCGAACCCGATACCTGCGAAATCCAGTGTTTCAAAGACGATATCCTCGTCATCGCCTCCGATGGCCTCACCGACAAGGTCGGACCGGAGGAAATCCGGGATGTGGTCCATGGGCATGCCCCCCAGGCCGCCTGCCAGGCGCTGGTCGACCTGGCCAACCAGCGGGGCGGCGACGACAACATCACCGTCATCGTGTTAAAGATCACAGACATTGAAGAGGAAAAGGAGGGGATTTTCCAGCGGATCCTTCGCCTGTTCAAATAACGCCATCTGAATTAGTGACTAGCGGTTCGCCGGTTGTGGACCGGGACGCCGATCACGAACCCCTATCCACTAACCACTACCATAAATAGAGAGGGTTACGGGATGCCAACTTTAACGCTTAAATTCAAGAAGGACTCGGCGAAGATCAAGGAGTACCGCCTTGAACGGGGGCAGTCCATCAGCATCGGACGACGGGAAAACAACGACATCGTCATCGAAAATCTCGCCGTTTCCGGGCACCACGCCAAGATCGACTGGACCGGGAACGGGTTTCTGCTCACCGACCTGAAAAGCAAAAACGGCACCTTTGTCAATGACCAACTGGCCATCTCCCACTGGCTCAAAGACAAGGATGTCATTACCATCGGGAAGCATATCATCGAGTTCAAATACGGCGAAGGGGAAGTGCAGGCGGACGAGCCCGAAGAGGCCATGGGCGAAACCATGGTGATGGACACCGGCAAGTACCGGTCCATGCTGGCCAAAAACGTCTCCAGCATGGCCTCCCAGGGGCAGGGCCAGGAAGGGGTCGGCGTCCTCTCTTTTCTCGCCGGAGGGGAAGGGGAAGTAGAGCTGACGAAAAAGCTGACCAAGATCGGCAAAAACGCCTCGTCCGACATCGTGATCAGCGGATTGACCGTCGGCCAGACGGCGGCCACCATCAGCAAACGGCCCGACGGCTACTACCTCAGCTATGTGGGGGGCATGTCCAAGCCCAAGGTCAACGGGGAAACCGTCAAGGAATCGGTGGGGCTCAAGCAGTTCGACGTCATCGAAATCGGTTCCGCCAAAATGCAGCTCATCAGCAAAGGATAACATGGCGCCTCGATTCCAGGTTCCGAAAGGCGGTATGCTGTGAAAAAACTCGGTCTGTTCATCGGGGGCGTCTGCGTCGCACTCATCCTGTTTGTTACCGTCATGTATTTCGTGAGCGACGGCGTCGCCTCGGAATTCCGGCAGATCCGCCAGCCGGCCCCCAATCTGTTTTACATCGCCGTCGACGTGTCCGCCACCATCGAAGAGCCCATTCTCTTCGATTTTAAATACAACGTCATCTCACGGCTCCGGCAGTTCATCGGGGACGAGGCCGTCTCTTACCACGTGGTCAGCTTCGGCAATCCCGGCTGCGGCATGGAATCGGTTCACCAGGTGGTCTCCACCCAGTCGCCTCCGGACGAAACCGCCTTCACCTATGAGGTGGAAAACAACATTCGGGAAATCTCGGCCCCGGAAATCGATGCCCGGTCCACGAAACCCCTGACCACCCCCCTGCATGCGTTCCTGAAAACCGTGTTGCCCAAACGTAAGGGGGGACGGTTTATCATCTTTTCGGATCTACTCAACGAAGACAGCGACTGCCCCACCCAGTACCCTTTTCCCGAAGACGCCCTGAGAACGTTCGGGGAAGACAAATCCGGGCAACTCATCTTTATCTACCCCGACCCCCACAATTCCACCAAAGTAGACGACCAACAGGCGTTCATCAAACGGGTGCGGGAAATGGCCAACGACGGCGAAATCCGGGCGTTCTTCTACCATGTTCCCGATGATGAGGAGGACCGGTCCGACTTCATGGAATCCCAGCTCCAGAAATCGATCCCCGCCACCACCTACGAAATCGTCCTGGAACGGGCGTCCCGGATGGTGGACAGTATTGTGACGGCGGTTCGGGGATAGAAGCACAAACCGCCGGCGGCTATCCGCTGTCGCCTTACCCTTCAAAGACTGCCGAAAAAACGTGGATTTTCATCCATTTTCAATAGGCAGGCTGGAAACGCAACCGTTTTGAAATTTCGGTTTGTTTCGGTTTTTCGGAGTAGGCTCTTTTACGCCGGAGCCAAGTTTCATACATCCCTTTCCAACGGCTGAAATCCGCCCTTGTCTCGTCAAATTCGTCGTATCTTTCCAGCTTGAAGGTTCTCCTATCATCGCTTGCCCGGCGAAATAAATTTTTTTTAAATACTTACATGCTAAACACAGAGATAAATTTTTCAAAGAATGAATTATTTGTATTCCGAAAGAAAATTTTGTTTCTTTGCACCGATTATGAGATTATCAATGATTTTAAAAATGGACGTGTCCCACGGATACTCCTCATGCCTCTTCATCCAATATTTTGCCATCGAATAGAAGTTTGTATTGGAAGAAATCGGAACGAAGAAATGTGTTATGATTTCTTTCATCATCAACCATTCTTTTTCCAAATCATTTTTGATTGTTGTGTTTCCCCTCAAAAACCGAAGCGTGTATTCACGATCAATAGGCGGGATAACATTTGGCAACATATGGTGCATGACTTTTGAATTGCCGACGATACTGGTACCACTCGCCATCGCGTTGATGCCAAAAAATATTTCCTTCAAAATTCCCCAATTGTCATCAGAAATTTCCTGAGCGTCGAAGCCTTGAGCCTTTGCAATTCTGCCTTTTAGAGCTATGATACCTTGACAAAAAATCTCAAAGCTCTGCATTTTAGAACCGCCCTTTCCCATTCGGTGCATCCCCCAAGAAGCAAGGGTCGCGTAAACGTACTCTATATGGGGCAAAGATGCCGGTTCATGCCGAGTCGATAGCGCACGGTGATGGAAGTAAAGGCTGGGACCATGGAAAGTGTCGGCTTTGTAATATGCACGATGATACTTATCAGCGTTTGACAGTATTTCTTTGATCTTATCGTCATACTTTACCTTCGGTTCGACACGCTTTTCGTAACCAGATGAACTTTTTGAAACGCATTTCGATTGTTCAGGCGATTGGTCAAATCGCTCCAGGGAAATTTTCATTGGTTTGACGTTTCTATCCCGCCGGAAGATGTTGCTACTACTTGTCAGGGAGTAGATTTGTGAAAGAAGGGCGTGGTCGATGTCTTTGTAATTACCTTTATCTACATTTTTCAATTGTGTTGGGGTCCCATAGAAATCAGGATGCTTCATCTTCACTTGATCTCGGATTTCCTGGGGAGTCATTGAGTCCGAAGCGCTCGATAGAATTAATTTAACAACTTCGCTTAACTTCATTCTGCCTCTTCTTGATCAGCCTACCCCTATAAACCCAACTGTTCCGAATTATTGGACCAAGCCCCATCCGTCGCCGAACAGGATGCGGCCCCATCGATGTCGATGATGTCGCAGTGCCTCCAGACATGGCCGGTGGGCATATCAGACACTATTTTTGTTAGGCATGCCATACTCACAGAGCGACGCCATATTCCACGGGTTGAATCCCATCTAATTCATCGGCTTCGGACTGCTGCGCAAAATAGAGATCCCACCGTAATTGCATATTCATCCAAAAGTCCGGAGAAACTCTAAAAAATTTCGAGAGCCTCAGCGCCGTGCTCGGTGTAACGCCTCTGCGGCCATTTATGATCTCGTTAATCCTTTGATAGGGAACCCGGATCGCATCCGCCAATTCTCTTTGGGTGAGCCCCATGGGTTTTAGAAATTCTTCGAGAAGCATCTCCCCCGGATGAGTGGGTGCTCTGTGTGTTGGAATCCGAATCATAATCTAACTCCTTAATCGGCTATGCTTCAATGATAGTCCGTGATTTCAACGTCGGTCGGCCCTGTTTCAGACCATTTGAAACAAATCCGATACTGGTCGTTAATGCGGATACTGTATTGGCCTTTTCGGTCTCGGTAAAGAGACTCCAGTTGATTGCCGGGCGGCGTTCGGAGTTCGTCAAGAGAGGCAACGGAATCAAGTTGATCAAGTTTTCGAGAAGCGATTTTCCAAATATTTTTAGGGCAGATTTTCAAAGCCTGTTTCGTGGCCTTGCCATTAAAAATATCCTCCGTCGCCTGATTCTTGAACCCTTCTATCATGGAAACACAATAGCACGGTTATCATGCTATTTCAAGCGCACTATAGTGGCTCCTCTCCAAGTCGGCCAGATTATCAAGCCAAACAGCGAGACTATTCTCCTGCCGGAATTCGGCCCCTCATAATTCCTCCCGAATCTCCTTCACCTTCCCCTCCACCATCTCCCGCATCTCCGCCAGGCGTTCCTCGCTCAGGGCCTCGAACCGGAGCACCAGCACCGGCTGGGTGTTGGAGGCCCGGACCAAACCCCAGCCGTCGTCGAACAGGATGCGGACCCCGTCGATGTCGATGATGTCGTAGCGCTCGCGGAAGTATTCGGTGGCCTGCTTTACCACCTCGAATTTCTGGTCTTCCGGACAATCCACGCGGATTTCCGGCGTCGAGACGGTCTCGGGCACGTCCGACAATAGTTCCGAGATGGTTTTCCCCGACTCCGACAGCAGTTCCACCAGCCGGCACGCCGCATAGGTGGCGTCGTCGTAGCCCAGATACCGGTCGGCAAAAAACAGGTGGCCGCTCATCTCGCCGGCCAAGGCCGCTCCTTCTTCCTTCATCTTCTTTTTGATGAGGGAGTGACCGGTCTTCCACATGATGGCCCGGCCGCCGTTGCGCTCGATATCGTCGTACATGACCTTGGAACACTTCACCTCGGAGATGAAAGTGGCCCCCGGCTTCCGGGAGAGGATCTCCCTGGAAAAGAGGATCATCAACTGGTCGCCGTAAACGCTGTTCCCCTTTTCGTCGATGACCCCGATCCGGTCGCCGTCGCCGTCGAACCCGATGCCCAAGTCCAGCTCGTTGGCCTTGACCAGCCCGATGAGATCTTCCATGTTCGCCCGGACCGTGGGATCGGCCTCATGGTTGGGGAAGGTCCCGTCCATGTCGCAATAGAGGTCGGCCACCTCGCACCCCAGATCCCGCAGGATGGGGACCGCCGTCGGGCCGGCCGT
>CAYPCE010000104.1:0-12630 GCA_964409085.1 uncultured Desulfobacteraceae bacterium | reverse complement strand
AAAATATGGGAGAACCAGCAAAACAGAAAGCAACATATGATGATTTGTACAACGTGCCGGAAAACATGGTCGGTGAAATCATTGACGGTGAACTGTATACGATGCCGCGACCGTCGCCAAAACATGCCAAGGTTACATCAGATTTAGGCGTTGTAATCGGTACGCCATATCGATTTGGCCGTGGGGGTCCGGGGGGCTGGATCATTTTGGATGAACCTGAAATCCAACTTAGCGAACACACGATAGTTCCTGATATGGCAGGTTGGAAAAAAGAACGTTTTCCATCATCTGTAACCACAAACTGGATCGAGGTCTCTCCGGACTGGATTTGCGAAGTTCTCTCTCCAAGCACAATCCGTTTAGACAAGACAAAAAAAATGCCAATTTATGCGAAGCATAATGTTCATTATCTTTGGCTGATCAATCCAATTGATAAAACTTTGGATATATTTAAGCTGGTCTCGGGAGGATGGCATTTATTGAAGGCTTTCGTTGAAAACGATAAAGTAAAAGCGGAACCATTCCAGGAAATTGAAATCGACCTTGCTGAACTCTGGTTGGAATAATAATTGTGTTTACTATTCATGTATGAGTTTGCCAACCAGTCTTCCGTTCCTTCTTGACAAAAAGGCGAATAAAGGATAATATATTGTTATATTGATGAGTTAAAATACTATAGTTATCATGACAACGAATGATTATATCCAACAGCGTTTGTGACCCCAGATGACAAGAGCCAAAATCGATATCCCAAAGGAACGGATTGCCGAGTTTTGTCGCAAGCACGGAATCGAACGGTTGTCGCTGTTTGGTTCAGTGTTGCGGGATGATTTCGGCCCGGATAGCGATGTGGATGTCCTCGTGGAATTCAAACCCGGCAACAGGATCGGGTTGATCCAGCTGGCCAGTCTAGAATTGAAACTTGGCGCCATCATCGGGCGAAAAGTTGACATGAATACACCAGGATTTATCAACATGAACTTCCGCCCTACCGTTATAGCCGAAAGCGAAATCCAATATGCCGAGTCGTGACGATACACGCGCGCTTCAGCATATGTTTGATTATGCCCGAGAAGCCGTCAATATGATCGCTGGCAGAGCAAGAGAGGATTTATACAAAGATCGGATGCTTGAATTGGCGCTTATCAGACTTGTTGAAGTTGTCGGCGAGGCCGCGGGTCGTGTGAGCCAGGCACGACAGGCCGATTTCCCAGGTATTCCGTGGCGCGAGGTAGCTGGAATGCGAAACCGATTGATTCACGGATACGACAGCATTGATCTCGACGTGCTCTGGGATACGGTGGAACTGGATCTTCCCCCGCTTATCATCCAGCTTGAAAAGATACTGCAAAAATAACCTCGCAGGGCTGCCGCCGCGCTCAAGTCAACCGCTTGCTATCCCTTCAAAGCTGATTCGGCGGGCGAGGGCATGTCCTGAAAACCGTTTAATAACATTGAAAATATTCAATATTTCACCCTTCAGAAAGGGGCTGTTTTACGTTTTTCGGGGTCTGAAAAGGAACGATATAAGGCGCTCATCACATATTCACACAACGGGTTCCAACCACTTCATTATGCGGATAAATCGCACAGCTCACTCTTATGAAACATTGGAGACTATTGGACACCCCGCCCATGGCCGCGGCGGACAACATGGCCCTGGATGAAACCCTCCTGGAGGTCAAAGGGGAAGGCAACAGCCCCGATACCATCCGCTTTTTACAATTTTCACCCAAGACGGTCCTGGTGGGGTTCCACCAGGCCGTGTCGGAGGAAATTCGCACCGAGTATTGTCGGGAACACGGCATCGACATCAACCGCCGCATCACCGGCGGCGGCGCGATTTTCTTTGATGAAAACCAACTGGGGTGGGAGGTGTTCTGCGACAAAGCCTTTTTTGGCACCCCCCTGCCCAATGCCCGGCTGTTCAAATCGCTTTGCGATCCCGTCGTCCAGGCCCTGGGGATGCTCAACATCCAAGCCGAGTTTCGCCCCCGCAACGACATCGAGGTCAACGGCCGAAAAATTTCCGGGACCGGCGGCACGGAATCCGACGGAGCCTTCATGTTCCAGGGCACGATGCTGGTGGATTTCGATGTGGAGACCATGCTCCGGGCCCTGAAGATACCGGTGGAAAAGCTCAAGGCCAAGGAGATCGATTCGGTCAAGGACCGGGTCACCTGTCTGCAATGGGAACTCGGCGCGGTTCCGGCCCTGGAAACCATCAAACGGGCCATCCAATCCGGGTTTGAACGGCGCCTCAATATCCGATTGACGCCGGGCGGCCTGACGGCGGAAGAAAGCGCCCGATTCCAACAAAAACGGGCATTTTTTCGATCCGACCGATGGATCGACAAGGTGCGCCCCCGGTTCCAGAAGCGCGAAACCGTGCAGGCCGCCTACAAGGCCGAGGCCGGCATGGTCCGGTTCAGTCTGGTCGTTAACCTGCCACAGAAACGCCTCAAGGACATTTACATCACCGGCGATTTCCTGTCGTTTCCCAGCCGCGCCCTCTATGATCTGGAAGCGGAACTGCGGGGCGCGCCCCTGGCCCCGGGTCATCTCCATGCCGTCATCCGCCGCCGGTTTGACGATGGGTCCCTGGTCATTCCGGGACTGGATGTCGCGGATTTCGTGGTTTCCCTGGATCAATGCCTGGAGAAAATCGACATCGCCCGCCACGGGGTTCCCCTGGCGCATTGTAATCAGATTTCGGTGGTCAACGGCTCCTTTGAAGACGTGATGCGCCGCCGGCCATCAACCCTCTTGCTGCCCTACTGCGCCAAACACACGGAATGCGATCTGCGGCATGAAAAGGAATGTCGCCAATGCGGGGAGGCGGGATGTTCCATCGGGCCGGCCTGGGAGATGGGGCGGAACACCGGCATGGATGTGATCAGCATCGTGAGCTTTGAAGACTTGTGGGTGGAACTGACGCGGATGAAGGCGGACGGGGTTTCAGCCTATATCGGTTGCTGTTGCCAGCCCTTTTTCGCCAAGCACGTGGATGATTTCAAACGATCCGGATTGCCGGGGATTTTATTGGATATCGACAACACCACCTGTTACGACCTGGACCAGGCCAGGCAGGCCTACGCAGGTCGGTTTGAAAGTCAGACCGTTTTGAACCTGGACCTGCTGCAAACCGTGCTGGAAATGGTGGTCTGAAGGATGGCGGACAAGGCGTCATGCGACGTTCTGGTGGTCGGAGCCGGTCCGGCCGGCGGCGCCGCTGCCCTGGCGGCGGCCCGACGGGGCGCGAATGTATGGCTGGCGGAGCGCAAACCCGTTGTGGGAACCCCGGTCCGTTGCGCGGAATACATCCCGGCGCCGCTCCTGGGACGCCTGGATATGGGGACGTCGTTTATCGTCCAGCGGACGGAAACGATGAAAACCGTTTTGCCCGGTGAACCGGTCAGAGAAATCCGCGCGCCGGGATTTATGATCAATCGGGATGTGTTTGATCAATCCCTGGTCCAGGCCGCCCAAAACGCCGGCTGCCGGGTGATGTTGTCCACGCGGGTCTGCCGGCGGGTGTCTGACCAAACGGTGTTGCTGAAAGGAAGCAGCGGACGGGACATGGAAGTCCGCGCCGCCGTCATCATCGGCGCCGACGGACCCCGTTCCACCGTGGGCAGGTGGGTCGGGGCCGTCAACCGCCATCTGCTGCCGGGCATCCAGGCGACCCTGCCGCTGACAAGCCCCATGGACTGGACCGAAGTCCATTTCCATCCGAAATTCTATGCCGGGTACGGCTGGCTGTTTCCCAAAGGAAAAATGGCAAATGTCGGAATCGGCCTCAAAAAACCGCCAAACCAAGATTTCAACCTTCGGCGGCTTCTGGACGAATTCATCGACCGGCTCAGGCGCGAAGGCAATGTTAGCGGTGATCCGGCGCGATACACGGCGGGCTGGATACCGGCGGACCCCGTCCGGCCGGCGGTTTACGGCAATGTGGCCCTGGCGGGCGACGCGGCCGGCCACGCGCATCCCATCACCGGCGCCGGGATCGCCAACGCCGTGATCTGCGGCGACATGGCGGGCAAATGGGCGGCCCGGGCCGCGGCATCCGGCGATGTGAGCCTGCTGAAACAGTATGATGCCCAATGGCGTGATTTTCTGGAACCCCCCCATGACCGGGCCTTCCGCCGACGCATGGACATGGAGGCCGGGTGGCGGGACTTCCCGGAAATCGTCAAATCCTGCTGGGTGGCGTTTCGTGGCTATTACGCCTGACCACGCCGGTTTCGCCCGGCGGCTGGAAACGGCCCGCCGTCTGTCGTGGCGAAACCTGGGCAAACGGATCGTGTTCTACCTGCCGGGCATGTTCCGGATGGACGGGATGACAGGAAAATACCCCGCCCTTTCCATCACCGGCGCAAAATGCGACTTGTTGTGCGATCATTGCCGTGGAAACCTATTGAAACCGATGATCCCGGCCGAGACCCCGGCTGAACTGGCGGACCGGTGCCGCAATTTATCGGCCAAGGGCCATATCGGCCTACTCATCAGCGGCGGGTGCGACCAACGCGGCCGATTGCCCTGGGACCGGTTTATACCGGCCATCAAGACCATCAAGACCGAAACGGATTTGCGGGTGTCGGTCCACAGCGGGCTGGTGGATGACGAGACCGCCCTCAAACTGAAGGGGGCCGGCGTCGATCAGGCGTTGATCGACGTAATCGGGGATGACGACACGTATGGATCGGTTTGCCATGTCCCATTCGGCGTGGATCGGATCGAAGCGGCCATGGCATCCCTTCAGCGGGCCGGGATTCCCATGGTCCCCCACATCGTGTGCGGCTTGCATTATGGAAAAATGCGGGGGGAAAAGCGGGCGGTGGCCATGATTTCGCGGTTCCAGGTAGAGGCGGTGGTGATTGTCTCGTTGATGCCCCGGCCCGACGCCGAACTGGAAACCGCTCCCTCCGCGGAAGCGGTGGCGGACATCATCACCGGAGCCCGGCTCGCCATGCCGGAAACCCCCATCAGCCTGGGATGCGCCCGACAAAGGGGCGACCGCCGCATGGAATCGCTGGCCATCGACGCGGGCGTCAACCGCATGGCCCTGCCGTCCGACGAAGCGGTGGAAAAGGCGAGAGGCTATGGGTTGGAGATCGGTTTTCAGAAAACGTGTTGCAGTTATGCACAGGTCTGAACTGTGATTCTCGAGATTTTTATGATTTATCATGATGATGCCGATCATGTTCATCATATAAATCACAAGAATCACAGTTCAAGACAATTAAAAAGGAACCCATCATGTCTCAATCACCTACCCCTATCCCGGAAAGCCCCGATTACCTGCGTTTAAGCCTGGCCGCCGCCATGACCCTGGGATTCAAACCGGGGCTTTTCTACCGAAACGCGAAGCTTTACTGCATCAATCTTCTGCTGACCTACAAAAGCGGTTGCGCGGGACGGTGCGCCTACTGCGGCCTGTCAAACGCCAGACCCGCCCAATACCGGGACAAAAGCTTTATCCGGGTGGACTGGCCCACGTATCCGACATCCGAAATCATCGCCCGGATCGCCGAGCGCCGCGGCCGGGTCAAACGAATCTGCATTTCCCAGATTACCAACAAACGGGCGGTCGGCGATACCGCGTCCATCTGCCGGCAGTTGCGGTCCCGTTTCGACATCCCGGTGTCCCTGCTGGTGTCGCCCACCATTGTTTCAACCGACGATCTGAAGGGGTTCAAAGCCGCCGGGGCCGACAAAGTAGGGGTGGCGGTCGATCTGGCGACCCCGGACCTGTTCGAGCAATATCGCGGCGAGGGGGTCGGCGGCCCGCATCGATGGGAAACCTATTTTGATCGGCTGGCGGCGGCCGTCGACATTTTTGGCCCCCGCAACGCCGGATCTCATTTCATCGTTGGGATGGGCGAAACCGAAAAGCAGATGGTTACCGTCATCCAGAAGGTTCAGGACATGGGCGGCTGGACCCATCTGTTTTCGTTTTTCCCTGAAATCGGGTCCCAAATGGTCGATCATCCCATGCCGGACATGGATCATTACCGAAGGATTCAGTTGGCCCGGTATTTGATCGACGAAAATCTGAGCCGGGCCGACCGTTTCGATTATGATGACAATCAAAAGATCGTTCATTTTGGCTTGCCGGCGTCAAAATTGGACGCGGTGGTCTCCTCCGGCGCCCCTTTCCAAACCAGCGGATGCCCCGGCAAAGACGGCCGGGTGGCCTGCAACCGCCCCTTCGCCAATGAACGGCCGGGACCGAACATCCGCAATTATCCTTTCCCCCCCACCGAACAAGACATCCTATTGATCAGAAAGCAGTTGCGGGCGTCTTCCGGATAGGATTGATTTGTTGCAAGGCGCGGGTAAATTTGTTATTTTTGCTGTGGTATTGTAACGGTTGGAATAACATACACTAAGGTCTCCGAGCAAAGTCAGGAACGTTTCATCTTCAAGATGTGTGAAATAAAAACCACGATAAGACTGATGCCGGTTGGCTATTCGGTGAGGGTCGTTTCGGAAGAAGATGTCGCCAGTCAAAAGGCGTCTTTTGACAGTCTGCTGAAAAAAATGGGGAAAAATCACGTTTTCAGAGGTGGATAGAATCCTGGATGGACGGGAGCCCGCTGAACCGGAGACGGACTTATCGCCAGAAGTGGTCAGCAGATTGAAAGCCCGGATTGCCCGCAACAAAGCCGGTCAGGGTGATCGGCTAAAATGAAACGCTTTGGTCTCAGAAAGCAGAAGGGAGTTGACGCCATGTACTGCCTGGTCCGAAAAAACGATCGCTTCTGCTTTGTGGAAGACGGCTTGTCCACCGATTCCAACAGCCTGGTCCGATCCCTTTTCAGCCCCAAATGGTATGGAAGCACTTGGCGGCTGCCGTCTCACACGGAAAAGAAAACCTGGAACAGCTTTCTGAAGACCGGCCGCATCGACGATCCCCGACTCAATGAAAAAATCGAGCAATCCTGGCGAAGATGCCTCGACGCATCCGTGGAGCCCACCAAGGGCGTGTGCGAAAAATTCATCTCGGTCAAGGAAGTGGCGAACCGGTCCGAAATGCTGGCGGATCTGGCGAAACCCATCATGGACACGCTGTATCATTGCGTGAAAGGATCGGAATTCGTCATCGTTCTGGTGGATCGGGAAGGCTATGTCCTCAAGACCATCGGCGGGATGAAAGAGCTGAAACAGGCGGAGAAGGTCCAGTTCGGGCCCGGGGCCGACTGGTCCGAGGAATCCGTGGGCACCAACGCCATCGGCACCGCCCTGGCGCTGGGCCACCCGGTGCAGATCACCGGCCCGGAGCATTTCTGCGAAACCCATCACCTGTGGACGTGTTCGGCCGCGCCCATCCGGACGCAGAATGGAAACCCCATCGGCTTCATCGATATTTCCGGTCCGAGAGAACGGGCGACCGCCCATCAACTGGGATTGATCGTGGCCGCCTCCCGGGCCATCGAAGACCGGTTGTGCCTGAATGAATCCTACGGCAAACTGTGCGACATCAACCAGTACCTGGAAGCCGTCCTCAATTCGGTTTCCGAAGGCATCATCGCCGTCAACGATCAGGGATTGATCACGGGCATCAACAAAGTGGCCGCCTCCGCCTTGCAGTTAGCCCCCCGGGACGTGATCGGAAAAAGCATCTGGGCGTCCGTTCAGCAAGATGGCCGGCTGCAAAATTTTTTTTATACCAAAGCGGCGGGATTTACCAAGGAAGAGGTCGTCATCAAGCTGCCCGACGGCAAGGGAACCAGCATTGCGACGGCAAACCCGGTTTTTCCTGAAAAAGGCGACGCCCGCTCGAATGCGGGATTCGTCCTGACCTTTTTGCCCGCGAAAAAAATCTCATTCCCGAGTCTTCCCGCCAAAGGGTCGGTGGTCCGGTTCACCTTCCGGGACATCGTCGGGGAGAGCAGCGCGATTCGCCAGAGCATCGAAAAAGCCAAGCGCGTCGCCCGGGGACCTTCCACCATCTTGATTTTGGGCGAAAGCGGCACGGGCAAGGAACTGTTCGCCCAAGCCATCCACTCGGACAGCGATCATGCCGCCGGCCCGTTCATCTCCTTTAACTGCGGCGCCGTGGCCCGAGACCTGATCCAGAGCGAACTCTTCGGCTATGTGGGCGGGTCCTTCACCGGCGCCCGGCGGGAGGGGTGCGCGGGCAAATTCGAAACCGCCAACGGCGGGACGTTGTTTCTGGATGAAATCGGCGAAATGCCCCTGGAAATGCAGGTCAGCCTGCTGCGGGTCCTGACGGAAGAAGCCGTGGTCCGGGTCGGCGGGGACAAGGCGATTCCCGTCAATGTCCGCATCATCGCCGCCACCAACAAAAGCCTGTTCGATGAAGTGTCGAAGGGCCGCTTCCGGGAAGATCTCTATTACCGGTTGAACGTCATCAGCATCGCCGTTCCCCCCTTGCGGGCCAGGGAAAACGATGTGATCCCGCTGGCGAATCATTGGCTGGAAACGTTGTGCCGGAAACTGAACCGACCGCCCAAAATCCTGACGCCGGACGCAATGGACCTGCTGAAACAGTACAAATGGCCCGGCAACGTGCGGGAACTGATCAACGCCGTCGAATACGCCGTCAACATGGCCGCTGGTACAGACATTTTGATGGAACATTTGCCCGCCTATTTGCAGGAGCCATCCGCCGCGATCCGACAAGCCGACGCCGCCGGCGTCATGACCCTAAAGGAAATGGAAAAAGACGCCATCAAAAAAGCGCTTGTCTATTTCGACGGCAACATCACCAAGGCATCCAGATCCTTGGGCATCGGGCGAAACACGCTTTACGATAAGATGAATAAGTACGGAATCCGATAGCCCAATGGAGCCCATAGCAGACGCCCATCCCAACACTCTTTTGCTTTAATCAAAAGCAATCTGTCCCGCACTATCCGGCGGGCCGCGTCACTTCCCGGAGCACCCGTTCCAGTTCTTCGAAAGCCGCCGGCTTCCGCACGACGCGGTCCACGCCGCTTTCCGCCAGCATTCGCCCGTCGAGTTCCCGGATCAGGCCGGTGTAGAGCAGGAAGGGGATTTTGGGTGTTCCGCAATCGTCGCAATAGGATTTGACGCATTTTCCGACATCCCACCCGTTCATCCCGTCCATGCCCAGATCGCAGAGAATGGCGTCGACCCCGCCTTTGTAAACGATATCGAGACCTTTTTCCGCGCCGCAGGCCGTCCGGATGTCGATTCCATCGGCATCTTCAAAATACATTTCCATGGACTTGAGAATGTTGATCTCGTCGTCGATGACCAGGAAGCGGATGTACCCGTCGCGATCGGCGGACGCCTCTCGTCGGACGCGTTGATCCAGATGTGGGGCCAGGGGTAAGATGACCGTGAAGGTGGTTCCCTGCCCCGGTGCGCTCTCGACCTGGATCTCACCCCGGTGCTTTTTGACGATGCCGTAGCTCGACGACAGCCCGAGACCGCTGCTGAGCATCCCCTTGGTGGTGTAAAACGGTTCGAAAATCCGTTGCAGCTCGGATTCCGGCACCCCCCGGCCCCGATCCGATACGGCGATCCGGACCCGCCCTTCCTGGACGGCGGTGGAGAGTGTCAGAGAGCCCCCATGCGGCATGGCCTCCAGACCGTTTTTGATCAGATTGACCAGCACCTCGTAGATTTCGGAGGGGTTGGCGTTTACGTAACATCCAACGCCCCGGATGCAATTGAGATGATACGGACCGCCGCCGGGCACATTTTTCCAAAGCGGTCGCGTCAACTGGATCGCCTCGGCGATGAGTTCCCCCATGTCGAACACGGTGGTTTCACGATTGCCCTCGGTCTTCTGGACCGTGAAATCCCGAATCCGGCGGACCATGTCGGTACCCCGGCCCGCCGAACTGATGATGTTCCGGATCGCATCGCCGGATTCCCGGATTTTACCATCGTTCAACTTCTTCAGCGCGGCTTCCCCCGCCCCCATGATCATTTGGAGCAGGTTGTTGAAGTTGTGGGCCACGCCGCCGGCCATTTCGCCCAGCGCCGCGAGCCGCTCGGACTTGATCAGGGTCGCCTCCATCCGCTTCCGGATCTGGAGGTCCCGGGCCACGCTCAACACCGCCGGAATCCGGCGATACAAGATGGAACGGCCGTGTATTTCGAATGCGCGCCGTTCGCCTGAGCGGTTCAGCAGGTCCACCTCGAACCGGACGGTCTGCCCGTTCCGCATCCGCCGTTCCGTCTCTTCGTCGAAGCGCGGCGCCTGATCGCCCCCCATCAATTCCCGGATGTTCATCCGGAGCAATTCCCGCCGGGAATACCCCAAGTGATCGCACGCCTCGTCATTGACCTCGAGAAACCGGCCGTCGGCGTCGTTGATGAAGACCGGGTCCGAGACATTCTCGAACAGTTCCTTGTACCGGGAAAGCGCCTCGATCTGCTTCCGCTCGGTGATGTCCCGCACCAGGGCCACGAAGCGGGGTTTTCCCTCGTACTGGACCACCGTGCCGGTGACCTCGGCGTCGACCACCGTGCGGTCCTTTTTCCGGTACCGCCGCTCCCGGACGTAGACATAGCCCTCGTCCAAGGCCCGCCGGATATTTTCCGCCACGCCGACGGCCCCCGGGGCGAGAATGTCGTCGGCGCTCATGGCCAGCAGTTCTTCACGGGAATACCCGAGCCATTGCGCCGTATACCGGTTGCAGTCCAGAATTTTCCAGGTATCGATATCGAGGATGTAGATGGTTTCGGGGGCGTTTTCGAAGATGGCGCGAAAATTGGATTCCGAGTCGGAGATCCGCTCCAGGGCCTGTTCAAACTCGGCCGTGGCCTCTTTCAGGAGGTTGGTCAGAATGTCGGACTTGCGCTCGGAGAGTTCCAACAAGCGCTCCAACTCCTGAATGCGGTTATTCAGGCGGGCTTCGTCGCCCATGATCTAAACTCCCAATATCGAAACCGTCGCCGTTTCATTGTGGAGAAAACTGGGGCCGTCGGCGCCGGTCCTGCAGTATTCGCCGTAGGTGTAAAAGCCGATCGTCGGAACCGCTTGACCAACGGCGACCCTTATCCGTTGGAGTTCCTCGGCGGTGCGACGCCCCAGCACAATTTTCCGTGCCATGCAGGAGTAGCAGAAGATCATGGCCGGCCGGGCGTCCCCCAGAGCGGCGAGGGCGTTTCTGGCAGCAGTCCCCGCCGCATCCTGAATGGCGTCCCGATCCCCGCAGGTCAGGTGGACGGCGGCGCCTTCGGCGATGTCCCCTGCGAATGTGATGGCCCCGGTTTTCCGGTCCACAGACATGGTCGCCCGCAACAGAATGCATCCCGAATCCGTATGGGCGCAATCGTGGCCGCCGACGATCATCAGGGGATATTCCACGCCGACCTGGGGAAGATTGCACGCATGGTGGCCCAGGAACCGCTCGTAGACCTCCAGCGCGGGTTCGCCGTTGAGTTCATAGAGCACATTGCCCTCCGCCCGGGTCACGGTTTTGGCCAGCCCGATGGGCGCCCATCCACTGCCGACGCCGGTTCCAACACGAACGTCGCCGGAGAATCCGATGGCCACGGCGGCGTCGGTCATCACCCGGCGTCCGGCGAACTGCCAGGTGCGGACGAATCGCCCCAGGTCGCCGGCGGTGCCGCCAGCCACGGGGATATGAGCCCCGAGCACCGAGGAGATCCCCCGGAGCATGGCGGATCCGTTGCCGGTCAAACCATCCGAAAAGAGCTGGATGTACCGGACGGATCGCGGCAGGCCGAGGGCGATATCCCGACCGGCGCGTTCGCTGTCCTCGCCGATCCGCTCGGCAATGGCGACGGTGAAATCGATTCCGTCCGATCGGATGCCGCCCAGCACCGCCGAACCAGTCAGAACGTCGGCATTCCGGATCTCGCCGTCCGTGGTGCATCCCACGAGATGTCGTGCGCCGGTCGCCTCGTTAATTCCGCGAAGAAGGTCGCTCAACCCCTTCTCGGGGGCGCAGAACAACCATAAAGCGTCCGGCGGGCCGTCCAGTTTGGCGGTCAACTGTTCGCCCAGACGGCGTCCCATTTCGCGCGTGAATTCGCCTTGCGCCGATTCGGTCCCTGCTCTGAACATGGTCCGGCCTTTGAGGGGAAAGCCCTCTTCATCGCTCGCCGATTTTAGGATCGATGATGATGAAGAGGGCCGTGTTTACCTACATTATCTTATTTCCAGGTTTACCAGTTAAACACCGTATCCAGATCCCCATCCTTCACGCCGAAGGTGATCTCGTGGGGCGGCAGCTTCTCGGTCAGGAAATATCGGGGCAGCCGGTCATGCTCTTCGGTGAAACCGGCCGCTGCGTTGAATTCCCGCTCGTTCTTCAGAATCGATTTGCCCAGTTCCGTCACGTCGTCAGCGGTCAGTTCCAGACCGTAGAAGGCGTTGATCATGTCGATGAGGGCCTGGAAGGTGTCGGGCTGATCGAGCACCGCAAAGGCGATGAAAAGGCACATGCCGGTGGCGTCCACCGCAGCGGTGGCGATCTGGAGGTTCCGGGACAGCTCGATCTGGCCCTCCGGCTTTAAAGGATCTACGTCGCCGCCCACCTTGAGGATGTTGGTGGCCACGGCGTATCCGGCGGTGTGGTCAGCGCCCATGGTGGACGTGGCGTAGGTCACGCCGATGCCCTGGACCGCCCGGGGATCGTAGGCCGGCATGGCCTG
>CAYPCE010000103.1:0-12765 GCA_964409085.1 uncultured Desulfobacteraceae bacterium | reverse complement strand
TCATCATCTTCATCATGTTCTATGCGCCCTGCTTCGTCTCGGTGGTCTGCATCGCCAAGGAGGCGGGCTCGTGGAAATGGGGCTTGTTTTCTATGGTCTTCAACACCCTGCTGGCCTTTTCCCTGGCGGTGCTGGTCTATCAGGTCGGCTCGATGATAGGAGGATAAGTAAAATGTTACAAAATGTAATCGTCGCCGTCATCGTCGTCGTCGCGGCGGGCTGGCTGATCCGACGAACGGTAAAAAACATAAAAGGAGACGGATGCGGATGCGCCAGCGGGTGCGAGGGAAAATCGTGTTGCGAGGTTCCCCGCCTGCTGGATGACCCATAGCCGCATCATCCGTCAACCCCCGTCCTTTTGCAGGGGCGACGCAAGCCCGCTTTCGGATGGACACCGTCCGCCTGGACTGCGCGGCGTTTGCGCCGCCCCTGCGCTTTCATTAGAATCCGATTTCAGTTTCTCTACTACCTCTCCCTTGAATTAAGCCAGGTTAAGGTTATTTTCAATCTATAGGGCAATGGCGGCGTCGCGAGCGACGCTGAATATGGACGCACCGAAAATTGCGGGGAGGCGGAAATCTTGAAACGCTTCAATTCCATCGGATTAAAAATCTACGGCATCGTCGGATTGCTGGTTTTTTCGACCATCATTGTTTTGTTGATGGGCATCGCCGCGCTGGAAGCCATCGATGCCCTTCTGGCGCTGAGAGGGGCCGAGCGGGATCACACCGTCCATTATTACCAGGGCGTCAACCACTTTGAAAAATACATCCGGAATGAAGACGAACGACTGATCGAAAAAATGGAAGACAATCTCAAGGTCGCCATGGGCGAATCCAAAACGTTCGGCAGCCTCATCGACGATGTCCGCAGCCGATCGATCACCGAGGTCGCCGGGGAGTTCGATGCCCTTTTCCCCACCGTGGACGCCCGGCAATCGCGGAATATAGTGATCCTGGCAACGATTTTTTCCGAGCATCCGATACTGAAAAACCTGGTGGAGACCGCGCGGAAGGCGTATGAGGCGGCCGTGGAATATAGGAAGATGGCCGCCGCGTTCAGGACCGCGGACAGCGATCAAAAAAAAGCCGCGCTGCTCTCCCAAATGGATGGAACCAACCGAACCGTGGACAGACTGTCCCAAAGTTTCTCAGAGGGCGTCCAGGCGCTGTCGGCATGGGCCCTTACCCTGGTCCAAAAAATCCTTCTCGGGGTATTTCTGCTCTTTTCAATCATCGCCCTGGTCATCGCGACCAAAACCATTCGCTCCATCACCGGGCAAATGCGGTCTGCCGTCGCCTTTTCCGAAAAGGTGGCGGAAGGCGATTTTTCCGGCCAACTGGTTGCCGCCTCCGGAGACGAGACTGGTCAACTGGTCCGCGCCATCAATCAAATCTGCATCGAGGTTGGGGGAAGCATACGGAAAATTGGAAAGACCGCGAATCAGGTGTCCGAAGGCGCCGTCTCCCAATCGAGTTCCACCCGTCAGACCGCCGCCGCTCTGGAACACATCTCGACCATGATCAAGCAGACGGCGGGTCATTCCAAAGAAGCCCAGGAGTTGACCCTGTCGGCGGTTCAGATCGTCAAAAACGCCGACGAGCTGATGGAAGGGCTGACCCAGTCCATGGCGCGGATTTCCAAAAACAGCGCCGATGCGGAGACCATCATTAAAAGCATCGATGACATCGCGTTCCAGACCAACCTCCTCGCCCTCAACGCCGCCGTGGAAGCGGCCCGGGCCGGAGAGGCCGGACAGGGGTTCGCGGTGGTGGCCCAGGAGGTGAAAAACCTTGCCGAACGGGCGGCCGGGGCGGCCAAAAACACCCAGGAGCTGATCGAAGGCATGGCGGGAAAGATCGACGAGGGTTCCAAGGCCGTGGAGACCACTGCGGACCGCTTCGGCGAACTGACGGAAACCATCAACAACATCCATGATCTGATCCGCAAAATCGCGACCATTTCCGAAGAACAGGCACGGGGCATCGAAGGGGTGGACGAGGCGCTAAAAGAGATCGACCATGTGGTGGGACGTAATGCAGAGAGCGCAAAAGCGCTGGCGTCGGACATCGAACTGTTCAAGACGGACGGCGGGGACGGCGGTGGAAGGGGCTTGGCCGTGCGGTAAAAAAGGCCGGGACCGTGGCACATTTCAACCTCACCGGCCCGCCGCAGCGGGCTCGCTGATCAGACGAACCGTGAAAAGTCGCAGAGGGGACGGATGCGGATGCGCCGGCGGGTGCGAGGGGAAATCGTGTTGCGATGCGGCGCGGTTGTTGGATAATTTATAGGGGGCTCTCCGTTCCCGATTTGCGATGAACCGCATGCTGTGATAATTTTGGCAAAAATATCCGTGACGCCAACCCCATCCACCCAGAACGGAGCCCCGACCCATGCCCGACGCAAATCCCCGACAGCCCATGACCCTGCTGCCCCCCCATCACGACCACGAAGACGACCAGCCCCTGCACGAGACTGTCCGACTGCTGGCCACGACCCTGGGCCGGGTCATCCGGCGGCTGGAGGGGGAATCGTGCTTCAAGGCGGTAGAGCATCTGCGCACCGAATGCCGGGCCCGGCGGGAGGGGGAGCCGGAGGCCGCCGATCTCGATCACCTGCTGAAGGTCGTCGGGAAGCTGGAACTCACGACCCTGGGCACCGTGGCCCGGGCTTTCACCCTCTTTTTCCTGCTGATCAACACGGCGGAGCAGGTCTACCAGGCGGCAATGCACCGGGAGGAAGGGGGCCGGCCCGACGGCGACCCCCGGCCCGGGACCTATCGATGGGCCATGTCCCAATTCAAAGCGGCCGGCCACGATGCGGAAGCCGTGGCCGGTTTTCTGGAGCGCATGGAGGTCCGGCCCGTGTTCACGGCCCACCCCACCGAGGCCACCCGCCACACGGTCCTCGACCTCCAGGCCCGGGTGGCCGACCGGCTGCTGGCCCTGGACGAGGCGGACCCGGCGGAGCGGCGGGAGCTGGAAGCGGACCTGGAGGCCGAGGTGGAAATGCTCTGGCTCACGGCGGAAGTGCGCGAGGACCGGCCGTCGGTGATGCACGAGGTGAGCAACGTGCTCTGGTATCTGGAGCACCGGTTGCTGGAGCTGGATATCGCCGTGGCCAAATCCCTGTGCCGGGCCTTCATGATCGTCTTCGATCAGCCGCTGGACGTGCCCGCCCTGATGCGCATCGGCAGTTGGGTGGGAGGCGACCGGGACGGCAATCCCCACGTGACCCCGGCGGTCACCCTGCAGGCCGGCCGGCAGACCGCCGCCACCCTCCTCGATCTCTACAGCCGTAAGCTCAGGGAGTTGATCGAGGCCCTCTCCCTGTCGACCCAGATCAAATCAGCCCCCGAATTCCTCACCGCATCCCTGGCCGAAGATTGCGAAAAGTATGCCGCCATCCGGGAAGCCGACCGGAACCGGCGGGAGCCGCTGCGGATAAAGCTTGATTTCATGAAGGCCCGGCTGGAGGCCGTCCGCCGGAAACTGTCCGGGGCGTCCGCCGAGGAGACGGACCACGCCTACCCCGATGCGGCGGCCTTCCGGGCGGATCTGACCTTGATCCGCGACGCCCTATATGCCGTGGGCGCCCACCACTCGATCCGGACCTTTCTCGACCCGCTGTTGACCAGTGTTCGGATCCACGGCTTTTACGGGTACGCCATGGACATCCGCCAGGAAGCCAGCGTCCACACCGACGCCTTGAAAGAGATCTGCGATACGCTAAATCTGCCGCCCATGGATGCCGGACAACTGAGCCAAGAGCTGCTGGGCCGCCGGCCGATCATCGGCAGCCACCTGCCCCTCTCCGACCGGGCCCGGCAGACCGCCGGGGTGTTCGGAACCATCCGGCAGCTCCAGGCGGAACTGGGGGAAACGGCCGCCGCCACCTACATCATCTCCATGACCCATTCGGCCGGGGACATCCTCCGCGTCCTGCTCCTGGCCCGGGAGGCGGACCTGGTGGACCTGGCCGCCGATCCGCCCCGGTCCCACCTCGACGTCGTCCCCCTGCTGGAGACCCTGGCGGACCTGGAGGGCGCGCCCGATCTGATGCGCGAACTCCTGGACGATCCGGCCTACCGGCGGCAGCTCGAAGCCCGAGACATGCGCCAGGAGATCATGATCGGCTATTCCGATTCCAGCAAGGACGCCGGGCTGATGCCGGCCTCCTGGGCCTTGTACCGGGCCCAGGAGGACCTGGCCGCCATCTGCCGGGAGGCCGGGGTCGCCGTCACCTTCTTCCACGGCCGGGGCGGCACGGTGGGGCGGGGCGGCGGCTCGCCGGTCTTCCGGGCCCTGTCTGCCCTGCCGCCGGGGTCGGTGAACGGCAAGATCAAAATCACCGAGCAGGGGGAGGTGATCAGCCAGAAATACGGCCTCATCCCCATGGCCGAGTACAACATGGAACTCACCCTGACCGGGGCGTTGATGGCGTCCTTTACCGATTGGTGCCGGGACATCGATCCGGAAGACGAAATTCGGTACCGGGAGGTGATGGACCGGCTGGCGGATCTGGCCCTGCCGGTGTACCGGAAGCGGGTCCACGAGGGGGACGAGTTGTTCGACCTGTTCCAGACCGCTACGCCGGTGCGGGAACTGGCCAACGTCCATTTCGGATCGCGTCCCGCCTACCGGGGCGGCGGGGTCTCCATGTCGTCGATCCGGGCCATCCCCTGGGTTTTCGGCTGGACCCAGATCCGGCTCAACCTGCCGGCCTGGCTGGGGGTGGGGACGGCCCTGTCGACGATCATCGACGAGAAGGGCGGCCTGGAGACGCTGCGGGAAATGGCCGACGCCTGGTGCTTTTTCGACGATCTGCTGGGCAAAATCGAGATGATCTGCGCCAAGACGGATCTGGAGATCGCCCGGACCTATGTCGAGACCCTGGCGCCCCGGCACAAGACGCTGTGGGACGACCTCGAATCCGAATACCGCCGCACCGTGGACGCGTTGCTGACGATCCGCGACACCCAATACCTCATCGCAGACCAGCCCCTCCTCCAGACCGCCATTCTCCACCGCGATCCGTACCTCGACCCCCTGGCCCTGATCCAGATCCACCTGTTGCGGCAAAAGCAGGACATGGCCGAAGACCATCCGGATAGAGAGCGGATCGACCGGATTCTGGGGACGACCCTGAACGGGATTGCGCAGGGGTTGCGGAATACGGGGTGAAACGGTGTTGGACTTTGACTCCATAACATTCTATAATTGCGGCAATGGAGACAGCGGTGCTGGCCATTGTTGGGACGGCGTGGCGGAGTCGGCGGTGGTGGGGATTCCCGACCCCAAATGGGGGGAGAAAGTGGCCGCAGCCGTGAAACTGGCGCCGGGCGCCGATGTGTCCGCCGAGGCCATCAAGATGGCGCGCAAGGAGAAACGCCGCGACTGGAAATGCCCCAAAGAGATTCTGTTTGTCTCCGAGATTCCCAGGAATACGATGGAGAAGGTGTTGAAGGAGGTGGTGAAGGGGATGTTTGACGTTTCGCCTTAAGCGTCATATTTGTAGACGCCTTGATCCGCCTGAAAAATTTGGGCTGTACCCGGAATGCGATTTATCATTCACAAGGGGCTTTTCAATCGTCTTGTTGAGCAGTGGGTAGTTTTTTTTGGTAGTTGCCACCGTGAAAAATGGGGTATTGATATTTTTTGCCTTCTGAGTACCTTTTTATTCGATGGTTTAAATACAGCGCGATTGCTTCGAGGTTTTTTGGAATCCAAATCAGAGCGAAGTTCATTTAGAACAACCCATTGGATTTGGGTATTTCGATAAAAAATCTGTTGCGTGACAGTGAGGCTCAACATCGAATGAGGGAAGGCGTTCGAATGAAAACCAGAATTGCAGCGGTTGTATTGGGCGGGGCGCTCATAGGCGTAGTGCTCTATTTCGCTTTGATTGGCCCCAATCCCTCTGTGTTTCAACAAAATCCTGTTTCAAGAGTAGATTTAGAAGCCATCGCCACAGAATTAGATCTGCCATCGCACACCCTGTCAGGATATTTGGAAAAGCTGGATGTATCGGCTTCCGTTTTGAAAGGATTTTTTGGCATCCTTACCAGTCAAAATGTTCCTGCGGAAAATGTCGACGACTGCCTGCATCGTATGGCCAGACGCTGCAAAGCGATTCGACAGAAACTCGCCGTTTCCGACAATGGAGATAATCCGCAGCTCGCGGCGCTGCGGAAGGCGGCGAGAGAGGCGTTGGATGAAGGGGCGTTCGGTAGAGTTGAAACCGCATTGGTCAGCGCGATCGATGAGGGGCTCAGGTGTATGAAACAGCACCCCGACGGTCAGGTTGGGTGCAGCCTCTTGACAGCGGAATTCAAATCAGAGTTAGGCGACTTGAAAACGATCCAGCTAAACGACCGTGCAGCGGCACGGTATTACCAGGAGGCGGCCGGATTGGCATGCGGCGCATCGGACTCGCTTTGCGCCGATTACATAAGCCAATCCGGATATGCCTGGCAACGTGCGGGGCTGGATAAAGAGGCGGCGGCTCGATTTGAACGGGCGTTGGCCATCCGGGAAAAAGGTTTGGGAGTGGATCATCCGGACGTGGCCACCAGCTTGACTGATCTGGCGTTAACCTACAATCGACGGGGCCAATATGCCGAGGCACTGCCGATGTTCCAGCGGGCGCTGAAGATACGGGAAGCCGCCCTGCCGCCGGACCACCCGAATGTGGCGGTCAGTCTGGACCATCTGGCCTTTTGCTGCAAACGTCAGAAACGCTATGAAAAGGCTTTATCGTTGTCTCGTCGGGCTTTGCAAATTTATGAGAACGCCTTGGGGCCGGAACATCCCGATGTTGCAAAGAGCTTGACCATGGCGGCGACCCTCTATCGGATAAAGGGACGATATAAGGAGGCCCTGCCGCTATTCCGGCGGGCCTCAACTATCCAAGAGAAATTCTTTGGTCCGAATCACCCCCGTGTGGCGACCAGCTTGACGCTTCTGGCGGGCATCCATTACAGCCTGGGCCATTATGAGGCTGCGTTGCCGTTGTTCAAACGGGCCTTGGCCATCCGTGTGGACGCCCTCCGTCGGAATCATCCGTCTATTGGGATCAGCATGAACAATCTGGCATTGGTGTATGAGCGTTTGGGCCGCGATGAGGAGGCGCTGCCGTGGTTTCGGCAGGCATTGGAGATATTGAAAACAGCGATGGGGCCGGATCATCCTGCAACCCAGTCAGTGAAACAAAGCCTAAAGGGTATGGAGAAAAGGGGCTCCTGATTGGTTTATATGGATCCGTCCATGCTTGGCGAGATGCGATGGGTTTTGGCGGTTTAAGTTTCGCTTGGCGGTCCGGGAGCCGGCCCTTCGGACCGCACTGTTGGTTTTTAACGCGTGGTCGCAGATCGCGGGATAAATATGACCGAATTCTAATGCCGGCGCGTTACCATCCGTTCTATGCCCGATCGCGCGACCATTTTAACCACGGACCACTCACTCAATTTCCCCCTTTCCCTCGCCAACCGAAAATAGGCCCCCTCGATGGTCCTCGGCACCCTTGGCTGTTCCGATTCCGGCTTCCGCCGCAATTCAATCGCATCCACCGGGCAGGTGGAAACACACAACCCGCAGCCGATGCACCGGCTTTCGTCCAGCAAAACCACGTCGCCCGCCACCCGTAACGCCGCCATCTGACACCGGTCCATGCAGACCCCGCAGCCCTGGCACGCCCCGGCGTCCACGACCGCCGAAAACGGCGCCGCCACGATCTCCGCCGGGTGCGGATGGCGTTTGAACGCCTTCAACACCTGACAGCAGCACCCGCAACACGCGCAGATCCACATCGGGTTCCGGGAATTGCTCGGCTGGAGCACCAGCCCCGCCTCGTCGGCCCGCCGGAGGATGTCCAGGGCTTCCTCCCGGTCGATGGCCCGGCCGACGCCCATTTCCCGGCTCAACCTCACGCCCTCGCCAAAGGCCAGGCAGCTTTCCATGGGTTTGCCGCAGCCCTTTCCCACCATCTCGTGCTCCTGCCGGCAAATGCAGTTGCGCACCGAAATCGATTTCTGGTCACGGACGATCGCCTCGGCCCGTTCGTAATCCATGACCGAATGGACCGCCCCCAGGCTCCGCCCCACCGGGATCGTCCGCATCTGAGGCGCGCGCCGCCACTCGTCGGCATTGAACAGCGTCGGGATGTAGTCGTTCATGTCGCGGATCAATTCCTCGTCCAGCCGGTTCACCTGATTTTCCCAGATTCCCACCACGAACTGCAGCGCCATGTACCGGGCCGGCGCGCCGTTCCCGCCGGTTTTGAGGATCAGTCCTTTCCGGGCCATTTCCTCCAGCCGCCGGGCTGCCTCGTCCACGGAAATCCCCGCCCGCCGGGCCACGACCCGGGCCGGTTCGGCGATGATCGTGAGTTGAAGGGTCAATTCGGCTTCTTCCGGCGTGAACAGCCGCCGGAGGATCTTCAATTCCACCCCGCTCTCCGTGGGCGGATAGCCGCTCGGCAGGTTGTCGAGGTGGCGGGCGAGTTGCCGGAATAGGGGTTCAGTCATTGCGATTATCTCCTTTACCCTCTGTTCAGTGGACTTGGTGGACGAAGTGGACAAGGTGGACGAAGTGGACGACACCGTCAATCTGCCCTGTAAAACGTCCATTCAGTTCACTACGTCCACCGCGTCCACTTCGTCCACAGGGCGGCCCCGGTAAAATAATTGCGCCTTTAAGCCCCTGCGGCAACTGCGGCAGGTATCTTCGGTTGACACCTATCGCAGTCCCCTTATAGAACCGAAATGCACATCTGGCAAGAGCAGTCCCGTAAGCCCAACCCTGCAACAGAAAGGCGCCCCCTATGGAATGGCTCATGGACCCCCAAATCTGGCTCGCCCTGGTGACCCTTACCGCCCTGGAGATCGTTCTGGGCGTGGACAACATCATCTTTATCGCCGTCCTGGCCGGGCGATTGCCGCGCGAGCAGCAGGAAAAGGGGCGGACGGTCGGCCTGGCCCTGGCCATGGTCACGCGGATCGCCCTTCTCTTTTCCATTACCCTCATCATGCGGCTGACCCACCCCTGGTTTTCCGTGTTCGGCAACGAGATTTCGGGGCGGGATCTCATCCTCATCCTGGGCGGGCTCTTTTTGTTGGGCAAGAGTACCGTGGAGATCCACGCCAACCTGGAGGGGGAAGAGGGCCACGGCGGCGACGACGCGGGCCGGGCCGTCGCCTCTTTTAAAAGCGTGGTGATCCAGATCATGCTGCTGGACATCGTCTTTTCCATCGACTCGGTCATTACCGCTATCGGCCTGGCCGAGCAACTGGCCGTAATGGTGGCGGCCATCGTCATCGCGGTGGGCGTCATGATGGCCCTGGCCGGGGCCATCGGCCGGTTCGTGGAGACCCACCCCACCATCAAGATCCTGGCCCTGAGTTTTCTGCTGCTGGTGGGCGTCTCCCTCATCGGCGAGGGATTCGACCTCCACATCCCCAAGGGCTACATCTATTTCGCCATGGCGTTTTCCGTTTTCGTGGAACTTCTCAACCTCAAGGTCCGGGGCGCCGAGCGGGCGCCCATTAAACTCCGCCACCCCCGGGCCTCCCGGGTCAAGGGGGGCGAGCCCGTGGCTGTCAAAAAAGAGATCTGATTTTTCTTGACAAATTTCTCGAAAACCTGCATTTAGAGATTTGGCTCTATATGAAAGGAGAAAACGTCATGGAAAAGATTCTCATTGTCGGCTGCAAACAGGCCATGGACGATGTTTGCATCGGGTGTTCCCGGTGCATGGTGGGGTTCAACCGCCGGGAAGGGGAATTCGCCCGGTACAAGGAGACGGATGCTGAGATGACCGCGCTCCTCAACTGCGGGGACTGTCCCGGGGCGGCCATCGTGACCCGCCTGGCCCAGATCAACCTGTGGAACCAGCCCATGGACGAACGGCCCACCAAGGTCCATGTGGCGCCCTGCATCACCGACCACTGCCCCCACAGCGAGACCATCATCAAGAAAATCCGGGCCAAGGCCGGCGTGGAGGTGATCGAAGGGACCCACCCCTACAAGCCGGATGCGATCTTTGCGTAAGCGGGTCTGTTAGCAGATGACAGGTGTAAACCAATATCGGCGTCCAAGTGTAAACACCCGTCCGGGGACGGGCGGGCGAATAAAACGGTAAAATGTTAATTAATCAATGGTTTGATACGGTTTCGGTCTTTCCTTGTCGGGGTTTGGCATCTGTTTTGCTTTGGGAAGAGAAAAGCACCGGATTGGATGGACCCATCCGATCCGTCCCAATGGATGCCCTCTGAACGAAAAGGAGAGACACTGAAATGATCGGAACCACACCGAAACCCTTTGAAGAGATCATGGCCGCTGTCGATGGCTATGAGGCCCTGGCCGTGGTGGGCTGTGACGGTTGCGCCAAGGTCTGCGGCACCGGCGGCTCGGACCAGGTGGCCGAACTGGCCGAAAAATTCAAGCACAATGGCAAGACCGTGGCGCTGGCGGCCACGCCGGAGCGGACCTGTTATGTGGGGAAGACCGAAACCACGCTGAAGCCCCTTGCCGACGACCTGGAAAAGGCCGATGCCGTGGTGGTGCTGGGATGCGGCGGGGCGGTCCAGATCGCACGGCAAGTCATCGAATCCATGGACATCACGGTCCCGGTCAAGACCGGCCTCGATTCCGTGGGCCACATGGACACCCTGGTCACGGGCGAGCTGGCCCTGGAGCAGTGCCAGGAATGCGGGGAATGCATCCTCAACGAGACCGGCGGCATCTGCCCGGTGACCAAATGCGCCAAAGGGCTCCTCAACGGCCCCTGCGGCGGGGCGGAAAACGGCAAATGCGAGGTGGACCCGGAGCGGGATTGCGCCTGGGTGCTGATTTATCATCGCATGTCGGCGCTGGGAGAGCTGGATAAATTGCGTCGGTTCATGGCGCCCAAGGATTACAGCAAGATGGCCAAGCCCCGGAAGCTGTTGATCCGGGAAAGGAGGGTGGCATGAGACTGGCAGACCTGTTTGAAAAAGGCGAATTCGTCCTCACCAGCGAAGTCGGTCCGGTCAAGGGGTGCCTGCGTCGGGACAATGGCAGCGAACCCCCCGGATGCCTCCGGGAAGCCCAGATCGTCAAGGATCATGTTCACGCCATCAACGTGACGGACAACCAGAGTGCCGTGATGCGCCTCGGCTCCCTGGCGGCGTCGGTGATGCTCAAGGGGCAGGGCTTCGAACCCATCTATCAGATGACCTGTCGGGACCGGAACCGCATTGCGCTGCAATCCGACCTGCTGTCGGCCTGTTCCCTGGGCATCGACAATGTCCTGTGCCTTACCGGCGATTACACCAGCCTGGGCGACCACCATGGGGCCAAGAGCGTCTTCGATCTCGATTCGGTCCAACTGCTCAAGGTCGCCAAGGGGTTGAACGACGGCAAGGACATGGTCGGAAACGATCTGGTCCGGCCGACCCGCCTCTCCCTGGGCGCGGTGGTCAATCCCAATTTCGAGCCCCTGGACCTGCAGTTGACGAAAATGGAAAAAAAGATCGACGCCGGCGCCGCTTTCTTTCAGACCCAGGCGGTCTACGACCCGGCGGTCTTCGAGCGGATGGCCAACCGGACCGACCGCTTCGGCGTTCCGGTCCAGTATGGGGTGGTCGTGGTCAAATCGGCGAAAATGGCGCGGTTCATGAACAAGAACGTCTCCGGCATCACCGTGCCGGACTGGATCATCGACGAGATGGACAAGGTTTCCACACTGGAAGACCGGAAGAAAACCGCCACCGAAATCACCATCCGGTTGGTTAAAGAGATCGCGCCCATGGCCCAGGGCATCCATTTCATGCCCTTGGGCTGGTCGGATATCGTTCCCGAGGTGATCCGGACCCTGTAGACGCGATGACCGGCTGATGGCCGTCCCTGGCCGGTACGGTCGCGCCGATGGGTTTCGGAACACCGGTTCTTCCAACCCCCTGATCCGGATCCGGCGGTCGCTGCGGTCCGCCGGATCCACCGCTTTTCCTCCGGATCGGCCCTTGCCGCTCCGCTCTCACCCCGTGCCGTCCGGGGCGCCCATCCGGGCGCTCCGGAAACGGGCGGGCCTTAAATGATGAATATTCCACATGAATACAGATTCATAAACTGTTTGGCCTTGCCAGGTCAACGCCGGTGCGTTATCATTTCCCCGTGGTTGATCGATGTCAATTAGCACGAACGGTATCCCCAAACAGAAAAGGAGGCCCTTCATGAAAAAGATCGCGATACCTTTGACCCTGGCCCTTATTGCCCTGTTTTTTATGGCGGTCACCGCCGGGGCTCACTGCGAGATTCCCTGCGGAATCTACGACGACCAGGTGCGGGCGGATCTCATCGGTGAACACATCGATACCATGGAAAAATCGATGAAGCAGATCATCGGATTGAGCAAGGCGGACCCGGTGAATTACAACCAACTGGTTCGCTGGATCAACAACAAGGAGCTGCACGCCAACAAGCTCCAGGAGATCGTGGCCCAGTACTTCATGACCCAGCGGATCAAAACGGACGATGCCAATTATGCCAAAAAGATCAATATGCTGCATGAGATGCTCATCTATGCCATGAAGTGCAAGCAGACCACGGACTTAACAAATATCGAACGCCTGCGGACGCTCCTGAAGGATTTCAGCGCCCTCTATTTTGGCCACAGCCATTAATGGAAAAGAAAATTATTGACAGGAACCGCTCTGTACGGTATAAAATATTTTAAGTTGATGCGGGGTGGAGCAGTCTGGTAGCTCGTCGGGCTCATAACCCGAAGGTC
>CAYPCE010000102.1:0-12777 GCA_964409085.1 uncultured Desulfobacteraceae bacterium | reverse complement strand
TAGGGGGATAGAAATGTCCTGTAGGAACATGGTAAAATAGCGTGGGAGTTCACTCCCGCGCGGCCGGCGGTGAGCGATCCTTTGAATTTGCCTTGTTGGGGTATTCATTTCCGGAATTCGCCTTAATGGCCCATGGCTTCGTTCAGCGGAAAAGCGTGTTTTTCGTGCCACGCAAAAATGCCATGGCGCCCGCTTATGGGACGCCATGGCATTTTTAATGAGGCCCTGCTTTGCGTTTACAGGGCATAAAAATTAACCTATCGGATCAGGCCACGTCCTTCTCCAGATCCGGGTTGTAGCAGAGCCGGCAGCAGGAGAGGCACCGGTTGGCCTCCCGGAGGGCTTCGTCTTCCGGAAGGACCTGGTCGACTTCCTTGAAATTGTCGATCCGCTCTTCAACTTCGAGTTCCGGCATCTCGGCCCGGGGTTTTTGGGTGACGCCCGGCACCTTTTCGAAGAGCGACTCCTCGATGTGCTTTTTGAAAAGCGCCCCCTCCGGCGGTTTGACCTCTTCGTCGGACAGATACTGATGGATGGACCGGGCCGCCCGGCGGCCGCCGCCGATGGCCTCCACCACCAGGGAAGGCCCGGTGGCCGAATCCCCGCCCGTAAAGAGCCAGGGGATGTTGGTCTGGAGGGTGTACGGGTCGGTATCGAAGGTGTTCCACCGGGTGATCTTGAGGTCCTTCAGCTCGCTGGATTTCTCGGTGAAGGACATGTCGGGCCGCTGGCCGATGGCGGTGATGAGGATGTCCACCTCCAGCAGCGTCTCGGAGCCCTCGATGGGCACCGGCCGCCGCCGCCCGGAGGCGTCGGGCTCGCCCAGCTCCATCTGGAGGTATTCCAGATGGGTGACGTTGCCGTCGTCGTCCGCGACCACCCGTTTGGGCGCCGCCAGGAAGACGAACTTGACCCCTTCATGATCGGCCGCGTCGATTTCCACCTCGTTGGCCGGCATCTCCTTGCGGGTCCGCCGGTAGACGATGGAGACCTCCTCGGCCCCGTACCGCAGCAGGTTCCGGACGCAGTCGATGGCGCTGTTGCCGCCGCCCACCACCGCCGCTTTCTTGCCGGCGATGGGCAGTTCCTCGCCGCTGGCCAGCCGCGACAGGAAATCGATGCCCTTGTAGGCCCCAGGCAGGTCTTCCCCATCCACGCCCAGGTTGTAATCGACCCAGGCGCCATGGCCCACGAAAACCGCGTCGAACCCTTCTTTTTTCAGGTCGTCCACGTTGAAATCCCGGCCGAGTTTCATGCCGGTCTTGGCCTCGATGCCCAGATCCAATATCCCCTGGATCTCCCAGTCGAGAACCTTTTTGGGCAGCCGGTATTCCGGGATGCCGTAACGGATCATGCCGCCCAGGTGGTCCATGCCCTCGTAGAGGGTAACGCTGTGGCCCAGCCGCCGGAGAAAATACGCCGCGGACAGGCCGGCCGGCCCGCCGCCCACCACCGCCACGCGCTTGCCGGTATCCGGGGCGCAGGGGATGGGGAGCCGCTTGCCGGAATTCATCTCGAAATCCGCCGCGAACCGTTTGAGCTGGTTGATGGAGACGGGTTCGTCCTCGATCCCGCGACGGCAGTAGTCCTCGCAGGGATGAGGGCAGACCCGGCCGCAGGCCAGCAGCAGGGGATTCCGCTCCCGGATGACGTTGACGGCCTTTTCGTAATTCCCCTCCCGGATCGCTTCGATATAGGCGGGGATGTCGATCTCCGCCGGGCAGGTCTGCTGGCAGGGGGCCAGGGCGTCGTCCACCAGGTTGGTGTGGAGCAGCCGCTCCGACATGGACCGGACTTCGATGAGGTCCTTGGGGCAGGCCCGCTCGCAGGCCCCGCACCCCACGCACTTGAATTCGTCGATGACCGGATACCCTTCGGGGCCGATCTTGATGGCGCTGAAATTGCAAACCTGGACGCAGTCGCCGTATCCCAGGCATCCCACCTGGCAGACGCGCTTGCCGCCGAACATGGCCGTCACCGCCTCGCAGGTGTTGACGCCGTTATAGTAGAACTTGTCGTCGGCCCGCTCGCCGCCATCGCAGGGGTTGATGGAAATCTTGGGCTCCATGGAACCAGGGTCCATGCCCATGACCGACGCCACCTGCATGGCCGATTCCGGGCCGGCCACCGAACAGACACTGGGGGGGGCTTTGCCTTCCACCACGGCCACCGCCGCTGCGGAACACCCGGCATATCCGCACCCGCCACAGTTGGCGCCCGCCAGATAGTGCTCGACCTCGGCAATCCGCGGATCTTCCCAGACATAGAATATTTTCGACGCGAAACTGAGCACGGCGCCGCAGACCGCCCCGATGGACAGCATGAACAGAAATGCTTCTAACATAGTGGATGCTCCTCGTTAGACGGAAATTAAACCATTCCCTTGAAGGCGAAAAACGCGAGGGAGATGATCCCGGCGGTCACCAGGGCGATGGAAGTGTCCTGGAGCGGCCGGGGCACCCGGCCCAGAAGGACCCGCTCCCGGATGCCGGCGAACAGGATCAGGGCCAGACCGAACCCCACGGCGTAGGCAAAGGAGGACACCAGGGCCTGGATGAACGTATATTCTTCGTTGATGTTGATCAGGCAAACCCCCATGACCGCGCAGTTGGTGGTGATCAGGGGCAGGAAAATGCCCAGGCCCGCGTAGAGGGCCGGGATCGATTTTTTAAGGAACATTTCCACGAACTGGACCAGGGAGGCGATCACCAGGATAAAGGCGATGGTTCGCAAATACCCGAGGCTCAGGGTCTTGAGGACGAAGGTATCGACCATCCAGGTAATGATGCCGGCCATGACCAGCACGAAGACCACGGCGAAGGACATGCCCACGGCGGTCTCCATCTTCTTGGAGGTGCCCAGGAAGGGGCAGTTGCCCAAATACTGGGCCAGCAGAATGTTGTTGACCAGAATCGCACTGACGGCGAGGACGATAAAATCACCCATCTTTTACACTCCTATTTCTTTCCCACGAGGTTCATGATTGCCAGCATCAGTCCCAGACAGACGAAGGCCCCGGGCGCCTCCACCATGAACTTGAAGGGCTCGAAGGAGGAACCGAAGATCGAAGCGCCCAGCAGCGTACCGTTGCCGAACAGCTCCCGGACCCCGCCCAGGGCGCCCAGGGACAGCGTAAAGCCCAGGCCGATGCCCAGTCCGTCCGCCATGGAGGGCAACACGCCGTTCTTGTAGGCGAACGCCTCGGAACGCCCCAGCACCACGCAGTTGACCACGATCAAGGGAATGAAAATACCCAGGCTGAGAAACAGGGGATACGCGAATGCCTGCATCAGCAGTTCCACCATGGTCACGAAGGTGGCGATCACGATGATGAAGCAGGCGATGCGGACCTTGGGGGGAATGATTTTCCGAAGAGAGGAGACGAGCAGGTTGGAACCGAACAGCACGAAGGTGGTGGCCATTCCCATGCCGACGCCGTCCTGAACCGTCTTGGTCACCGCCAGTACGGGGCAGAGGCCGAGCACGAGACGAAACGGCGGTATCTCTTCCCATAGACCTTTTACGAATTCCTGACCGATAGATTTCGCCATCTTTATCTCCTATTTGGTAAATTCTTTTACCTTGTCCTGGATTTCCGGTTTCAGGCGCGTGTACGCATCCCCCACACGGGTGGCCGCGTTGCTCACGGCCCGGGAGGTGATGGTCGCGCCGGAAAGGGCGTTGATTTCGCCGCCATCCTTGGCCACCTTGATGGGCGTGGTGGCGTCCTTTCCAACGAATTGTTCCGTGAAGGCCGGGTCTTCCTTGGCCCTCGCGCCCATTCCCGGGGTCTCCGCATGGGTGGTGACGTTGGCCCCCACCAGCTTGTCGGTTTCCAGGCTGATGCCGACCATGACGCCCACATCCCCTCCGTACCCTTTGCCGTAGTCTTCCATGGCCACCGCGGTGGGTTTGTCGTCATAGGTGGCGACGAAGACCGTCCGCTCGGTATCGCCGTCCTTGACGGTGAACCGGTCCTGGATGGGGTCGTTTTTCGCTCCCTCGAAAATTCCTTTGATGGCGGGGCCCTTGACGAAGGTGAGCTGCTGCATCTCGATTCGGTCCTGGGTGTTGTTGCGAATGGCGGCGAGCAGTCCGCCGGAAAAAGCGCTTAAAACCGTAAGGACTACCACCATTTTGATCATCTCACGCATTTTAAACAACCTTTCCTAGGGCTTTTGGCCGGATTTTGTCCAAAAGCGGGTTAATGGTATTGATGATGAGAATGGACAGGAATACGCCGTCGATCCAGGCCCCGATATTCCGGATCAGCACCGTCAGCATGCCGCCGACCAGCCCGTAAAGGATCATGGGCACGAAATTGACAGGGGACGAGGAGTCCTCCGTCGCGAGAAAAAAGGCGCCGATGAGGGTATAACCGGAGAACAGGTGGATGACGGGTCCGCCGAACCGGGCCGCGTCGTTGGCCTTGAACATCAGGGCCGTCAGGATCACGCCAACCAGGAAAGAGAGGCAGATCTCCCACCGGATAAATCCGCGCAGGATCAGGTATACGCCGCCAAGAATCAGCCCCAGTCCGAAGGTCGTCCCGATGGCGCTGGCCTGGTTGCCCATGAGAAGGTCGGCGGCGGTTACGCCCTCCACGGCCGAGGGGCCGAAATGCTTCAGGGCGGCCATGGGGTAGAGGGCGTAATGGTCGAAACTGTAATGGACCAAGGCCACATCGATGTCGATGTATAACCCCCAGGAGAGCATCAGAATGGCCATGGCCATGGCGATGGGATTGAAGGGATTGCCGCCGATGCCGCCGTAGATCTGCTTCCCGATGATCACCGCGATGAAGGTTCCCACCAGCACCAGCCACCAGGGAGCGCCGGCGGGCAGCACCATGCCGAACAGGAGCCCGATCAGGGCCGCATTGCCGTCCCCGATGGTCTCCGACGCCTTGGAGACCTTGTTGAAAGCCAGTTCCCAGAGTATGGCGAAGGAGATGGATAGCGACAGCACGCCGACCGCCGGCATGCCGTACTTGACGACCCCGAAGATCGCCGCCGGGAGCGCCGCCAGAAAGGTGTGGTGGCTGCGCTCGGTGATTCCGCTCCCATCGTGCCAGAAGGGAGCATGCGAAACGATGAATCTTTTCTGATTACGCATCTGTTTCCTCCGCTGTCTCTTCTTGTGATTCCTCCACTGTCTCTTCCGCCCCCTCCTCCGTCGTGTCTACCGGAGTCTCTTCCACAGGCTCGATGTCCGCTTCGGTTTTGGCCAATTCGTATTTGGCCAGACGGATGTACTGGAAAATGGGGATCCGGGACGGGCAGACGAACGTGCAGAGCCCGCATTCGATGCAGGAATAGAGATCGTATTCGTCGGCGGCCGTTTCATACTGGCGCGCCTCGCAGAACCGGACCAGCATGTTCACGGGGATGTCCGCCGGGCAGATCCGGATGCACTCGCCGCAATTGATGCAGGGGTCATCCGCGACCAGGGACACGTCACCGCTGTCCTGCACCATGACCGCATCGGTCTCGGGTCCGACGGGGTAATTCTCGGTGTAAATGGAGGTCCCGGTCAGGGGACCACCGAGGATGATCCGATCCCGGTCGTTTAAGGTGATCCCGCAGATGGCGAAAATGTCGCGAAGGGGGGTCCCGATACGGGCTTCCACCAGGGTCCGGGACAGGTCTTTTTTGATCACCGTGAGGGTCTTGGTCACCGGGATCGCACCGGATTCAAAGGCTTTGGCGACGCCGATCACCGCCTCGGCCGTAAAAAAGGCCACGCCCATGTCGGTGCTGCTCTTGCCCGCCGGGACCACCTGGCCCAGGACCTCCTTCATGATGAAGGGCGGCAGTGCGGATGGATAGTCGTCGGAGATGGCCCGGACCTCCGCACCGGAGGCCCCGCCGATGCCGCCGGCCCGCTTCACCAACTGCCGGGGGAGGGCGATGACCACGTACTTGGCATGGGTCATCTTCTTCAGGATGCTGATGCCCCGGTTCATGATGTTGACGTTGGATTGGATGAGCTGCTGATTGGTGGCGATCAGCAGGTCCGGATCGAGGCCGGTCACGACGAGGGTGTCGAGGGCGATCCGGGGATCGGCCAGGGCCTTGAAAGGGGGATTTCCCGGCAGGTGCTGAAGATACCGGGCGGCGGTTTCCAGCGTGACCTCTCCGCTGGCGTCCGCAAACCCGCTGTCCACCGTTTCCTCTGCCGCCACATCGATGGTAACGGCCGTGCAGGACGCCCCGAAATCGCCGATGAAGGCGGAAACGGTGGCCACTGTACCGGTAACCGGGGAAATCACATAGTCGTCGCTCTCCTCCGTCAGGATCAGCTTCTGCCCGGTGGTCACCGGGTCTCCGGGATTCAGCAGGAGGGCGTCCCGCCGTTCCAGGGGCTGATCGAAATGGAGGGTCGCTTTTTTGGGCGTCGGAATCCGTTCGGGCGTCATGGGCGATTCGAGCGATTCATACACGAACCGAGGCTTTGCCAAACCGAAAAATGATCTCTTTATCATAGTCCAACCTTTTTGTTTACCGCATTAATGTGACCGTTGTTCCTATTTGACATGACACAAAGAGCAATCGTTCGTCATCGGTCCGGCGCCGTTTTGCTCGTGACATCCGGCGCACTGGTAATGGAAGGCGTCGGCCCGCTTGGGCACCATCTCCAGGTCGTAATCCTCTGGATCATGACAGTCCAGGCACGCCTGGGGATCGCTCCCGTCCGCCGGCAGGTCGTGGCATGCGCCGCAGGAACGGATCTCATCCGAATCCATGGGATGATGGTGACAGGTCGCACAGTCGAGGCCGTATCCATAGGTGTGATTCGAGTGATCGAACACCACCTTGCCGGTGCTCGCGGTGAGCACCATCCGAACCGGCTCCTCGGGCGGTTTCGCGGAGAAGGCCGTGTAACTCAAAACCCCCACAACCAAGAAGACGGCGGCGAGCCAATACGCCAACTTCACTTCGTTTTTTGAGGTCATTTTCTTATCCGATTCCTTTCCGATAGCTTGGGGTTAACGGTACAAAGCGGGCGGAGCATAAACCGAAGGGATCGCGTAACACAGGGCTGTAAAAGTTTCAAGCCTTTTTTACGAATCATCCCGACGATTTCCCCCTTGTACAGGGGCGGATCATGCCCTATGATGGAAAGATAAGCCCTCTCCGGGGGAGGGTATCCAACGGATGCACAGGAGGACGCCGGTGGGGGGATCCTGCCCCGCCACCGGATGGAAGACGCCACGATGAGTGAACCGCAAACCGCCTATTCGGTCAGATGGATCGACGACATCTCCCGGGTCGACAAAACCGCCTGGAACCGGCTCGCCCTTCCCGCCGAAACCCCGTTTCTGGAATGGGACTGGCTCCGTCTGCTGGAGACCACCGGCTGCGCCGCCCCGGATACGGGGTGGACCCCCACCCACCTGACCCTGTGGCACCGCGACCGTTTGGCAGCCGCCGCCCCGCTCTACATCAAGACCCACAGTGAAGGCGAATTCATTTTCGATATCCCGTGGGCCGAGGTGGCCCATCGACTGGGCATCACCTACTATCCCAAGCTGGTGGGGATGACCCCCTTTACCCCGGTTCCCGGGTACCGGTTCCTCATCGCGCCGGGCCTGAACGCCCAAAACATCACCCGGGTGATGTTCGGGGAGATCCAACGCCGCTGCCACCGATCCGGTTTTTCCGGGGTCCATTTCCTGTTCGCCGACCCCGCATGGGTCCGGGAAGCGCTGCCCCATGGATTCAGTCCCTGGATCCACAGCGGGTTTGCCTGGCACAACAGGGGCTATGACCACTTCGATGATTTTCTGGCCATCTTCAAATCGAGCCAGCGGAAAAACATCCGACGGGAACGCCGGTCCCTCCGGCGAGCGGGAATCCGCGTCCGGGCCTATGCCGGGGATGATATCCCCCGGGATTTCTTCACGCGGATGTACCGCTTCTACGCGGGTACCAACCGGAAATTCGGCCCCTGGGGCTGCCATTACCTCAACGGAGCCTTTTTTGAGTCGCTCCACGACCATTTCCGGCACCGCCTGATCTTCATGGCCGCCGCCCCCGAATCCGATCCCCGCCGTCCCATCGGCATGTCCCTGCTGGCCACCAAAGGCGACCGGCTCTTCGGCCGGTATTGGGGCAGTGCGGAACAGCGCCACGCCCTCCACTTCGATACCTGCTATTACGCGCCCATCGAGTGGGCCATCCGGAACGGGATCTCCCGGTTCGATCCCGGAATCGGGGGCGGCCACAAGGTGCGGCGGGGATTCGAGGCGGTCCCCGCCTTCAGCATCCACCGGTTCGAAGATCCGCGATTGCGGGGGCTCATGGAGCACCATATGACGGATATCAACCGGGAGGAAACCGCCCACATCAAGGCCATCAACGCCTCGCTGCCCCTGGCTCAGGAAAGCTGAGCCAGGGCCGCATCCAACCGGTCGAGGATATCCCCCACCTGCTTTTGGGTGATGATGAGCGGCGGGGCCACCACCAGGTGGTCGCCGGACAGGCCATTGATGCACCGGCGCGGGTAGAGGATCAACCCCTTTTTCCGAGCCTCCCGGGTGAGGCGGAGATTCATGCTCTTTTCCGCCGGAAAGGGTGCCCGGGTGTCCGGGTCCTCCACCAGTTCGATCCCCAACAGCAGCCCCCGGCCCCGGACGTCCCCGATGATGGGATGGCGCGTCGCCAGCTCTTCCAGGCCGGATTTCAGGATCCCTCCCGTACGCTCGGCGTTGCCGCACAAGTCATCGTCCCGGATCACGTTCATCACCTCCAGGCCCACGGCGCAGGCCATGGGATTGCCGGCATAGGTGTGGCCGTGCTGGAACCCGCCGCTTTCCACCACCGTGTCGGCGATCTCCTGCCGGGCAACAATGGCCCCGACCGGGTAGTACCCCGCCCCCATCCCCTTGGACAAGGCCACCACGTCCACCTCGGTATTCCAGTGCTCGTAGGCGAAGAGCTTGCCCGTGCGGCCGAAGGCGGTCATCACCTCGTCGAAGATGAGGAAAATACCGTATTTCTGGCAGATCCCCTGGATGATCATGAAATATTCCTCGGGGGGGACCACCGCGCCGGTAGAGGCGCCGCCGATGGGTTCGGCCACGAAGGCGATCACGTTCTCGGGTCCCTGATCCAGGATGGCCGTTTCCAGGTCCCGGGCGCACCGGATCCCGCATTCCGGATAGGCGGCGCCGTAGTGGCACCGGTAGCAGTAGGGCGCCGGGATCTTGGGATAGGACCGGGTAAGGGGACGGAACGGGTTCTCCAGCGGCGCGTAGGTGGTCAGCGCCAGGGCGCCCATGGTGGAGCCGTGGTAGGCGGGTGAACGGCTGATGAAGATGTGGCGGCCGCCTTCCCCTTTGGCCCAGAAATACTGACGGCAGATCTTCATGGCCGACTCCACCGCTTCGGACCCGCCCGAAACGTAGAAGATCCGGTCCAGGTGGGGGGCCGAGGCGTCCACCAGCGCGCCGGCGAGTTCCAGGGCCGGCCGGCTCTCGAACTGGGTCCGGTAGGCGAACACCACGCCCGAGGCCGCCTGATCCGCCATGGCCCGGAGCAGCCGCGGATGCCCGTGTCCCAGATGGCTGATCATGGCCCCGGAGCAGCCGTCGATGTATTCTTTCCCATCCTCGTCCCAAATGTAGATGCCCCCGGCCTTTTTGACCAGGGGCAGCCGGGTCGCCGTCTGATAAAAAAGGTAGGGTCGTGCTCTATCCAGTTCCGCCGATGTCGCGCTTTCCGTCATTTTGGTCTCGCTTCCTCTTGGGCGAAAAAGGTTTCGCCCCTGCGGTTTCCCGGTAAAAAAGGTTTTTGTTTTTACGATCCCGTTATTCGAACCGATCTTTCATATCCCGCATCTTTTCATGGGGCCACCGGACGCAGAAGGCGGGCTTGCCCTTCATGACCAGCTTCATGCAGGCGTCGCACTCGGGGTCGCAATGGATGATCTCCCCTTCCCGGCCCTCGCCGACTTTTCGGGGCCAGTCGGGGTCCGCCCACAGGGGACGGGCCAGTCCGATGAGGTCCGCATCGTCCGCCGTGATGGCCTTTCCGGCGGCCTCCCCGGTGTCGAGGCGCCCGGCCGCGATCACCGGCACGTCCACGACCCTCTTCACGGCGGCCGATAGATCCGTCATATAGCCCTGCCTTTGGGACCGTTCCACGACCTCGGGCAGGAAAAAGGACTCGTAGGTCCCGCCCATGACCGAGATATAATCGATGCCGGCCGCCGCCAGCATCTTGGCGAATCGGGTCGATTCCTCCAGAGTCAGGCCGTCGGGCAGCCATTCATCGGCCAGAAACCGGTACCCGACGGGAAAACCGCCTACGGCGGCCCGGACCCGTCCCAGGGTCTCCAGGGGAAAACGGCCCCGGTTTTCCAGGGAGCCGCCGTAGCCGTCGGTCCGCTTGTTGGTCCTGGGTGAAAGGAACTGGGAAAGCAGGTATCCAGTGCCGCCGTGGAGTTCCACCATGTCGAACCCGGCGTCCCGGACCCGTTTGGCCGCCTCGGCGAACCGGTCCTGGACCGCGCCGATCTCCGGTTCGGTCAGGGCGTGGGGCGTTCGGCCGAAGGTCTCCACCGCCGACGGGGCAACGGGCGCCGGCGCGGCGCCGGCGAATCGCCCGGCGTGGTTGATCTGGAGGCAGGCCAGGGCCCCTTCCGACCGGATGGTTTCAGCCAGCCGCTCTAAGCCATCCCGATTGTCATCGGTGTCCGCCCGGATGGTCCGGTCGGACCCGGAACCGGTCGGGTGATCCACCGTCGCGTTTTCCACCACCACCATGGCCACACCGCCGGCGGCCATCTGCCGGTAGTGTTCCAAGAGCAACGGGCTGACCGTGCCGCCTTCGCCGGCGTACCCCAGGTAGAGCGGGGCCATGGTCAGCCGGTTTTTCAGTGTCTTCCCCCCCATGTCAAACGGTTCGAATAGGACGTCATGCATGGTCGCCTCCTTTATTGTGCCCGGTAGATATACGCATCGTCGATAAAAGCCCCTTCAACGACGGCATCTTTGAAACGGATGCCATGGCAATCTTTTGAAGGACTTCTCCTTTCATTTCCGTATCGATCATTGCGCCAGCTCCATAATCCGTTTTTTAATCTCTCTGGCGTCTCCTTTCAGGGGTGGGTCGTTCTCATAGCGAAACAGCACGCTTTTGGATCGTCCCGTCTGCCCTGAAACAATCGCCAGGGTCGATTTGGAGACCCCGAGCTGTCTGGCCAGAAACTGGACGCACATTTTGTTGGCCTTGTTGTCCACCGGCGGCGCGGTCAGCCGGATTTTCAGAGCGTCGTCGTGGAGCCCCGCGATGCCGTTCTTCGAGGCCCGGGGCTGGACGAAAATCTTGAAGACGATCCCGTCGGACGTTTCCTGCATGGACAACATGGCGGTTTCCCGGATCAGGACGCGGTCTCGCCGCGCCGGATATGGTCGATGATGGCATCGGCGGAGAGCCCGCCGATGGTGGGAGCGAAGACCACCCGGCCGCCGGCGGCTTCGACGGCCTCCCGGCCGATGATCTCCCGGCCCTCGTAGTTGCTCCCTTTGAGCAGCACATCCGGCCCGACCGTGCGGACCAGGGCGCCGAGCTGCCCCGGGGAGAAGACCGTCACGTAGTCCACGTCATCCAGGGCGCTCAGGAGGCGGACCCGCTGGTCCTGGCCGATAACGGGCCGGCCCGGCCCCTTGACGGCGGCAACGGAGGCGTCGTCGTCCACGGCCACGATCAGCGCGTCGCCGTGCCGTTTGGCCTCCCCAAACAGCATGATGTGGCCGGTATGGAGCAGGTCGAAACATCCGTTGGTCAGGACGATCCGGCGGCCGGCCCCGCGCAGTTCCATGGCGAGGGCCGCCAGTTCGGCCATGGACCGGAATTTGGACGCCGGCGCCGCCGATCGCCCCAGGGCGCTTTCCAGCTCCGCCCGGAAGACGGCGGCGGCCCCCACCTTCCCCACCACGATGCCGGCGGCGGTGTTGGCCAGACGGGCCGCTTCCGCCAGGGACGCACCCGCCGCCAGGGACAGTCCCAGAAGAGAGAGGACCGTGTCCCCGGCCCCGGACACGTCGAAGACCTGGCGCGCCTCGGCCGGAATCCGCAACGGAGGCCGATCCCGCCCGAACAGGGTCATGCCCTCTTTCCCCCGGGTGATGAGGAGATCGCGAAGATGGGCGGTCTCCATGATCGCGTCGGCAGCCTGCTGGAGGGAAGACTCGTCCCGGATGTCGATCCCGGATGCCAGGGCCGCCTCTTTCCGGTTGGGGGTGATGAGGTCGGCGCCCCGGTATTTCGAAAAGTCCCGGCCCTTGGGGTCGCATATCACCCGCTTCCCCGCATCCCGAACGGACCCGATGATGCGTGCCAGGAAAGGCGGGGTCAGAAGTCCTTTGTCATAATCGGATACCAGCACGATGTCCACCGACGGAAGGAGAGCCCGAATGCGGGCTTCCAGGCGGCCATGGGTCTTTGCCGCAACAGGTTTCAGGGTCTCCCGGTCGATGCGTACCACATGCTGGTTGGCGGCGATGACCCGGGTCTTCCGGGTCGTCCGGCGGCCGTCCTCCCGGATCACGCCCGACACATCGGCGCCCAGAGCGGCGAACCGGTCCATCATGGTCCGGCCGTCCTCGCCGTCCCCGATGACCCCGGCCACGCTCACCGGTGCGCCCAGGGCCGTCAGATTGTTGACCACATTGCCGGCCCCGCCCAGCGTGAATGCCTCCCGTCCGACAGAGACCACCTGCACCGGCGCCTCGGGCGAGATCCGGTCCACGTCGCCCCAGACGTATTCGTC
>CAYPCE010000101.1:1161-12965 GCA_964409085.1 uncultured Desulfobacteraceae bacterium | reverse complement strand
CTCATGGAGGACTTTGCCGACATGCTCTCCCTCCGGGCCCAGGAGCGGGGGCTGGAGTTTGTCTGCGCCGCCGATCCGGACGTGCCCTCCCGCCTCCACGGCGACCCCACCCGATTGCGGCAGGTCCTGGTCAACCTTGCGGGCAACGCGATCAAGTTCACCGAAAAAGGCGAAGTGGCCGTGCGGGCCGCGCGGGAGCCCGCCGCCGAAGACGCCGTGGCGGTGCGGTTCACGGTGAGCGATACGGGCATCGGCATCCCGGCGGAAAAGCAGGCGGCGCTGTTTGACGAGTTCAGTCAAGTGGATGCATCCACCACCCGGAAATACGGCGGTAGCGGTCTGGGGCTGGCCATTTCCCGGAAACTGACGACCATGATGGGGGGCGAGATCGGCGTGGAAAGCGACGCGGGGCAGGGGGCCACCTTCTGGTTCACCGCCCGGTTCGGACGGGCGGCCGAACCGGCGCGACCGCCCGTCCGACAGGGCCAGATCCGGTCCGCCCGGATCCTGGTGGTGGACGACAACGCCACCAACCGGGAGGTGCTGCTGGCCCAGCTCACCGCCTGGGGCGCCCGGGCCGCCACGGCGCCGGACGGGCTGTCCGCTTTGGACACCCTTCGCCGGGCCGGGAAAACGGGGGACCCGTTCCAGGCGGTGGTGGTGGACATGCAGATGCCGGGCATGGACGGCGAAACCCTGGGCCGGACGATCCGTTCCGCCCCCGGCTTGGAAAAAACCCGCCTGGTGATGATGACTTCCCAGGGCCGACGCGAGGACGCCCGCCGCCTGAAAGCGATCGGGTTCGCCGCCTATCTCACCAAGCCCGTTCGCCGGTCGGATTTGTTCGACAGCCTGGCCCTGGCACTATCGGGTGAATCCATGCCGGACCGGGACCCGCCCCTGGTCACGCGACACACCCTGCGGGAGATGCGGCGGAGGGAAGGCCGTATTCTGGTGGTCGAGGACAACCCGGTCAACCAGCAAGTGGCCGTTTCCATCCTGAAAAAGCTGGGCCTCCGTGCCGATACGGCGGGCAACGGGCTCCAGGCGATCCGGGCACTGGAACGGGTGCCCTACGACCTGGTGCTGATGGACGTGCAGATGCCGGAAATGGACGGCCTGACCGCCGCGCGCCGGGTCCGCGATCCGGCGTCCGGCGTCCGGGACCCCGGGATTCCCATCATCGCCATGACGGCCCACGCCATGACGGGCGATCGGGAAAAATGCGAGGCGGCGGGCATGGACGATTACATCCCCAAGCCGGTGACCCCCCGGGCCCTGGCCGGCATCCTGGAGAAATGGCTGCCGGAAACGGCCCCTTCGGGCCCCGCCCCCACTGCGCCCCCCCGGCCCGTCGCGTCCGCGGATGCGCCGGTCTTCGACCGGGCGGGCTTCATGGAACGGCTGATGGGCGACGAAGCCCTGGCCGGGGTTCTGATCGAGATGTTCCTGAATGACATTCCCGGCCAGATCGAGGCGTTGGAAAACGACCTTGCATCCGGCGACGCCCAGGCCGCCCAGCATCGGCTCCACACCATCAAGGGCTCCGCCGCCAACCTGGGCGCCGAGGCGTTGCGGCTTGCGGCCCTGGCTTTGGAATCCTCGGCAAAAGACGGCGACATGGCGGCCGTCTCCACCGGCCTCACCGGCCTCATGGCCGAGTTCGACCGGGTAAAAGCGGAAATGGAAGCCTGACCTTTCAGTTGGTGGGCCCCTCCGTGCCCGTGAACGCCTGGGCCGCCCTGAGCCACGGCGTCCACCCGTCCCAGAACGATTCCCGGGCTTCCTCCCTCCAGAACCCGTACAGGTCGGGGAAAAAAGGGCCCCCGGAATGGATGATGGGCCCCGGCAGCAACCCCTTCAACCCGCCCGTGATCAGGGCCGGATCCAGCCATCGCTCCCACAAATCCACCGGCGGAATGAACGCACACGGCGGCGGATCGTCCATGCCCCGAAACAGCGTGGGGAACCGGCGGCGGGCCGTTTCGGCCGGGTCGAGGCCGTCGTCCGCGAACAGATCCGCAGGCAGGAAGGTCTTCATCAGGGGGTTGCCGTCTCCGTACATCAAGTGAAAGGCGGTCTCGGAGGCCGCGTCCCGGATCTCCTTGAACAGGTTGAGGCCCACGGCGAGCAGGTCCCGGTTGAGCCGTTCCATCCGGGAAAACGGGTTGTCCGGTCCAACGGGCAGGCGGTGTTTCCGGATGGCCTCCGCCCCGGTCCGGACGGCGTAGGCCATGGGGTTGCGGCGGTCCGACGGGGCGGCGACCCGGAGCCGCATGGGGTGGAACTGGCGGAGCCCCTCGGCGGTCATGGGATTGGACCCCATCCGGACCCAGGGCCGGGCGGTGACGCGGTAGAGCCGGTCGAACACCTCCGACACCACGGCGGCCCGGTGGAACAGGGGCCGGTCGGTGTCGTCCAGGAGCGCCCGGATGTCGTCCACGTCGATTTCCCGGAAGGCCGTGGTGTAGCGGGGCGGATGGTCGCCTTCCGACGCGATCTCCATCCGGTAGAGGCCCGGCGGCAGGTCGTCGAAGTCGTCGCCGAGGACGCCGATGATCTGCCGGTGTTCCTTGTCCGCCACTTTGGCCGAGACGAAAATGGCCAGGTGACCGGCCCGTTCGTGGTGGATGAGCGCCAGTTTTACGCCGGCCCGCTTGATCTCGTCGGTGGACGGCCAGACCCGGGGGATCCAGCCGATGCCCTGGGGCACGGGGGTGATGGTGTCGCCGTAGGAGGTGAAGACGATGGCGCTCCGGATGCGGCGCATGTCCAGGGAGCTGCCGTCGAGCTGCACGAGACCCCGCTCCAGTTTATTGCCCACGAACAATTCCCGGATGATCCAGTAAAACTGTTTGGCCGCGATGGGGTGAAACCCGTAGATCCATTTCTGCTGGGTCAGGAAGACCGCGATCTTCTTTTCATCGTCCACCTCCTGGAGCCATTTGAGGCTGTCCAGGATGGGGTGCCGGTCGATGTCGAACAGCTCGAAATGGAGAGGCGGGAGGGCGTCGATGACGTCATCGCCGATGTCGCCCATGAACAGGGGCAGCCAGGTGCCCAATGAAAGACCGCCGGCATACCGGAGGCTGTGGGTCTCCTCGCCCCTGGACCAGTAGGAAAGGGGGGCGCCCACCGGGACGACGGGGCCCTCGACACCCGGCGACTGGGCCGCCGACAGGGCCATCTGCCACCCCGCCTGGCAGTTGCCGACAAAGGCCGGCGGCTGGTCGTGGGGGCAGATCTCCCGGACCGTTTCCGCGAAAATCCGGGTGGCGGCGACGAGGTCGTCCATCGTCTGCCCACGGATCGTCCCGGGCTGGACGAGAATGAGAAAGGTCGGGTGGCCCGTATCGATGGCGAGTCCGATCTCCGAGGTATACCGGGAGGCGCTGATGAGCCCCCGGCCGGCATCGGGGTCCTGGAAGATGATGGGCCGCTTCGTCTGGTCGCCCCATTCGCTGCGGCGACCGGTATCGGCGGTACGGCGGTCGGTCACCCGCACCAGGGTCCGGTTGACCGGACGGTCCAGTTCCCGGCCGTCCAGGATCGCCTCCAGGGGAAAGGGGGTGATGGGCGGCATGGACGCCGCCATGTAGTCGAAGTACTGATTGCCCCGACGGCGGAGCACATCGCTCATGAGAACGGATCGCTGGGTCAAATCGATGCTGTACCGCCAGAAATCCCATGCGGTGTCGCGCAGGAAAACGCCCTGCCGGAAGGTGTGCCGGGCCAGGTCGTGAACGGCGGCCAGTGAGGAACGGAGATGGGGGACCATAATGAATCCTTCGATATTGTTGTAGGTTATATGCCATCCGATCCGCGGATCGGGCAGGGGACGGCATCCGGCGAAATCCCGGTCAAACACCCCCGGTGGTCGCAGGCCCGATTCCCCGTTTCAAAACAGGGGGAGCAGTCGAATCCCGCTGCCGGGCCGACCACCGAGACCGCCGGGCCCCACGGCCGCCATTGCCGCGGGTTCGACGGCCCGAACAGCACCACGGTGGGCACGCCCAGATACCCCGCCAGGTGGGAGACCCCGGAATCGTTTCCGATGAACCCGGCGGTCCCTTGCAGCCAATCCGCGAGGTCCGTCAATTCCGGGAAGGTGCGCACCGGAACGCCCGATGCCGCGAGGGTCTCGGTTCTCTTCTCCTCCGCCGGCCCGGCCAGGAATTCGACCCGCCGGCCCGCACCCGCCAGCCGCGCCGCCAGGGCCAGGAACCGGCCGACGGGCCAGTTTTTCATCGGACTGCCGGAACCCGGATGGAGAACAATGGGACGGGTTCCATCCGGGTCGGCGGACGCCTTCCCGGAAACCGGCGGATCGGCGGGACCCTCCGGCGGCAGCAAACCGGCGTCCCTCACCTCCCTCAGCAGCCAGGGAACCACGTGGACCGGTGCCTCCGGGGCCGGCCGTGGCGGCACCCGGTGAACCCGCTCCCGCCCGATGATGGCCCGGACCGATTCGGCCAGGGCCGATGAAAAGGAAAACAGGAGGACCTCATCGTAGCCGGCGATCCGCTGCAGGATGCTCTCGGACGGCCGCCCGTACAGACTGGCGAACCCCGAGGATTCGGTGGAGAGGGTCGCCTCCACGAGGCCGAGATGCCGGGCCAGTCGGCCGACGGCACCGCTGCCCCCCAAGTCGATGCGCGCAAAAACGTCCCGCAGGAGGCGGAGGACCGGGAAACCCAGGACCGTGTCCCCCAGGGCCCCCTGGTGGACCACCAGCAGGCGCCGGTCCCGGTCCATCAGCGGATGGCCGCGTATTTCGGCCCCACGATGAGCAGATTGTTGGGGACATTCCCCTGGATCTTCTCCATCTTGCTGCCGAACAGCACATCCCGGATCACGCCGTGGCCGAAGGCCCCCATGATGACCAGGGCGTCATGGGCCACCTCGTAGAGATTGACCTCCAGGTCGCCGGTCTCGAACAGACGCCATTCGGTCACATCCTTGGCCACGGCCTCCGACAGGCCGTTATCGGCGATGACCTGTTCGTAATCCGCCCTGCCGTATTTTTCCATCTGCGTATACATCCGGAGCGGCATGCCGGTCACCCGGGACAGCCGCAGCCCCAGCTTGAGGGATTTGACCGCGTTGACCGACCCCCCGAAAAATACGGCGATGGATTGCCACGGCTTGAACACCGAAGAGGGGATCAATACCGGGAACCGGGCCGACTGGACGATCCGGCGGACCCGGGGACCGATATACCCCAGGCCGATCTTGGAGGAGAGATCGCTGATGGACCGGGGGCAGCACATGAAATCGAAATGAGTGGGAATGTCGGGGAGGGTGGAGGCCGTGAAATGCTTGGGTTCCAGGAAGCCGTACCGGGCCTTCCCGTTTTCGGCCAGGGCCATGGCGTGGTCCCGGGCCGTCTCCGGGGCCGTGAGATAGGACCCGTCCAGGTCGATCTGCACCACATCACTTTCGAAATACATGAGGAATTTGGTGTGTTGCGGAATATAGATTTCCAGGTCGGCGCCGAGGGCCTTGCTGAAATACACGGACTGGAGCAGGGTTTCCCGTCCCAGGGGCGTGTTCCGGAAAATGTGAAAGAGTTTGGGATCCATAATAGCTCCTTGCCGACGGTCGTGCGGGGTGAATGGTGAATTTCGGATACCGGCCACTGTCCACGGCTCACTATCCACCGGCCATGGTCTGGACCCGGAGTTCCTTGCGATACTGATCCAGAAGCGTGGCCTTTGAAATCATGCCCAGAAATTTCCGGTCGGCCACCACCGGCATGGTGAACAACCGCTTGGCGTCCATGCGCTGCAGGATTTCCGACAGGTCCTCGTTGGGATGGACCACGTCGGGCCGGGGATCCATGATCTGTTCCAGGATCACGGCATCGTACATGACCGGATCAAAGAGGTAGGGGCGGATGTCGTGGAGTTGAATCATGCCCAGAAACTGCCCCGTGTCCTCCGCCGCCACCGGAAAATGATTCCGGTGGGACCGCTGGATGATGTCGATAAAATCCCGCAGGCTCATGTTCGGAGAGACGGGGATGCAGTCGGTTTCCAGCAGTTCCATGACGCTCAGGTCCGACAGGACCCGGGCATCGGTGCCGGGCCGCAGCAGATGGCCCCGCTCCACGAGATCCTTCAGGTAGAAGGAAGCCGGCTCCAGGTAATGGCACAGGGTGGTGGCGATGGCCGACACCAGGATCAACGGGAGGATCACATCGTACCCGCCGGTGATCTCCACGATAAGAAAGATGCCGGTCAGGGGGGCCTGGAGGATGCCGCTCACCAGGCCGGCCATGCCCAGGAGGGCGAAGCACCCCTCCCCCACCCAGTCCACCGATGGCATGAGGATGACCAGGAAGCGGTGATAGGCCAGTCCGGCCAGGGACCCCACCACCAGACAGGGGGCGAAAATGCCGCCGGACCCGCCCCATCCCAGGGTGAAGGCGGTCGCCGCCATTTTGGCCAGGGTCGCCACGGCCACGATGGCCACCCCCCCGCCGAAGGCGCCGTTGATCATATCGCGGATGGAGTGATACCCCTCGCCCATGACCACCGGCAGGGCCACGCCGATGATCCCCACGGCGCACCCGCCGATCAGGGCCCGGGCCCATGGGGCGGCGGGGACCTTCGAGGAGGCATGGTGCATGGACCGGAGGGCCCGGGTCAGGAGCACCGATGCGGCGGCCGTCACCACCGCCAGTCCGATACAGGCGGCGATGTCCGCCAGGTCGATGTGGAAGCCGGAATGGGAAAAGGCGATCTGATTGCCCTGGAGGATGCGGCTCACTTCGGTGCCGGCCACCGAAGCGATGGCGATGGGGACGATGTTGAGGGCGGTCCACTCGCCGAGCACCACCTCCACCGTAAAGACGAGGCCGGCGATGGGGGCGTTGAAGATGGACGAAATGGCGGCGGCCGCGCCGCACCCCACGATGGTGACCCGCTGACGGTCGTTGAGGGAAAAAAACCGGGCGATGTTGGACCCGATGGCCGCGCCGCTCATGACCACCGGCGCCTCCGGGCCGGCCGAGCCGCCGCTGCCGATGGTCAGGCAGCTGGAGACCAGCCGGGACCAGGCCGAGCGGAACCGGAGCAGTCCCCCGTAGCGGGAGACACTGTAGATCACCTCCGGGACCCCGTGGCCCGCCCCCTCCCGGACGATTTTATCCAGAAAGAGCGAGGAGAGCGCCGCCCCCAGGCCCGGCAGCACGAAGGACCACCAGTAGTGCCGGTAATGGTGGAGCCACTCGAAAAGGGCCAGGAGCGAGCGGTTCAATGCCAGGGCCGCCAGCCCGGCGCAGATGCCGACGATCAGCCCGATGAGCATCAGGAGGGGCCGGTCGTCGAAGCGGAATACGGCCCATCGGGAGGGCCGTCGCCATAGATCCAGCAAATGCATGGGCGGCGTTACCGGGGCCCGGTGTCGTCGAGCCGCCGTTCAAAGCCGCTCACCTTTTCCAGCAGGGCCGGGGCATCCGGCCGGGAGTGTAAAAAATCGATGAAAGCCGCATCCCGAAGGCAGTAGGAGAGCCGCGACAACAGCTGGAGGTGCTGCCGGACCGTGGGACACATCAGGACGAAGAGCACGCGCACCGGCTGGTCATCCACCGCCTTGAAATCGACGGGCCGGGTCAGAAAGCAGGTGGTGATGACCGGTGTTTCGGGAAAATCGGGAATGGGGGTCCGGGGATGGGGGATGGCGACGCCCTTGCCCACGCCGGTGGAAGCGAGGGATTCCCGCTCCAGCAGCTTTTCGTACAGGGTGGCCCGTTCCCCTTCCGACAGGAAGGCCATGCGGTCCACCGCTTCCCGCAGGGCATCGGACGCCGTCTCGGCGGTGCAATCGAAAAAGACCCCGCCGGCGGTCAGGGCGGCGGTCAGGGTATCGGAGACGGCTTGTTCCCCGTCATCGGCCGACGGATGGTGGGGCGGCGAAAAACTCAGGCTGTGGCTCCGGGCCCAGCGATCCATCACGGTCTGGTCGAACCGGCAGACCTCCCCGTTCCGCCGAATGGGGATCCGTCCCTGCCGGATCCATCGCGCGACCGTCGTACTGGAAACCTCCAGGCTGCGGGCCACATCATCGAGTTTGAGTTTCATCATGGTCCATCTCACATTGCCTGATTCATCTAAAACCAGTCAATATAATGCCGGATGGGATGCAACGCAAGAGGAAATATGGCATCCGGTTATCACCAATCAAAAAATCAAATCCTGCCTATCCGGTTAGCACAGGCCTGAAAGGCACTATTTGTCAGAGCCGTCGGTTGATTGGGGAATTCGATGCGTCGAGATATTATAGTCTGTCTTAACCGGACAGGTATGAATCAAATTTGCATTGACTTCCAAGATGTTACTGATAACATGCCAGGGCATGGCTGCCGCAATCCCTCCAAAACTCGACAGGATCAGCGACTTTCGGATATTGTATGAAAATTCCCAAAGCGACTCTTGCTTTGAACTTTGAAATGGGGTGAACGAATATTTACCGACAGCATGATCTCGGTGGGTGACAGGTCGGGCCCTTATCGAAGCATTCCGCTCAAGCGATCCCTTTGGGAGCAAACCTCCCGCAGTGCGCCGGGGATCGACGGTTGATCGCCCTGGGCATTCAACGTTGTTCAGGGCGAAACGCAGGGACGTCTTCCAAAACGCTCCTCGACAAAATCCTTTATTTTTCGTATGAAGACTGGATATTATCCATAATTCAGGCTGGCGGGTGCGCGTCAACGGCCGCCGCCGGCAAGGATTTTTAATCGTAAAGCCTTTTAATCATGCCAGAAATTCCCTCCTATGACGAATTGAAACAGCGCGTCGAAGCGCTGGAGCAGACCCTCGAAGTCCGGGACGGTGTCCGCCCTTACGGTCTATCCGCCGGCGATCTCCAGGTTAACGAGATTCTCGACATCCCCCTTTTCCGGAGCCTGCTGGAAAGCCTGTACGGCGCCACCGGCATCCCTTCCGCCATTCTGGATGCCGACGAAAATATCCTCATCGCCGTCGGCTGGCAGGAGATCTGCACCCGGTTCCATCGGGTCCACCCGGAATGCGCCAAGCGGTGCAAACAGAGCGACAGCTACATCAAATCTCACCTGTCAGAGACCGGCTTCGTCGAATATCAATGCGCCAACGGGTTGTGGGATTTCGCCTTTCCCATCCAGATCGACGGCCGGCATGTGGCGACGTTTTTCTTCGGTCAGGTCTTCCTCGAAGACGCGCCCGTCGACCGGTCGTTTTTCCGGGAGCAGGCCCGGACCTTCGGGTTCGACGAAAAAGCCTACATGGCGGCCCTGGACAGGGCGCCGGTCATCTCCCGGGACCGGTTGAACCACACCCTGGCCTTCAGCGAAAAGCTGGCCCGCCTGGCGGTGGCCATGGGGACGAAAACCCTCTCCCAGGTCCGGTCGATTGACCGACAAAACCGGGCTCAGGAAGAGATCCGTAGAAGCGAAGCCAAATTCCGCAGTCTGTTCGATCAGGCGGGAGACGCCATCTTCATCCATGACGCCGACGGCCGGTTCGTGGACGTCAACCAAAAGGCCTGCGGGCACACCGGGTATGACCGGGAGGAATTGCTCGCCCTTGGGGTGAAAGATATCGACCCCGATGCCGACGTACGGGGCGGCCGGAACGGGTTTTGGCGCCAATTCAGCCGCCATGGCAGAATGGCGTTCGAAACCCGCCACATGAGAAAGGACGGGTCGGTCTGCCCTGTGGAGGTTTCCCTGTCCCCCATCGCCTTCGGCGGCGCCGAGTATATCCTGGCCATCGCCCGCGACATCACCGACCGGAAACGCCTGGAAGACCAGCTCCGGCAGGCCCAGAAAATGGAGGCCATCGGCACCCTGGCCGGGGGCATCGCCCACGATTTCAACAACATCCTGGCGCCCATCATCGGGTACTCGGAGATGACGGCAAACGAACTGCCGGAAGACAGCCCCCTCCGCCGCAACCTCGTCAAGGTGCTCGATTCGGCCCAGCGGGCCCGGGATCTGGTGCAACAGATCCTCACCTTCAGCCGAAAATTCGAGAAATCGCTGGAGCCCGTCCGGATCCGGCCCATCGTCAAAGAGGCGCTCAAGCTGATGCGCGCCACCATCCCCACCACCATCGACATCCGGGAAGACATTGCCGACACCGGCGCCATCCGGGCGGACCTGACCCAGATCCACCAGATCGTCATCAACCTGTGTACCAACGCCTACCATGCCATGTGGCATACCGGCGGCGTCCTCCGGGTCGCGTTGACGGAAACCGGCGTCGAATCGGGCCCGGGCGCCATCCATCCTGACGCGAAAACGGGCCGGTACGCCCGGCTGACCGTGGCGGACGCCGGGAGCGGCATCGATCCGAGCATCCTCGAAAACATCTTCGAACCGTACTTCACCACCAAGGAAGAGGGCAAGGGGACGGGGCTGGGCTTGTCGGTGGTGGACGGCATCGTCCGGGAACACGGCGGGTTCATCACCCTCGACAACCATCCGGGGCAGGGATGCGCCTTTCATGTATTCTTCCCCTTGATTTCCGGGGAGTCCAAGCCGTCCGAGCCCCTGGACGTGCGGGATTGCCCGACCGGATCCGAGCGGGTTTTACTGGTGGAGGACGAGCGCCCCCTCCTGGAGATGATCCAGCGGATGCTCGAAGGATTGGGCTACGGCGTGACGTCGGCGGAAGACGGAGACGCGGCCCTGGCCATTTTCCAATCACAGCCGGACGGGTTCGACCTCGTCCTCACCGACATGACCATGCCGCGCATGACGGGAGACCGGCTGGCCCTGGAGATCCAGTCGGTCCGGCCCGATGTGCCGATCCTGATCTGCACCGGATACAGCGATAAAATCGACAAAAAGCGATCCAGGGAACTGGGATTGTCGGGCTTTTTGCTCAAGCCGATCTTCCGCAACGATTTGGCCGTTGCCGTGCGTAACGCACTGGATTCGAGACTGACGGGAAAGGATACATGAACGGAAACAAACCGACCTACGAAGAGCTGGAACGCCGATGTCGCCACGCCGAGGCCCGGCTGGAAACCCTTTACGGGGAAGGGACCGCGGACCGCTATCGCGTCATCTTCGAAAAATCGCCCCTGGGCATGATCCGCTTTTCGCCGGACGGAACCATCCTCGACTGCAACGACCGGTTCATCGACCTCATGGGCTCTTCCCGGGAAAAGCTCATCGGCTTCAACACCGCCAGACAGAGCACGCCGGAGATGCGCCGGACCATCCGGAAAGCGCTGGCCGGCGAGACCGCGGTTTACGAAGACGAATACACCTCCATCACCGGCGGAAAGACCATTTGGCTGCGGGTGGTGTTCAATCCCGTGAACCCCGGGGGGTCGCCCACGGAAGTCATCGCCACCCTCGAAGACGTTTCCGAGCGGAAAACGGTGGAAGAAGCCCTGCGAAAAACCGAATACCTTTTGAATGAAGCGCAAAGAATCGCCCACATCGCCAGCTATGAGCGGAACCTTGAAACCGGCCAGGGCTGGTGGTCGGACGAGCACTACCGCCTCTTCGGATACGAGCCGGGCGAGGTCGAGCCTTCCTTTGATTTTTTTTTGGGCCATCTCCACGAAGAGGACCGGGCACGGGTCGAACAAATCCTCAGAAGTGCTTATAAAAAAATGGCCTCCACTGCCTACGACTGCCGATACATCCGGCGGGACGGCGAAATCCGGCATGCCCAACACACCGGGGTGGTCACCCTGGGTGAAGACGGTAAGAGCAAGTGGCTGCGGGGGACACTCCAAGACATCACCCGGCGAAAAGAGGCGGAAGAAGCGCTGAAAAAGAGCGAGGAACGCTACCGGACCCTGCT
>CAYPCE010000101.1:0-1061 GCA_964409085.1 uncultured Desulfobacteraceae bacterium | reverse complement strand
CGGAAACGGATCGAGAAGGAATTAAGGAAAAGCGAAGCCCGATATCGGGATATTTTCAACAATTCGTTGTGGGGCATTTTCCAGAGCACGGTGGAAGGACAGTTTCTGAGCTGCAACGCGGCCTTCGCCAAAATATTCGGCTACGATTCGCCGGAGGATCTGGTTTCCTCGGTCACCGATATTTCGCGTCAATATTATGTCGATCCCGCGGACCGCCGGCGGTACATCCGGCTGCTCGATGAAAACGGCTTTGTCGAAAATTTCGAATTCAAAGCCCGCCGGAAAGACGGCGCTGAAATATGGGTGACCAACAGCACGCGGGTGGTCAGGGATGAAGACGGGCGGCTCCTGTATTACGAAGGGGCCGTGAACAATATCACCGACCGCAAGCGCACGGAGGAGGTGCTGAAAGAGAGCGAGGAAAGATTTCGCCGAATGTTCGAGGAACTGCCGGTCGGTATCGGCTTCGCCGATGTCGCGACATCCCGACTCGTTAAGGTCAACCCTGGATTTTGCCGAATTTTCGGATACACTCAAGCGGAAATTCAAGGTTTATCCATCGGTGACCTTTCGTATGCTGAAGATATGCCGAAGAACGAAGCATTGTTCCGGGACGCGCTCGACGGAAGAACATCCAGTTTCAGGATGGAAAAGCGGTATCTGAAAAAAAACGGAGACCTGATATGGTGCAACCTCACCGGCGCCCTTTTGTACGACGTCCACGGCAACCCTACCTACCGGATCGGCATCCTGGAGGATATCACCGAAAAAAAACGATCCGAAGAGGCGCTGCGGAACAGCGAAGCCCGGCATCGCATCATTTTCGAAAAATCTCCCCTGGGCATGGTCCGGTTCGCGCCGGACGGCGCCATTCTGGACTGCAACGATCCGTTCATCCAGCTCATGGGATCATCCCGGGAAACGCTCATCGGGTTCAACATGGCCACACAGAGCGCCCCGGAGATGCAACGGACCGTAAGCAAGGCCCTGTCCGGAGAAACCGCCACATACGAGGCCGAATACACGTCGGTGACCGGCGCCAAAACCACCTGGCTCCGTGC
>CAYPCE010000100.1:0-13182 GCA_964409085.1 uncultured Desulfobacteraceae bacterium | reverse complement strand
GCGCCGCCAGGGTCAGAATGAAGATTTCGTCGATCAACGTCTGTTCCTCCTTATGATGTTCATGACGGGTCGATCATTAATGCCGATGTGGACGACGTGGACAATGTGGACGGTGTGGACATGGCTGACATCCGTCCACTCAGTCCACCCTGTCCACTTTGTCCACCCCGTCCATTCGGTCTTCCAATGGATTCCCTGACCGCCACTTCCGTTTCAATGATGGGCGCTCCTTTGTTATCGCAAAATCGAGATGAAACATCCCGGCGACGCAGATTGAAAACGATGTCCGCATCAAAGCGCACCCGGTCCTTTTGAAACAAGAGCACGTCGGTGGAAGATCCGGGCCGGCAAAGGCTTTTGGGCAGCCCTTTCCGTAAGAACATCCCCTTCCGGCCCCCCTGGGGCGCGTCGTAGCCCCTGTCGCTGTAATACTGGACGATGTCGCCGATCATGGGCGCCACGATTTCGATCATGGCCACCAGGCCGACTTGGGTTCCGTCCGGGACATCCGTATCGATTACGGTCGCCGCGCGCCGGTTGTTGGAATAGGGCGCATCGGCGGCCATGACGGCGCCGGGGTTGCAGGGCTCGTATCCGCCGGGGAGGGTGTAAATGTCCAGCACACGACCGTTCACCGGCGCGTGGTTGTAGTGGTATTTGTCCGGCGTCAACCGGGAAACGGCCCAGTCGGCGTCTTTGAATGCCCATTGCCAACGGTCTTTTTCGCAGCCGATGAGGTCGGCGAACCGGAAAAAGCGGCCTTTGATAAACAGCCCGGAGATTTCGGAAAACGATCCCATCAGCACCCGGGCGTCCGCCGGCGAAACGATCCCATCCGGGGCCGGGCCCATGGGCCGGCGGGCTTCATACCATATCTGACGATCGGAGATCTTCCGGGGCGTGGTCAGCGCTTCCGGCTTCCGGCATTCCGACAGATCGATCCCCAGTTTTCGGATGAACCGTTTCGGATCGAACCGGGGGGAAGCCACGGGCCGGTCAAAGGTGAGCATCGCCAGAAACGCCGACATCCGGGCCGATGTCAGGGCGCGATACAGAAAGCCGGGGGTCCATCCTCAGTGTCGGAAAGCAAGCCATGAAAATTTTTCATGCCATGGATAACGCTGAAACATTAGGGGAATGCTAAAGATTTATCAGGATTTTGTTAAGGCGTTGGAAACGAGAGACCAGAATAGAAATGACAATCCTGTATCAAGTAGATAGGAATGTGTGTCAGTTTGCCATTGATTTTTGGGATTAGGGAAAAAATTGAGAGAACGCAAATCGATGCTGGCGTTAAAAATGAGAGTAGGTTAGGCGGACAAAAGACGTCTCCTGAATCCCGCAAATCCTGAAGCGGACCAGCACAACTTCCGGATAGGCGCTGAACGCCTACCCGGATTACCGCACCAGCGTCACCGAGGAACCGTCGCCCCCCTCCTGCCTGCGACCGCCCCGACCCAGCATGGCAAACCCCCCCACCCCCAGCATCATCACCCCGGCCCCGATGGAAAACGCCAGCCGGAGGTGGAACAGGTCCATCATCAACCCTGCCAGAAAGGAGCCTCCCAGCATGCCGGTGGAATGGGCCATGGTCATCAGGGCCATGACGGACCCCATGGCGTGGACCGAATTGCCTTTATCCACGGCCATGGCCATGATCGCTACCATGGAGATGCCGCCGCCGACGCCGAAGATCAGATTGGACTGGAAAAGATCCCAGAACCCGGTCGACCAAGCAAAGGAGGCCACCGCGTAAACAACGACAAGACCGCCGATGCCCCCCATGAGCCGACGGTCCATCCGGTCGGCCAGGAGGCCCAGCGGGGTTTGCAAAACGCCGCTCACCAGCACCCCCAGCATCACCAGCACCCCGATGGCCGAGCTGGAGAGCGAAAATTCCGCGTCGGCGAAAACCGGCAGAAACCCCCAAATGACACCGATACAGGCCGTGTAGGTAAATCGGAAAACGGCCAGGCCGGCAATCTCCCGGTCCGCCAGCAGCGCCTTCCAGGGGGCGGGCGGCTCCCCTCTGGACAGCGCCCGTTCGCTGTGGGTCGGCGGCAAAAATACCAGGCTCCCCAAAAACCCCGCCAGGGCCAGTGTCCCCATGCATCCGAAAGACGCCGACAGGCTGAACCGGTCGTTGATGGCTCCTCCCACCAAAGGCCCGAGGCTTAATCCCATGAAGATCGAGATGTTGAACAGGCCCATGACGAACCCTTCTTTCCGGGCCGGGGTGATGTCGCCCACATAGGCCTGGACCACCGGCATGATCATGGCCGAGGCCACGCCCTGCACCAACCGGATGAAAATCAGCATCTCGACGGATTTTGAAAAGATAAAGGCCACGGATATGACGGCATAGGCACAAAGCCCAATGACGATGAAAGGTTTCCGGCCCTGTCGGTCGGACCGGCGGCCGAAATAGGGGAGGAAGATCGTCCGGGAGAGGGAGAACGCACCGAAAATCAATCCGATGTACAAACCGCTGGCGCCCAGATCGTGGGCATAGACCGGCAGGAGCGGCACCACGATGCCCACGCCGGTGACGGTTGCAAAGAGGGAGAAAAATAGGGTAGCGAACACCCGTTTGTCGAGCCTGTCCATTTCCGGCATATCCGTTCCGGCGATAATAGAACCTTGGGCGAAGTCGAAATTGGACAAGCTACCATGCCTCGGTCCCGTTCACAAATGATTTTTTCCGTAACGCCGATACTTCGCCCACCTCATGCTTGCCAAAGGATGTCATTTGTGTTAAACGGTATCATCTGTTTAGTGACTGAGTCCCGACCCAGAGGATGAAGGCGGTTCACCATCCTCACAACCGAAAACAGAAAACGAACGAAGGAGGCAAAAGATGAAACGGATCGGATTGTGTATTGTCGCGTTGGCCCTCTGCACTGTTTTGGCGGCGCCTGCAATGGCGGGAGAGACCCTGGATGCGGTCCGGGCCAAGGGGTTCATCCAGGTAGGCGTCAACCAGGGATTGTTCGGCTTCGGCATGGCCGATGACAAGGGGGTCTGGCGGGGACTGGACGTCGACACCGGTCGGGCCATCGCCGCCGCCGTATTCGGCGACGCCTCCAAAGTGAAATTCACCCCCCTCACCGCCGTCCAGCGGTTTACCGCGCTCCAGTCGGGGGAGATCGACGTCCTCTGCAGGAACGCCACCCGCACCCTGGGACGGGAGACCTCCCTGGGTCTCAATTTCTGCCAGACCAACTACTATGACGGCCAGGGCTTCCTGGTGCCCAAAAAACTGGGCGTCAAGAGCGCCAAGGAGCTGGACGGTGCCACCGTCTGCGTGTTGCCCGGCACCACAACCGAACTCAACGCCGCCGACTATTTCCGGTCCAACGGCATGAAATGGAAGCCCGTGGTCATCGAATCGACGCCGGAACTCAACAAAGCCTTTTTCGCCGGCCGCTGCGATTCCCTCACGTCGGACATCTCCCAGCTGGCCGGGGTTCGGGCCGTGGCCCCCAATCCGGCCGAATACATGATCCTGCCGGAAGTCATCTCCAAAGAGCCCCTGTCCCCCGCGGTCCGCCATGGCGACGACCAGTGGATGGACATCGTCGATTTCACCGTCCTGGCCATGATCAACGCCGAGGAACTGGGCATCACTTCGAAGAACGTGGATGAGATGCTCAAAAGCAAGGATCCCAAAATCCAGCGGTTCCTGGGCGTGAACGAAGGCAACGGCAAGGCGCTGGGGCTGGACGAAAAATATGCCTACAACATCGTCAAGCAGGTGGGCAATTACGGAGAAGTCTTCGCGCGGAACGTGGGCGTCGACACCCCGCTGGGACTGGAACGGGGCCTCAACGCCCTGTGGACCGACGGGGGCCTGATGTATGCCCCGCCGTTCAAATAGAGATCGCCTGAAACAAGGTTCTTTCGGCGCGCCTTTTCCCGGAGAGGGAAGGGGCGTGCCGTTTTCATCGCCGAGCGCCGCACTCCATGCCTAAGACCGACGCCAACGCCCTCATGGCCGGAACGGTTCCCTTCTGGAACGACCCCGACAAGCGCGCCATCATCTATCAGATCCTCACCCTCGCCTTGGTCGCCGCGGTCGCTTACTACCTGATCTCCAACACCCTGGCCAACCTGGAACGGCAGAACATCGCCACCGGGTTTGGTTTTCTGCAAAAAGAATCCTCTTTCGAGATCGGCGAATCCCTGATCGATTATTCCGCATCGGACACCTATGCCCGGGCCCTCTGGGTGGGGGTGCTCAACACCCTCAAGGTGTCCTTCATCGGCGTCGTCATCACCGTGATCCTGGGGACCGTCATCGGCGTCGCCCGGCTCTCCACCAACTGGCTGGTGTCGAAGCTGGCCGGCATCTACATAGAGGTGATGCAGGACATTCCGGTCTTGCTCCAGCTCTTTTTCTGGTACGCCATCTTCTACGAAAACCTGCCATCGCCGCGCCAGGCCCTGACCCCCTTTACCGGCGTTTTCCTCAGCAACCGGGGGTTCATGTTCCCGGTCCCGGAAAGCCACTCCGCCCACCGCTACATGCTCCTGGCATTCGCGGCGGCCTGCGTCGCCGCGTGGGCGTTGCGCCGTTGGGCCCGAAACCGGCAGGCCCGGACCGGCCGGCCCTTTCCGGTCATCCGGGCCAATGGCTGCCTTCTGGTGGGACTGCCGATCCTGGTCTGGACCCTGTTCGGCGCGCCGACGCAGATGGATGTGCCCGAACTGTCGGGGTTTAACTTCAACGGCGGCATCAGCCTCAGCCCCGAGTTCGGGGCCCTGCTCCTGGGCCTAGTTCTTTACACCGCCGCCTTTGTGGCCGAGATCGTCCGGGCCGGCATCCAGTCCGTGAGCTACGGACAGCGCGAGGCGGCCGAATCTCTGGGCCTCAAGCCGGGGATGATCCTCAACCTGGTCATTCTGCCCCAGGCCCTCCGGGTCATCATCCCTCCGCTGACCAGTCAGATGCTCAACCTGACCAAGAACAGTTCCCTGGCGGTGGCCATCGGTTACCCGGATTTCGTCTCCGTGGCCAACACCACCATCAACCAGACCGGCCAGGCCATCGAAGGCGTGCTGCTGATCATGGCCTGCTATTTGTGCTTCAGTTTGCTGACCTCTCTCTTTATGAACTGGTATAACAAGAAAATGGCGCTGGTGGAGCGATAATCCATGGCGGTACATCCCATTTCGGAAACCGACGAGATCAAACCGCCCAAGACCCAGACCGGGGTTCTCGGATGGATCCGGCAGAACCTCTTCAACGGGGTGTTCAATTCCATTCTGACGGTGGTGACCCTCCTTTTCCTGTGGAAAACGGTCCCGCCCCTGATCCGGTGGTTTTTCATCGACAGCGTCTGGACCACCGGGTCGAAGGGTTGCTATGCGGCCGACGGGGCCTGCTGGTCGGTGATCTACAACAACATCCGGTTTATCCTTTTCGGCCTGTACCCCCATGATCTCCAGTGGCGCCCCCTGGTCGCCATGGTCCTGCTGGTGGCCCTGCTGATCTACAGCCGGGACCGGCGCCGCTGGCGGCGCTCCCTGCTCTGGACATGGCTGACCGGGCTGTTCGTCATGGGGCTGCTGATGCGGGGCGGGCTCTTCGGGCTGGAGGATGTGGACAGCACCCTGTGGAGCGGCCTGCCCCTGACCCTTCTACTTTCCATTTTCGGCATGGTGGCCGCCTATCCCCTGGGGGTGGTGCTGGCCCTGGGCCGGCGGTCCCGGATGCCGGCCATCAAATCACTGTGCGTGGTCTATATCGAGATGATCCGGGGCGTGCCGCTCATCAGTCTTCTCTTCATGTCTTCGGTCATGTTCCCCCTGTTTCTGCCCGAAGGGCTGACCATCAACAAGATCCTCCGGGCCCAGATCGCCATCATCATGTTCACCGCCGCCTACATTGCGGAGGTGGTCCGTGGCGGGCTCCAGGCCATCCCCCGGGGTCAGTACGAGGCGGCCGAGTCCCTGGGGCTCGGCTTTCCCCAGAAGATGCGGCTGGTGATTCTACCCCAGGCCCTCAAGATCGTGATTCCGCCCACCGTCGGCATCCTGGTGTCGGCCTTCAAGGACACCTCCCTGGTGGTGATCATCGCCCTCTACGACCTGCTCAAGACCACCCAGTCGGTGCTGTCCAACCCCAAATGGATGGGGTTTTCCTCGGAAGCCTATATTTTTATCGCCCTCATCTATTTCATCTGCTGCTTTTCCATGTCCGACTACAGCCGGAAGCTGGAGCGTGAACTGGGAGCCGGAGAACGCCGTTAACCCATGAACGACACCCCTATTCAAGACGCGCCGAAAGACAGCCCGATCATCCAGATTGTCGGCATGCACAAATGGTTCGGAGACTTTCACGTCCTCCGGGACGTCAACCTGACCGTCAAGCGCCAGGAACGGATCGTCATCTGCGGCCCCTCCGGGTCTGGCAAATCGACCCTGATCCGGTGCATCAACCGCCTGGAGGAGCACCAGCGGGGCGACATCATCGTGGACGGCATCGAGCTGACGAACAACATCAAGAACATCGAAAAAATCCGGGCCGAAGTCGGCATGGTCTTCCAGCACTTCAATCTCTTTCCCCACCTCACCATCCTGGAGAACCTGACCCTCGGCCCCATCTGGGTGCGAAAGGTCCCCAAAAAAGAGGCCGAAGAAACGGCGATGTACTACCTGGAAAAGGTCCAGATCGCCGAGCAGGCCCAGAAATACCCGGGTCAGCTGTCGGGCGGGCAGCAACAGCGGGTGGCCATCGCCCGGAGCCTGTGCATGAAGCCCAAGGTGATGCTCTTCGACGAGCCCACCTCGGCCCTGGACCCGGAGATGGTCAAGGAGGTGCTCGACGCCATGATCGAGCTGGCCGAGGAGGGGATGACCATGCTGGTGGTCTCCCATGAAATGGGGTTTGCCCGGAGCGTGGCCCACCGGGTCCTGTTCATGGACTTCGGCCAGATCCTGGAGGAGAACTCTCCCGAGGAATTCTTCCACCATCCGCAGCATGAGCGGACTCAGCTCTTTTTGAGCCAGATTCTCCACTGACCGTGATAGCGCTTATTTTCTACACGCTCAACACCCTCTTCCTGGGCGGAGCGCTCCTGACTTTCCGTATCCGGGGGCCGGACCGGCGTTTCTCCACAACGGCCCTCATCTATTTGTTCGCCATCCTCCATATCGCCTGGGTTTATTTCTACGGCCTCTATCATCTGAACCTCCCCACGCTGCGCCTCATCCTCTTTTCGGAACTGGTTTTCTGCGCGGTCTGGGTCGTGATGATCAACAGCCTGTTTCACTGGATTTCCCGGAAAACAACAGCGCCCTCCCTCTTTTTCTGGATCCTTTTCATCGGCGGCGGCGGCGTGGGCCTGGTCGCCATTTTCCTCCCTTCCACCGTTCCCGTAGCGGCCATCCAGGGCAACACGTTCTTGCTCAGTTACCGGATGACCCTCCCCCCCAGCCTCCTTATGCTTTCCGCCATGGTGCTGGGGGCCTGGCGGTTGGAGTCCTTCTGGCGGTCCATGTCTCCCAAACAGCGGTGGGAGTACAAGTCCCTGGTGGTGGGCAGCTTTCTCATCTGTGCCAGTCTGGGGTGGGCAGGCTCCTACCGGTTGACCTATCTCACCATTCAGTCCCATCATCTCCTGCTGCTCTGGGCCCTCCTTTTGCTTTCGTGGTGCCAGATCCTGTATGCCGTCATCCGGCACCGGCTGTTCCGCCAGGAAATCTATGTCTCCCGTAAAGTGGTCTATGCGACCATCGCCCCCCTGTTGTTCTCCATCTATTTGATCCTGCTGGGCATCGTGGCCCTCTTCATGCGGATCTTCGGCGTTTCCATGCCCTTTGTGATCCGGTGGCTGCTGTTTTCCGCCGGTCTGGTGGCCCTGGCGATGGTGGCGGCATCGGGCAAGGTCCGGCATGACATCAAGTTCTTCATCAGCACCCATTTTTACGCCAACAAATACGAATACCGGGACGAGTGGATCGCCTTTTCCCGGCGGCTCAAGGGGGTGCTCACGGAAGAGGAAGTGGTGGACGCCCTGTTCGAGATCCTTCAGAAAAGCCTCTACACCAACACGATTTTTCTCTGGCACGGAGACGAAGACAAAGGATTCCGCCTGGCCTATCCAAAACAGGATCCGGGGGAGGAGAACAAAGCCTATTATCGCCTGTCGCCGGATATCCCCTTATTTCAACACCTGAAGGACCACGGACACCATTACACCGAGGAATTGCCGCCGGAGGAGATGGCGGTGTCCCCGGCCAGGGCGTTCCGGGAGGATTTCGATCTGGTCTTGTTCGCCCCGCTGACGGTGGGGGATCAACTGCTGGGGATGATCGGCCTGGGGCGGGAGTTTACCGGCGGGCATTACGGCCACGACGATTTCGATCTGCTCATGGCCCTGGGCACCCAGGCCGCCACCGGGCTCCTGGCGGGCCGGATGGCCGAAGCCCTGGCCCAGGCCCGGCAGCAGGAGGCCTGGGACACCATGTCGGCCTTTATCCTCCACGACGTGAAGAACGCGGCGTCCATGCTCTCCCTGATCTGCCAGAATGCTTCCGATCACATCCATGATCCCGATTTTCAGCAGGACATGCTGTCGAGCGTCGACGACGCCCTGAAACGAATGCACAAGGTCCAGGAACGACTGAGTGCCCTGAAAGGCGAGATCATGCCGATCTGGCAACGGGTGGACCTCTCCGAGCGCCTGGCCGATATCTGCCGGAAACTCGACCCCCGGCTGCCGGAGTTGACTATCGACCTTCAATCGTCCCCCGCCATCGAGCTGAAAACCGACCCGGAACTCCTGTTCATCGTTTTGGAAAACCTGCTGTTGAACGCCCATGAAGCGGGTGCAACGGAGGGGACGGTGGCGTTGTCGGCGGATCCAGACGAGACGGGGATGGTGACCCTGACCGTTTCCGACAATGGCCCCGGCATTGCCGAGAACCTCCTGCCGGAGGCCATTTTCGAGCCGTTCAAAACCACCAAGCTCAAGGGCAGCGGGATCGGGCTCTGGCAGGTGAAACGGCTCGTGGCCGGACTCGGGGGCGCCGTTACCGCCCACAATTCGGCAAAGGGAGCCCGTTTCGTGATTTCCCTGCCCCCGGAAACAGCAGCACCCGAGGGGTGACCGCAGCACCCCGGTCGCGTCAGTCGATCCCGTGCTTTTTGAGGAGATCGTGGAGGGTCGGCCGGCTGATGGCCAGAAGTTTGGCGGCTTTGCTGATGTTGTTCTCGGTGATGCTGAGGGCCCGTCGAATCACCCGGTATTCGGCCGCCTCCCGGGCCTGACGGATGGTCAGCAGCTGGTTGTCCACCGCCTCCGCCGCCTCTTCCAGCCCCAGATCCGACGGCTTGAGTTGGCCGTCTCTGGTGGTGGCGATGGCCCGGTAGATGGCGTTTTGAAGCTCCCGTACATTGCCGTGCCAGGAATGCTCCGACAGCGCGGCGGCCGCGGGTGACGACAAGCTGATCTTGCCCCGTTTCAGCTTTTTGGCCTCTTCACCGATAAAGTGATTGGCCAGGTGCAGGATATCCTCCTTGCGTTCCCGCAGAGGGGGGACCTCCAGGGGAACGACATTGAGCCGGTAGAACAGGTCCTCTCGGAACCGCCCCTCTTTGACGGCGGTTTCGAGCTGGACATGGGTCGCCGCGATGACGCGCACATCGAGCTTGAGGGTCTCTTTGCCCCCCACCCGTTCGATGGTCCCTTCCTGGAGAAACCGGAGGAGTTTCACTTGCAGCATGAGCGGCATATCCCCGATCTCGTCGAGAAAGATCGTACCGCCGTCGGCCTGTTCGAAGCGACCGATTTTCTTGTTGACCGCACCGGTGAACGCCCCTTTTTCGTGTCCGAACAGTTCACTCTCCAGGAGATGCTCCGGAATCGCCCCGCAGTTGATGATCACCAGGGGATGGTCCGACCGACGACTCAGGGAATGGACCGCCCGGGCCACCATCTCTTTCCCGGTCCCGCTTTCCCCCCGTACCAGCACCGGATAATCGGTATCGCTCACGCGCCGGATGGTATCGAAAAGCTCGTCCATGGCCGAAGAGGTGCCGATCATGCCGCAAAAGGCCATGTCCGACGACCCGTCATCCTGCGCCCGCTTCCGGCTGGCTTCTTCCCACTTGTAGATCCGGCCCGCCCGCTCGAGGATGACCTTTAGCGTCTCCAGATCGATCGGTTTCTCGCAAAAATCGACCGCGCCGGCGGCGATGGCCCGCATGGCATTGCCCTGCTCCGTATTCCCGGTAATGACGATGACCTTGGTATAGGGAGACAATTCAGCGGTTTTTTCCAGGAGTCGAAGCCCTTCCCGGGGATCGTCGGGGGCCGGGGGCAGGCCGAGATCCAGGGTGGCCAGGGTAAAGGCCCGGGTGGAGAGCAGTTCTTCGGCTTTTCCCACATTGTCGGCGATCATGACCTCATAAGTGTCGCCCAGTCCCCACTTGAGTTGTTTGGCCAGGGAGAGTTCATCTTCGATAACCAGTAGTTTTTTCTTCATCTTGTCCTCATAGAATCCGGATCGATCACCAGAATCGCCAGTTTCCTGTGGCGAGTACATAGAGGCCCAGCAAAAAATTGGTTACGCCGTGTGCGAGGATACAGTAAAAAATGTGCCGGGTTTTGTAAAGCACTAGATTGTATAGCAGCCCGGCCACGATCCCCGCCAGCCAGAAATGGTGCTCCAGGCCGAACAGGATGGCGGATATCCCGCAGGACGCCGCGGTGAATGTCCCGATCCGGATCCGTGTGAAATCCTCTGGATCGATAATATAACGGATGATGAAAGAGCGCCAGAAAAGCTCCTCGAAAACGGGGACCACAACGGAAGCCCCGAGCAGCCGGATCCCGATAAACGCGAAGAGCCACTGTCGGGGCAAAGAGGACGGGTCGTAGACCGCGGGCGTGCCCATCGTGGCGAACCCGAAATCCAGAGAGATCCAGAGAAAAAAAGTGGCGACGCCGAGTGTCAGGGCCACCAGAGCATCTCCCCACCGGAATCCGGGCGCCGCCAGTTCATTGTAGGAGGACCAGTAGATCCCCAGCGCGATGGTGACCGCCAGAATCTGGATCGGATAGAGGATGGCCGGTAGATGCGGCATCTCCGCCGCCTCCGGGAGGATCTTCTGAAGGACGGGGACGATGGCGATAAACAGGATGTAAATAGCGAAGGGAAGGGCGCGTTTGAATCCAGGGGACCCGATCATGGGCGCAATCTCCGTTTGGCTGAATGGTGGATCAAACCACGGTGCCGGGCGGCAGGTCCAGGGGCTGGAGAAATTCGGCCCTCACGATGCGATCTGCACAGTGTACCACGACAGCGTCTTTTTGGGTGTTCTCTTCATTCGGCAGGGTGAACGCCACCCAAAACCGATCGCCGGTCTTGAAGCCCCGATCGTGGTCGAGTTCCACCCGGATTCCGGTTCGGGAAAGATCCAGAACCGTGATCGTGCCGTCCGGAGGGCCGGGCAACGTGCCGTAAGTGCCCGGTTTGCCCACCTGGACCCGGTAGTGGGACCGTCGCTCCAATACCACCGACGCCGTGCCGCCACAGGTTTCGCAGGTGAAAGCGAGGCGAACCGGACGGTTATGGTGACGGTAGGCGGAAACATCCTGTCGCTGGGCGCGGTCGCAACGGGGGCAGATAAAAAACACCCGGTTGTCGCTGTCCATAAAGACTTTTTTTTCCGCCATGGTCCCGTTGCCTCCACGAATGCCAACCCCGAGCCACCTGACCATTTCCTGAAGCGGCATTGGGGAAAGTGTACCATTTCCTGGAGATACCGTCCAGTGCTACCGTCTGTTTGGTGGCTGTGCGCCGCTAATCCGTATGGCGCGAGATGTTGAAAATCGCGAAAACCTGCCGGCAAAGGGTCTCGAACCCCTCGGGGTAGAGGGACTGGGCCCCGTCGCTCATGGCCTTGTCCGGCTCGTGGTGGACCTCTACCATCAACCCGTGGGCGTCGGCGGCCACGGAGGCCCGGCTCAAAGGGATCACCTGGTCCCGGCGGCCGGCGGCGTGGCTCGGGTCCACGATGATGGGCAGGTGGCTCTCCCGCCGGACCACCGGGACCGCGGACAGATCCAGGGTGTTGCGGCTGTGCTTGACAAAGGTCCGGACCCCCCGTTCGCACAGGATCACCTCGGTATTCCCGCCTTCCATGATGTATTCCGCCGCCATGAGCCACTCGTCCACCACCGCCGACATCCCCCGCTTCAGGAGCACCGGCTTCCGGGCCTGGCCGGCCCGGCGCAGGAGGCTGAAATTCTGCATGTTCCGGGTCCCGATCTGGATAACGTCGGCGTATTCCTGGACGAGGTCGAAGTTCTCCTCGTCCATCACCTCGGTGACCACGGGCATGCCGGTCTCCTCCCGGACCTTGGCCAGGATCTTAAGCCCCGCTTCGCCCAGCCCCTGGAAGGAATACGGAGACGTCCGGGGCTTGAAAGCGCCGCCCCGGAACATCTGGGCCCCGGCTTTTTTGACATGTCCGGCGATGGTCAGGGCCTGGGTTTCGCTCTCGATGGCGCAGGGGCCGGCCATGAGGGTCAAATGGCCGTTTCCGATGGACACGTCCCCCACCCGGATGATGGTGTCCTCGGGCTTGAACTCCCGGCTCACCAGCTTGTAGGGACGGGTGACGGGGATCAGGTCCATGACCCCGGCCATGCCCAGAAACGGGGAGGGATCCACCGATCCCTTGTTGTAGAGGATGCCGATGGAGACCCGGTCGCCGCCGGCGATGGGTCTGGCGGTCATGCCGCGTTCTTCGATGGCCTGAACCACGGCGTCGATCTCTTCCGGTTTGGCGTTTTTGTTCATCACGACGAGCATGTGCGTCTCCTTTTCTCTGTTGAGGTTCGGCCGTTTTCCCCGCAGACCCATGAAATGAAAAGGGCCGTGGGGGAGGGGGTCTCCCGATCACGGCCCTTGTTTGCGTACTTTGAGGCTGGCCTTTTACGGCAATCGGACGGTGCTCCCCCTTCCACCGGCGTTAAAGCGCCAGCGCCAAAAAAAGCGTGTCCGAATTGCGTGGCCCATTGCGTTTCCTTTCAAGTCTCCCTTCTCTTAGAGGATGGTCGCTGGAGTTGTCAAGACAATTTTCAGCGGTGATCGGTGGTCCTGCCCGGCGCCTCGGGGCGGGTGGCCCGGTCCACCAGGTAGAAAATCGATTTGTAATGGATCCCGCTG
>CAYPCE010000099.1:8324-13302 GCA_964409085.1 uncultured Desulfobacteraceae bacterium | reverse complement strand
AGGTCAAGGGCCGCGGCCTGACCGTGGCCATGGTGGGCGACGGCATCAACGACGCCCCGGCCCTGGCGGAAGCGGACATCGGCGTGGCCATCGGCGCCGGCACCGACGTGGCCATCGAAACGGCCGACATCGTGCTGGTCCGCTCCGACCCCCGGGACGTCCTGGCCATCGTGGAACTCTCCCGGGCCACTTACAAAAAGATGATCCAGAACCTCTGGTGGGCCGCGGGATACAACATCATCGCCATCCCGCTGGCGGCCGGAGTCCTCTACCCCGTCTGGAACTACCTGCTGCCGCCGGCCATCGGCGCGGTGGTCATGTCGCTGTCCACGGTGATCGTGGCCGTCAACGCCAAGCTGCTGGGACGGGTCGAGGACGGCCTGAGCGGCGGCGGATCATCGGAAGACAACGAAGATGCAAACACCGAAGAGGAGTCCGCCTCTTCGGATAGAGAAGATCTACAGAATCAAGAAAAGGAGGCTGCATAATGAGAAAGACCATCTTTGCCATCATCATCGCTGCGGCCGTCTGCTTTGCAGGGGGCGCCGGCTATGCCCAGACGGAGGAGACGACCGGCCACAAAGGCCACGGCGGCCACGATTGCCCGATGATGGGCAAAAAGGAGATGCCGCACAAGAAAATGCATGCGGACAAACGCGACAAAGGGTCCGGCTGGTTTTGCCCCGCCACCGGGCGGCCCATGACGGAGAATGAAGCGCCGGTCTGCCCTTGGTGCGGCCGGTCCATGCAGCGCATGCGCGGGCAAATGATGGGCGGAATGATGCAGGGGCCCGGCGTGATGCCCTGCGGCATGGGCATGGGTCGGGGTCGGATGCACGGTTGCGGCATGGGCCGGATGGGGATGATGCCCTGCGGCGGCATGGGTTGCGCTATGGGCCAGGGCCCGATGCACCGCCGGATGGGGATGCTGCCTTGCATGCAAAGGGGTCCCATGATGCACGGTTGCGGCATGGATCGGATGGGCATGATGCCCTGCGGGGCCATGGGGCGCGGCATGGGCCTTGGGCCGATGCACGGCCGGATGGGGATGAAGCCCTGTATGCGGATGGGCCAAGGCTCCGGCGAAACGCCCTCCGGGCCGTTGTCTGCGGAAGACGCCGGCCGGCTGATCGAAACCCATCTCCAAAACAGGGGAAACCCCAATCTGAAACTCGGGGACGTCGAAACGGAGGATGATCATTTCATCGCGACGATTGTCACCCAAGACGATTCCATGGTGGACAAACTGAAAATCGACAAGGAGACCGGCTGGTTTCAATCCATCTACCAATAACCGACAACCTGAAAGAGAGGACATGATGGACAAGCAAAAGGTTTATCAGGAAAAAATCGAAGCCCGACTGGCCGAATGGCAGGCGAAGATCGACGAGATGCGGGCCAAGGCCAAACAGGAGGAGGCCGAAGCCAAGGAGGAATACCTGAAGGGGATCGAAGAACTGGAGCAGAAGCGGTCGGAAACCCTCCAGAAACTCGAAAAGCTTAAGGCCCGTGGCGACGTCGCCTGGGAGGATTTAAAGGAAGGCCTCAATGGCGCGCTCTCGGAACTGGACAGCTCTTTCCAGAAGATCAAGTCGCGCTTTCAATAAACTGCCGAAACGCCCCTATGGGTGAAAGGAGACGTTATACTGATGATGAAACGAACCCTTCTTTTGCTCGTCCTGCTGAGCGCGGGCCTGGCGATCGTCGCCGGGCCGGCCTCCGGACAGCGATACGACGATGAATACGGAAGAGGCTACCGGGGTCATATGATGCGCGGTCCCATGGGATCCGGCTACGGTCCCGGATACAATGAAAATGATGACTCGCCCGAGGGCGACTGGTACTGCCCCTGGTGTGGCGGAAGCTACGGCCGGGGCCGAATGCACCGCGGGTACGGCCGCGGCATGGGGCCCGGCATGATGCACCGCGGGTACGATCGGGGCTGGGGCGGCCGTCACGGCATGACGGGCCCCGGCTACGGACGCGACGCCCGCCGCTACGGCACACAGCCCGAGCCGCTCAACAAGGATCAGGCCCGCCTGCTGGTGGAAAACTATCTGCGGAAGCGGCGGAACCCGAATTTAAAGGTGGGAGAAATTACGGATAAAGAGGAGGTGTTCGAGGCGACCATCGTCACCAAGGACGGGTCTTTGGTGGACAAACTCGACGTGGATAAAGAGACCGGCTGGTTCCGGTCGGTTTATGACCGGTAAACGGCGGCACCGGCATCGGTGCAGGGGCGACCCATCTTTCGCCCCTGCGATTTCCTTTCAGCCACGGCATTTTTCTCCTGACGCCCGCCGGCGGGCTTCATTGGCTCACCAGCCCCTTGTCGATGGCGTAGGCGGTCAGGGCGGATACGTTGTGGAGATCGAGCTTTTTCATCAGGTTGGCCCGGTGCTTTTCCACCGTCTTGACGCTGATGCACAGGTAGTCGGAAATCTCCTTGTTCTTGTATCCCTCGCCGATGAGTTTAAGAATCTCCTTCTCCCGCTGGGTCAGCGTATCCCAGGCCGAATCGGTCTTGATGGTCCGCTTGCCTTCCAAATAACCGGTCAGGACCCGCTCGGAGATGGAGGGGCTGAGGTAGGTCTTGCCCGACAGGACGCTGCGGATGGCCATCATCAACTCTTCATGGGTGGAATCCTTGAGGCAATACCCGTCCACACCGGACTGGAATGCTTCCAGGATGTATTCCTCCGATTTGTGGATGGTCAGGGCCATGATCTTGGTGTCCGGCGCCTGTCGCTTGATCTCCTTGATGGCCGCGATCCCGTTCATCTTGGGCATGGCCAGATCCAGGAGCATGAGATCCGGCAGGTATTGGGTGGCACATCGGATGGCCTCCAAACCGTCCTTGGCATCCGCCACAATATCGTACTCTCCCTCCATGCTCAGGAGGGACCGCAACCCCTCTCTGAGGATGGTATGGTCCTCGGCAATGACGATGGTCTGTTTATCGCTCATGGCAGCGCCCCCCCTCGCGTTGGCTGTCGGTCAACTCTGTCGATTCCGCCAAATGAAGAACCACGATCCGAAATACTGTACCGCACGTGACCAAATACATTGGAGATCCCATATACCAAATACCGGCTGGCCAGTAAAGTGTTTATGATAACGCACGATTTGGGATGCGGTATTCCGGCGAAAACCCTCAAAGGGAGAGGAATTCGGTTGCCATGACGATATTGATCGTAGAGGACAACCTGTTTTTCAGAAATGCCCTCCGAACTTTCATCGGAACCTATTTTCCGTCCGCCGAGATCCGGTATGCCCGAACCGCGGACCAGGTCCGCGAAGCCATCCGGACCGATCCCCCCGACCTGATCTTCATGGACATCCGGATTCCGGGGGAAAGCGGGCTGAAATTGACCCGAAGGATCAAAACCGCCCATCCGGATGTTGTCATCGTGATCAACACCAGCTACGATATGCCCGAATACAAAAAGGCGGCATTCGACGTGGGTGCGGACCATTTCATCCCCAAAAACGCCATGGGAGAAGATGCAACCCGGCAACTGGTGGGCCGGCTCCGGCATCAACTCCTCAACCCATGACAAGCCGAAAGGGATATGATACAACGCCTTCCGATGCTGAAACAGTGGATACCCTGGAAATTTTTGCTCAAACGAACCGCCCGGGCCTACGGGGTGATCGACCCGGTGGCCTTTCTGGCGCGGCTGCGGCGCTTCGCCCAGCCCTCCGAAGTCCAGGAGCCCATCGAACTGCTCCGGGCCGGCATCGAATTCCACGCCCGGGGCCTCATCAACACCAAGGCCATCCAGCACAACCTCGACTGGGTGTGGCCCTTCTGGGTGGAAAAGCAGTTCAATCCCCGGGACCCTTCCTTCATCCCCCGGGCCTTTTCCTTCAGCCACGTCAACCTGACCCACCGGAACTGGACGGCCGTGGGCCAACCCACGCTGTCGGTCTATCCCATCGTCGATCCCCGGGGGCTGATCACGCCGCTTTTCGACGGCTGGTCCATCGATCTATGGATTCTGTCCGACGACAACGATGATCTGATCCCCTCCCGGCTCGGCGAGGCGGAACAGTCCCTCCACATGGGGGATGGACTGGCCGTCCGGACCCGGTGCACCAGGGGCGATCTCCAGCTGGCGACAAACGCCCGGGTCATCGCCGGAAACGGGCGCCACGAGCTGGTCGTCGACGTTGACGCGACGGCCACGGAAGGGGACCGGCTCGTGGTGTCGCTGCGGCCCTATAACCCCGAGGGGATCCAGTTCATGGAGCGGATCGATTTCACCCATTACCCGCCCACCCTCCATGTGGACCGGGAGACCGACATCCATTTGAGCGAGACGCCCGACGCCCTTTTTTTCTCCAACTATGCCGCCGGCGACGTGGCGCACAAAGTCCGGCTGGGAACGCCGGACAAGACCCGGGGCATCGATTGCGAAGTGGGCATGGCCACCGCCGCAGCCCTCTATCCCATTCCCGGGAACGGACGGAAACGGGTGGAGATCCGGGTCCCCCTCGTGGACGACATCCGGCCCGAATTCCCCGAACCGCCGACCTCGGAAAAAAGCTGGTCCGCCTGTCTGGCGGAGACGGCCGCCCTGGAAGTTCCCGACGAGAAAATCCGGTTTCTCTACGATGCGTCGGTCCGGGCCCTGATCCTGTTGTCGGCCAAAGACGTGGTACCGGGCCCTTACACCTACCGCCGCTTCTGGTTCCGGGATGCCTGTTTCATGCTCAACGCCCTCATGGGGGTGGGCCTGCTGGACCGGACCCGTCGCATCCTGTCCACCTTTCCCGACCGTCAGAAGCTCTCGGGCTATTTCCAGTCCCAGGAGGGGGAGTGGGATTCCAACGGCCAGACCCTCTGGATCGCGGCCCGGTGCCACGCCCTGACCGGCGACCGGCCATCGGACAAATGGATGACCGCCATCCTCAACGGGGCCGAATGGATCCGGAAAAAACGGCTGGACAAAGGCGCCGCCCCCCATGCCGGGCT
>CAYPCE010000099.1:0-8224 GCA_964409085.1 uncultured Desulfobacteraceae bacterium | reverse complement strand
ATGACCCACTGCTTCCAGTCCGGCGGCTTTTTCCAGGACATGATCCACTCCGGCATCAACGCCTACCTGACCCTGGACATCGCCCAGACCCTGCTCCGGGCCGGCGACGACCGGTACCGGGACCTCATCCGGGCGGTGGCGGACCTGGCCACGCCCACCGGCACCTGGCCCGAAGCCATCCACCCCCGGACCGGCGGCGGCTGCATGGGCGACGGCCACCACGGCTGGGCCGCCGCCGAATGGGTGATGATGATCCGGAGCCTCTTCGTCCGGGAGGAAGGGGACGGGCTCGTCATCGGCAGCGGCCTGTTTCCGGAATGGCTGGAGACGGGCGAACCGCTCCGCTTCGGCCCCACCCCCACGCCCCACGGCCCCGTCGCGGTGACGGCGACCCCTAAAGACGAAGAAATCGAGGTGGTTGTGGACGGCCAATGGCGCAACGGCCCGCCGGAGACGGAACTGGCCGTCCCAGGGTTTGAATCCCGGCGGATGACCGCACCGGAAGGGCCGGTGACGCTCCCAAGGGCGTCGCAGAGCCGATCCGCCGACTCTTCCGGGGAGGCCAACTGATGGGCGATCTGATCGAGGCCGTCTGGGGCGTCGACATCGGCGGCACCCGAACCAAATACGGGCTGGTGGACCGAAGGGGATCGGTGCTGACCGCCGACACTCTGGAAACCCGGTCCCGGGAGCCGGCCGAAAGCCTGTTCAACCGCCTGTTCGAGCGGTTCGACGCCTTCCTGGCGGGGCAATCGGAACGGATTGACGTTCAGGGGATCGGCATCGGCGCGCCCAACGCCAATTTCCATACCGGCTATATCGAAAACCCGCCGAATCTCCGGTGGGGGACCGTCAACGTCGCCGAACTGACGGCGGCCCACACGGATCGGCCCATGGCCGTCACCAACGACGCCAACGCCACGGCTTTAGGGGAGATGCGCTTCGGCATCGCCGGCGATCTGCGCCATTTTATCCAGGTGACCCTGGGTACCGGCGTGGGAAGCGGGTTCGTGGTCAACGGCGATATCCTCTACGGCCACGACGGCTTTGCCGGTGAACTGGGCCATGTGACCATTGTGCGGGGCGGCCGCCGGTGCGGGTGCGGAAAACGGGGGTGCCTGGAGACCTACGGGTCGGCCACGGGTCTGGTCCGGACCGTGCTCGAGATGCTGGCGGACGCCACGGCCGACAGCCCCCTGCGGGACGTCCCCCCAAACGAATTGACCGCAAAAACCGTTTTCGAAACGGCCGAAAACGGCGACGCCATCGCAGCCGGGGCCTTCCAGCGGACCGGACGGATCCTGGGGGAGGCCCTGGCCGATGCCGTGGCCCTCTTCAGCCCGGAGGCCGTGGTCCTGTTCGGGGGGTTGACGGCGGCGGGAAATTGGATTATTCTCCCTATTCAGGAGCACATGGAAAAAAACCTGTTTCCGGTCTTCAGGGGAAACGTAAAACTGCTCACGACCGGGCTGGATCAGGAAAGGGCCGCCATCCTGGGGGCGGCGGCGCTGATCTGGAACGAGATAGACAAACAAACGGCTTAAGGAGGGACGACATGGCGAAGGAACTGGTTATCGACGCGGAAGAGTGCACCGGGTGCGAAAGCTGCGTGGAACTGTGCCCGGAGGTGTTCGAGTTCAACGAGGACGAAGAGATCGCCGTGGTGATCAAACCCGAGGGCGGCCCGGACTGCGTTGAAGAGGCGATCGAGAACTGTCCGGTGGAATGCATCTCCTGGGAGGAATAACCCAACGTCCACCACATTCCCTGACGCCGCCCGCTCCGGCGGGAAGCGTCAGGATGTTTTTTTCTTCCGCCGGTAGGCGCGGGCGTTCCGGCACATGGCCGCCCCCCACTCCACCGCTCCCAGGGCATGGATGTGGGTATAGGTGGCCAGCACATTTTTGTAGACCGCCCCGTCCCGGCCCCCGACCAGACCCGCCCCCCGTTCCATGGAGAAGGCGAGATCCCTTTCCCCGCCCTCCCATTTGAGCACCTTGGAATAGTGGAATTCATGCCCCCGCAGCCGCGTCCCCGGTTCGAAATAGGGGTTCGCCTCATCCACCCGAACCCTCGTATAGCCGTGGCCCTGGGGTTTGCGGGAAAAGCCGAAGACCACGGGCAACACCCCCGCCATGGGATACCGGGTCCCGTCGAGGACCAGGGCCTCCCCCAGATACATCAGCCCGCCGCACTCCGCGTAAATCGGCAGCCCATCCTCGACAGCCTCTTTGAGATCCTGCCGGAATCCTCCGTTTTGGGCCAGTTCGCCGGCATGGGTTTCCGGGAACCCCCCGCCGATGTAGAGGGCGTCCAGATCCGGCAGGCGGTCGTGGGTCAGGGGGCTGAGGAAAACCACTTCCGCCCCGGCGGATTCCAGGGCGCTGAGGTTTTCGGGATAGTAGAACTGGAAGGCGGAATCGCGGATGACGCCGATTTTCGGCGGATGGTCCGGCGGCCTTTGAACACGGGGGGCGCCGTTTTCCTGGAGGAACCGCTCGCAGCGGGGGGCGTCCGGCGGGACATCATGGGCGATCCGTTCGATGGCGTCCAGATCGACATGGGTTTCCGCGATGGTCGCGGCCGCGTCGATGGAATCGGCGGCCCAGGTATGTTCCGGTGTGGGGACGAGTCCCATGTGGCGTTCGGGGAAATTCTGGGACCGCAGCTTGGGGACCGTCCCCAGCACCGGGACGCCGCAGTGTCGCTGGATGGTATCGGTAAGGATCTTCTGATGGCGGGCACCGGCCACCCGGTTGAGGATAACGCCTTCCAGGCGGACCTCCGGGTCAAACCGACGGCACCCGTCGACCACGGCGGCCATGGTGCGGGTGGACTTGGTGCAATCGATACAGAGCACCACCGGCGCGTTGAGCAGTTTGGCCAGCTCCGCTGTGCTGGTGGTGCCCTCCGCATCGATGCCGTCGTAAAGGCCCCGGTTGCCTTCGATCACCGCCACATCGCCGGGGGCGGTGTGGGTAAAGAAGGACCGGCAGATCGCGTCGGAGGCGACCAGAAAGGTGTCGAGGTTGTAGCAGGGCCGGTCGGCGGCCAGAGACAGCCATCCGGCGTCGATGTAATCCGGCCCTTTCTTGAAAGGGGCGACCGTCTTTCCGCGCCGGCGCAACGCCGCGATGATTCCGATGGAAAGAATGGTCTTCCCCGACCCTCCGCGCAACGCCGAGACGACGATTCGGGGGACGCCCCCGTTTGTTGCTCCCGTGCCGGAGGTCAAATCAGGGTGTCTTAGCCTTCGTGCTCCGCTCCGGCCTGCTTGCCGGTGCCCTTAAGGCCGTACATGGAGGTGGAGCCGGAGGACCAGTATTCCAGGGTGCCGTCTTCCACGAGCTTGTTGACGATCTTTTTGGCTTCCCGGGGCTTCATGTCCAAGATCTTCGACAAGTCGTTGAAATAGAATTTCGACTTGGACTTTTGTTTCTTGGTCAACGCGTCGACGATCTGCTGTTTTGCCTCTTCGTATTCCATTTTTTACGCTCCCTTCGTCGTAAAAAGCGGCAGGGAACGCGCCTTGAAGGTGCGTTCCCCGCCAGTTGTCGGATCATATCCGATCCATGGTGCTAGAACTTGAACTGCGAGGTCTGCCGCCATGTGTAGTAGGCGGGATCGCGGAAATCGTCGATCAGGTGGTGGGTGAACTCAAGGTCGCAGACCTCGAAGAACCGCTCCCAGCTGATCCGCTCGGCCCAGTCGCCCAGCCGCTCGTACTTGTTGGCGCCTTGGGAATAGGCCTCGACGATCTTCTTGATGGTATCGGTTGTTTTGGGCCACCGGGGCGGCTCGTTGGGAATAAAGGCCACCACGACCTTGGAGAACTTGGGCGCGCTGATCCGGTTGGAGACCTTACCACCAACCATGAGCACGATGCCGTCGCCTTCCTGGTCGGCCAGGGGCATGGCGGGGCACATGGTGTAGCAGTTGCCGCAGAACATGCAGCGCTCTTCCTTCAGGGCCACGCTGTTCACCTTTTTGCCGTCGGGCAGTTCCACCTTGGTGGGCCGGATGGCGGCGGTGGGGCAGGCGGCGACCGCCAGGGGGATCTCGCACATCTTGTCCAGATACTCGTGGTCGAGCATCGGCGGCTTGCGATGGTATCCCAGGATGGCGATGTCGGAGCAGTGGACCGCGCCGCACATGTTGAGGCAGCAGGCCAGGGAGACCCGGAGCTGGGCCGGGAGGCGCATGTTCTGGAAGTCGTCGAACAGGACGTCCATGGTCGCCTTGACCGGGCCGGAGGCGTCGGTGGCCGGGGTGTGGCAGTGGATCCAGCCCTGGGTGTGGATGATGTTGGTCACGCCGGCGCCGGTGCCGCCAATGGGGAACTTGAAGGAGCCGCCGTCGAACTTCCGGCTTTCCAGGTCTTTTTTCAACGGTTCGAGCTTGGATTTGTCATCCACCATGAACTCGATGTTGTTCCGTGTGGTGAACCGAAGGTAGCCACCGCAGTGCTTGTCGGCGATCTCGCAGATCTCGCGGATATGGGTGACGCTCATAAGCCGGGCGCCGCCCACGCGGACGGTGTAGCACTCGTCGCCGGACTCGGCCACATGGACGAGAACGCCGGGTTCCAGGATTTCGTGGTAGAGCCATTTGCCCTTGTTGGCTTTGACGATCGGCGGATAGAACTCTTCGTAGTTTCGGGGACCGATGTCGGTGATCCGATTCTCCATCGGCTTGTCTGGATTGTATCCTGAAGAGATAAATGCCATGGTGTGTCCTCCCTCCTATCTCTGGTGGTATTTTCTGAACTCGTTGATGTCGCGATCGAAGCCGCCCTCGACCTCTTCCTCTTTCCAGAAGATGTAGGGGTTGTGGCGGGGTTCCTGAACCATCCGCGGGTCGGGCTTGATGCCGGTCATTTCCAGCAGCTTCTGGAAGCCCTGACGCTTCATCAGTTCGCCCAGGCGCTCGCGGTTCTTGCCTTCTTCCATCCACCAGTCCCAGATGCTTTCGATGATTTCCTTGATCTCGTCGTAGGGTTCCTCCGTACTGATGAAGGGGACCAGCATGGTGCCCATCTGGGCGCCGTCGAGGATGGGGGCCTTGGCGCCCACCAGGATGGAGCAGCCGGTTTCCTTACCGATGCGCAGGGCCCGGGGCATGACGTTGATGCAGTGCATGCACCGGGTACACTCTTTGTTGTCGATCTTCAGCTCTTTGCCGTCCATCCACATGCACTTGGTCGGACACAGGTCGATAACCTCTTTGTTGATGTCGAAGGCGCCCCAGTCGCGGCCGGCGTGGGCGTTGCCGTTGGGCTTCAGCTCACCGCCGATGTAGGCCTGAACCGCTTCCTGGTCGATGCGGATGTCGTCTTTCCAGGTGCCGATAAAGGACATGTCGGCCCGGGCGATGGAAGCCACGCAGCAGTTGGGGCAACCGTCGAACTTGAACTTGAACTTATAGGGGAATGCCGGCCGGTGCAGCTCGTCCTGATACTCGTTGGTCAGGGTGTGGCACAGGTGCTGGGTGTCGAAGCAGGCGTATTCGCACCGGGCCTGACCGATGCAGTCGGAGGGGGTCCGGAGGTTGGAGCCGGAACCGCCCAGGTCCTGATTCAAATTGTGGGTCAGCTCGTAGAAGACCTCTTCCAGCTGCTTGGTGGTGGTGCCCAGGAAGATGATGTCGCCGGTGGAGCCGTGCATGTTGGTGATGCCGCTGCCCCGGAGATCCCAGAGGTCGCAGATCTTGTTCAGGTAGTCGGTGCTGTAGAACTTGCCGGCCGGCTGGGAGACCCGCATTGTGTGGAAATGGGCCACGCCCGAAAACTGCTCCGGCTGATCGCAGTAGCGACCGATAACGCCGCCGCCGTAACCGAAGACGCCCACGATGCCGCCGTGCTTCCAGTGGGTCCGACCGTGCTTGAAGGAGAGTTCCAGCACGCCCAGGAGGTCATCGCAGACATCCACCGGGATTTGGTAATCGATGTTCTTCTCGTTCTTTGCCCTGGCCTCGGCCTCTTGCTTGATGTCCGAAACGAAACTCGGCCATGGACCAGTTTCAAGCTGATCCAACATAGGGGTTTCATGTTTCATTGTCTCTTTACCTCCGTTCTCTGAAATGATGATTCTTCGTGTTTAGAACTGCATCCTTGCGTTGCCGTCCCTGAAACGTGGTTACTGTCACCTCCTCTCACCTGAGAACAAACACATATATACCGAATTCCATGGTACAATTATGGTTTTTAAAGAAGCAGGTATAGGAGGTATGGCGATTTTTGTCAAGAATAAACCCGTTTTTTTCCATCCCTTACGCCCAGATCCATCAGAACGGGAATTCACCGGCCCTGTCAACCGGTTCCGTCGCCCCCGTTGTCGGCCGCCGCGGCGGCGCCGGGCCGTGCGTTTTCAAGGGCCGCCGCAATAAAGGAGGCGAATAGCGGATGGGGGGTCATGGGGCGCGATTTGAATTCGGGGTGGAACTGGCAGCCCAGAAACCAGGGGTGATCGGTCAGTTCCACGATCTCCACCAGTTCGCCGTCCGGAGAAATGCCGCTGAACACCATCCCTTTTTCCGACAGCGCGGTCTTATAGGTATTGTTGAACTCATACCGGTGGCGGTGGCGTTCCGAGATCGTCTCTTCCCCGTACGCTTCGCGGGCCAGTGTTTCCGGTTCGAGGCGACAGGGATAAGCGCCGAGCCGCATGGTGCCGCCCTTTTCCGAATGGATGTCCCGTTTCTGGAGGGTGTCTTTTTTGGCGTCGTACCACTCGGTCATCAGGTAGATCACCGGATCGGGGGTGTTGGGGTCGAATTCCGAGCTGTGGGCGTCGGCGATGCCGGCCAGATGGCGGGCGAATTCGATGACGGCGATCTGCATGCCCAGGCAGATGCCGAAATAGGGCGTTCCGGTCTCCCGGGCGTATCGGGCCGCCCGGATCTTGCCCTCGACCCCCCGGGCCCCGAACCCGCCCGGCACCAGGACCCCGTCGGCCGTCCTCAGCCATTCTTCAGGTCCGTCGGCTTCCACTTTTTCGGAATCGACGAACTGGAGGTTGACCTTGCAGTCATTGGGGATGCCGCCGTGGTAGAGGGCCTCGTTGAGGCTTTTATAGGATTCGGTCAATTCGGTGTATTTGCCCACGATGGCGATGGTCACGCCGTGCCGGGGGCTCCCGAACCGGTGCACCAGATCTTCCCACGCTTCCAGGCGGGGGGCCCGGGTCCAGATGTGGAGGAGGTCCACGATTTTGCCGTCCATCCCCTCCCGGTGGAAGTTGAGGGGCACCTCGTAGATGCACTTCACGTCCTTGGCGGTGATCACGGCATCTTCGCTGACATTGCAGAAAAGGGCGATCTTCGACTTGATGTCCCGGGAGAGGTCCCGGTCGGTGCGGCACAGGAGCACATCGGGCTGGATGCCGATGGAGCGCAGCTCTTTGACACTGTGCTGGGTGGGCTTGGTTTTCACTTCGCCGGCGGTCCCGATGTAGGGGACCAGGGTGAGGTGGATATAGAGCACATTCTCCTTGCCCACGTCGGCCTTGAACTGGCGGATCGCCTCCAGAAAGGGGAGACTCTCGATGTCGCCGATGGTGCCGCCGATTTCGACGATGAGGATGTCCACCACGCTGGCGGCCAGCAGAATGGAGCGCTTGATCTCGTCGGTGATGTGGGGGATGACCTGGACCGTGCCGCCCAGATAGTCGCCCCGCCGCTCCTTGGTGATGACGGAATGGTAGATCTTGCCGGTGGTGAAATTGTTGTTCTGCCCCATGACGGCGCCCGTGAAGCGCTCGTAGTGGCCCAGATCCAGGTCGGTTTCGGCCCCGTCGTCGGTGACGAAGACCTCGCCGTGCTGGAACGGGTTCATGGTGCCCGGATCGACATTGATGTAGGGATCCAGCTTCTGGATGGAGACCCGCAACCCCCGGCTTTCCAGCAGGGCGCCGATGGCGGCGGAGGCCAGTCCCTTTCCCAGGGAGGAGAGGACCCCGCCGGTCACGAAAATAAACTTGCTGTTACACGCCATAACGATTCGGCCTTCCGTCCCGCGCGCGACGATCAGATCAGGGGGAAGATGTCCTGGGAGAAGAGGGCCCCCTTGCCCAGCTCCTCTTCGATCCGGATCAACTGATTGTATTTGGCGACGCGATCCGTCCGGGACAGCGAGCCGGTCTTGATCTGCCCCCCGTTGACACCGACCACCAAATCGGCGATGAAGGTATCCTCGGTTTCGCCGGAACGGTGGGAGATCACGGTGGTG
>CAYPCE010000098.1:9245-13438 GCA_964409085.1 uncultured Desulfobacteraceae bacterium | reverse complement strand
ACCGACTGGACCGCACCGGCGATCCCCATCATGAACAGCATCAGCCCGATGACCACGCCGAACTGCTCGATGGAATTGCCCAGAAGATAGGTGGCCACCGTGGCCTGGATGTACTCCAGCACCAGCCCGCAGGCCCCCGAGGCGAACATGCATGACATGAGGAGGAAGGTCGCCATGTTGAACCGGGGCCGGGCCATGGCGCCGCCGCCGGACGCTGCGTCTATCGGAGCGGCCCCTCCGTCAGACGACATTGCTGATGATGACCGCCATGGCGATGACCACGCCCTCGGTCAGGGCCAGGGCTGCGACGTTCCGGTCCCGGGCCACCTCCACCGACAGGTCGGCGTTGGGCAGCAGAAAGACATCCGTCAGTTTTTTGAAAATCAGCAGCATGACGATGCCGAAAACCGCCGCCATGCCGAAGGAGATCAGATCCGGAACCCAGCCCATGAACGGCCCGGCCACGCTGTCCCGGAGGATGACGCCCAGGGCCACCAGCATGCCCCCCAGGGCCAGTCCGGCGGCGGCGTTGCCCGCGGCGATCTCCCCCCTGATGTCGAAAGGCAGGATCTTCCCGTAGACGACCCCGCAGATCAGGAGCACCATCTGGCCCAGCACGAAAAAGGCCAGGGCGCTCATGATGCCGGTGGCCATGTCAGCGCTCTCGCCGAAAAACGCGCCGTTGATGACGAGGCCGGTGGCGATGTACATGCCGCATTCCACCAGCCCCACGGCGACGTTCCCCTTCTGGGCCTCGTCGTCGTTGTTGATGTTGGGCAGCATCAACCGGTCGTTGACCTCCCGGCAGGCGAACAGGCAGACCGTGATGAGGACGCTGTCCAGCAGCAGCCAGACGATGTCGTTGACGAATCCGACGCTCTTGCCGCCCAGGGACCCGGCGAGGCCGACGGCGAAGGCCAGGTAGAGCCCCGCCCGGCGCAACCCCACGGCGGCGTTGCTCTTTTCCTCGATCTCATGGTCGTCGTCGAACCGGACCGTCCGCTTGTCCGCGATGGTCTTTGCGATGACAATAAACAGGAACGTGACGGCGCAGTAAACGATCCCCTGGCCGTAACCCGTCAGTAAAAATTTGAATTGGTCCATCTGGATCATGACGTTTTTCCTCCCGCTGATCTGTTCTGTGAAACGTTATTTCCCGAATCCACCCGGTCCCCGCCCCCTGCGGCTCGGCCCGGCCCCGCGGAAAGATCCCGCCGCTGCGGCCAGCCCCCCGGACGCGGCAAAAGCGGTGTTCTGGAACCGCGAATCCTTCCGCACCCGCGACCCGCGGGTGCCGAAGAGCGGCGGGCCGGTTTCCGATTCTCCGTAATAGGGCTTCTTGCCCCGAAAATCCGATTTCCATGTCCGCCATTCTTTGCGGGAATACCGGTGTTTTTTTCCGATATCGATGTCGATCTCGAACATGTCGTCGTAGTCGTCATCCCATTCCCAGTAGCTGTCGCCGGTGGCCGGGTCGTCGGTCCATCTCCCGTAACGGTCCATCCCAATGAACGCCATGCCCGGCGGGGTCGCGACCCGGATGGCTTCCTCCTCGAAACGGCCATAGGGTTTATTGACCACGGCCATGCCGAGGAAATCGTACATTTCCGCGTATTCTTCCGGTTCCACTTCCACCCAGCCGGTGTTTTCGACCGCGCCGTTTTCGGTGACGCGGTATTTGTGGTAGGTCTTCACCGGCGCGTCCTCCAGCCAGAAGACGCCGGCGTCGTCGCTCATATCGACCCCCTGCCCCTCGTGCAGTTTCAACGCGTTCCATTGATCTCTGGCCACGACGGGGGCGGCCCTGAACCGGCCACTGTTCCAGTGCAGCGTCGCCAGTTCTTTGGTGGGATCGAGTTTCGTGAAATATTCATAGCGCGCGGCGCTCACCGGCACCGGGGGATAGGTAAAGGTTTTTTCGTAATCGTAATCGGAATCATTGTCCCAGGTGGCCCGGCCGATGACGAGGAAATAATCGGCTTTCATGTCCACGAGGGTCTTGGAATAGCTACGGTAGAGTTCGTCCATCTTCGCCCGCAGTTTGGCGTCGATGTCCTGAAGCTTGCTGAACTGGGTAAATACCGTTCCCACGGCCTGGGTCATCCGCACATAGTCGACAAAGGCGTCGGTTTCCATTTTGGCCTTTTCGGCCTTGGCCGCTTCAAGGGCCGTCTTCGACCGTTCCGAAATCTGGGACAGGGGCGTGTAGGTCCCCACGGCGCCGTCGATGTCCCCGGCCCGGGCCGGAAAATCGGATTTGACTTCGGCGATGCGGCCCCGCAGATCCTTGATGACGCGATCCGTGATCGGTATTTGCAATTCAGCCGCCGCCACGCGGTCCGGGGTCTCGTCCCGGAACGATTTCAGCTCGGCCTTCCGCTTTTCAACCGTCGCGAGCAGGCCTTTGACCTCTTCAATCTTCTGGTTGGCGCGGGCGATCCTCTCCGCCAGTGTGAGGTCGTCGTTGCCCACCAGGGACGATGCCATATAGTTGACCCCTTCCCTGGCCTTCCCGACGTGGTCGGCCCATCCCTCCCGTTTTGCATAGGGGGCGAAAAATTCAAACGCCTCGCTTTTTTCGAAGGCGGCCTGCCGGTCCACCTCCGCCGTCAGCTGTGCATAGGCATTCAGGGCCTCCTGCCAGGCGGCTTGTTTCTCCTTCCGGTCAATGACCACTCCCACCGTGATCAGGGCGCCAATGACCACCACAAATCCGATGAACGTCTTGACCAGACACCCCAGGCATCCTTTCTTTTTGGGTTTGGGTTCTGCTTCCGAATTGCCCATGCATTGCCTCCTGATGGCTGTGGGTTAAAAAAGTGGCTGCTCGCGTCGGAATGTTACGCCATCCCCGGTGATTTTGTCCAGGGATCCGGCGCCACGTCCTCCCGGCGGACGGATGTGGCCCCGGCCGCCTCGATCCGGAGCACCTTCTCCTTGGGCAGGATGACGGGCCGGCCCGAGTCCTTTTCTTTCAACTTGATGTATCCGGCGTCGGCCCAGAGCACCTCTCCTTCCATGGTACCGTCCGGCCCCAGATCGAATTTGGCCAGGACTTTTCCCACCGGCTCCGCCAGCTGGGTGGCCGATTCCACCAGGAGCGCGTCGAGGGCGCTGAACAGGGAACGTTCGGCCGTTGCGGGGGCCAGGACCGCCTCGAAATCGGCCATGGACGATTTGGGCGTCTTCCCGCTGTCGGCGCGGGCCCGGCGGACCGCCGCCACCGCCGCTTCATTGGCGAGGTTTTCGATGTCGGCGCCGTTGAGGCCGTCGGTAAGATCGGCCAGCCGTTCGAACTCAACATCGGCGGCCAGGGGCTTTTTCCGGGTGTGGATCTTGAGGATCTCCAGCCGGTCCTCACGGGAGAAATGGGGGACCCGGACCCGCCGGTCGAACCGCCCCGGCCGGAGCAGGGCCTTGTCGAGGATATCGGGCCGGTTGGTGGCGGCGATGACGACGAGCCGGTCGCTGTTCCTGAACCCGTCCAGGCAGACCAGGAGCTGGTTGAGGGTCTGCTCCCGCTCGTCGTGGGCGGCCCCCACGCCCGAGCCCCGGCGGCGGCCCACCGCGTCGATCTCGTCGATGAAAATCACCGCCGGCAGGTTCTTCTTCGCGGTGTCGAACAGGTCCCGGACCCGTGCCGCGCCCACGCCCACGAACATCTCCACGAATTCCGACGCCGCCAGTTGGTAGAAGGCTGCGTCGGTCTCGCCGGCCACGGCGCGCGCCAGCAAGGTCTTGCCGCAGCCCGTCGGCCCTTCCAACAGCACGCCACGGGGCAGCCGGGCGCCGGCCGCGATCCAGGGTTTGGGGTCTTGCAGGAACACGACCACGTCCCCCAGCAGGTCTTTGGCTTCGACGCAGCCGCCCACGTCGGCGAAGGTCACCGTCTTGTCCTCCACTTTTCGGGCCGTGCTCTTGCGGAGCGACATGATGGAAGCGGTTCCGGATCCGGCCCCCTGCCGTTTCAGAATCCAGATGAAGGCGATGAGGATGATCAGGACGGGGATGGCGATGGGGAGGACCTTGGACGTCCACCATCCCCAGCGGGAAGGCTTTCCATACTGGACGCGCACCACGTTTTCATCCAGCAGGCGGATGGTTTCCGCCCCTAAAACGCCGCGGGTTTCATAAACCTCCCCGCTGTAAAGGAAAATGATGATCCGGTCGTCGATGATCCGGACTGCGTTCAC
>CAYPCE010000098.1:2951-9145 GCA_964409085.1 uncultured Desulfobacteraceae bacterium | reverse complement strand
TCGAGCTGTTTCAGGCTCCGGGCGCACCCCACCACAACGATGACGTCGCCGGCTTCGAAGACCGTGTCGGCCTTGGGGTTGAAGACCATGCGGTCGTCGGGCTTCCGGATGGCGATGATGATCATGTCCAGGTGCTGGCGGATGCCCGAATCCCGGAGCGACACGCCCACCAGTTCGGAGGTGGCGCTGACCCGGACCTCCTCGAGCTGGATGTCGGTACTGTCGTCGGCAAAGGCCAGTTCGAGGAATTTGATCACCGTGGGCCGGAGAATGGCGTGGGCCATCCGCCGGGCGCCCAGGTCGTAGGGGGAGATCACCTTGTCCGCCCCGGCCGCTTCGAGGGTCTTTTTGGCGGAGTTCTGGCCGGCCCGGGCCACGATGAACAGATCCGGGTTGAGCTGCTTGGCGATGAGCACCAGAAAGACGTTGTCGGCGTCCGTGGCCACGGCGGTGACCATGCCCCGGGCCCGGTGGATGCCGGCCCGTTCCAGCAGCTTCTCGTTCGTGGCTTCCCCCACCAGGTAAAGGACTCCGTCCTCATCCATCCGGTGGGTCCGGTCGGCGTTTTTTTCGATGATCACCACGTCGATGTAGCGCTGGATCAGGTATTGGGTGAGCACCCGGCCGATGCGGCCGTAGCCGCAGATGATGAAATGGTCCTTGAGTTTGTTGATCTGCGTGTCCAATTTGCGCCTCCCCAGCACCAGCCGGATTCGGCCTTCCACCAGGAACTGGATGATGTTGCTTGTGACAAAAACAAAAAACGACACCCCGATGAGCAGCAGCGCCACGGTGAAGAGCCGCCCCACCTCCCCCACCGTGTTCACCTCGCCGTAGCCCACGGTGGTCAGCGTGATGATGGTCATGTAGAGGGCGTCCATGAACCGCCATCCCTCGATGGCCATATACCCCACAGTGCCGAAACTGATGAGAAGGATGGTGGCCAATACGTAGAGCAGAACCTGCTGCGAGCGATCCATGGCCTTAGTGGGTAGTGGCCTGTGCTTTGTGAATAGGGGGTTGCGCCAGGCCGCTATTCACTATCCACAACCCACTATTCACTATTTCTTCCCCTTCAGCAACGCATCCAGCCCGGCAAAGGGCGTGTTGATGGAAGACGACCCGTTATCGTCGTCGGGTCCGTCGCCCTCGTACCAGTCGGCCACTTCCTCCCGGCCGTGTTCGTTGTCGTGGCAGTAGATACACAGGAGTTCCCAGTTGCTGCCGTCGGGCGGGTTGTTGTCGTGGTCGTGGTCCCGGTGGTGGACCGTGAGTTCGCGGAGCCGTTTGCCGGAAAATTCCCGGCCGCAGCGGCCGCAGACGTGGGGAAAGAGTTTAAGGGCCCGCTCCCGGTATCCCTTTTCACGGGCTTCCCGGTTCCGCCGGGCTTCGGCGATGATCTTTTGCTTTCTGTCCTCTTCGTCGGGGGGGGTGGGGGTCGCCATGTCAAGATCCTCCAGTGATGTCGGTTTAAAAAAAGACCGATAAGGGCTATTCTTTACCAGAAACCGCCGCGATTGTCCTGTTGATTTTTTCATGGGGCCGGCGAGCGGGGCGACGCCCGAGCCGTCCGCGTTGATCTTTCGTGGCAGAGTGTGATAAAATCCGGCCCGTTTCAGGGTCATTCGCGCGGTGATGCGCGCAACAACGGGGACGATCCATGACCGACGCCGACATCACAAGGGAACGCGACACCTACCCGGTTTTCTGGGCCGTCATCTGCCTGCTGGCGGCGGTCGCACTTCTGGCCATGCAGGGGTGGGGCGTCTGGCAACTGCGGCGGGACATGGTGAGGTTTCACCGGGACGACATCGGCATGTTGAAGATGGCGGATCGGGTCGTCCTGCTCGACGAGATGCTGACCATGTCCGCCCGGATGGGCGCCGCCACGGGCGATCCGCAATGGGAAGAGCGGTACAGGGCGAACGAACCGGCCCTGGCATCGTTGCTGTCCGAAATGATGAACCGGACGAACGGGGAACCGGTGGTCGCTTTCGTCCGCCAGACGGCGTCGGCCAACGACGAACTGGTCCGGCTGGAAAAAGCGGCGTTCCGGCGGGTCCGGGCGGGCCACGGCACCGCCGGCGCGTTGCAGCTTCTGACCGGTCCGGCCTATCTCCGGGAAAAACGCCGCTACCGGGAGGGCGTCGATCGCCTGAACGCTGAACTGAACCGGCGGGCCGACGCGGCCTACGGGGACATTCGGCGGATATCCGGGCTTATGATCGCCCTGTCCACCGTCGCCATCCCGCTTCTCATCACGCTTTTTCTCTACTCGATCCGGATGTTTCACGGATACCAAACGGCCCGGAAACGCGTGGAGGACCGTCTGGAAAAAGCCCGGGACGAACTGGAAGATCGGGTGCAAGAGGCGGTGGCCGACCTGAAGGCCACCAACCAGGACCTTTCGGCCGAAATCCACGAGCGAGCCGCCACAGAGACCCGGCTGCGGCGGAGCGAGGCCCGTTATCGGGCCCTCTACGAACGGACGCCGGCCATGCTCCATTCCATTGATCGGTCGGGGCGGATCATCATGGTGAGCGATTACTGGCTGGAGCGGATGGGATACGCCCGGGACAAGGTGATGGGGCGGAAATCCGTCGAGTTTCTCACCGAATCCTCCCAGGAACGGGCGGTCGAGGTACTGGCGGATTTTTTCAGGACCGGCCGCTGCACCCGGATCCCCTACGAAATGGTCACCAAAACCGGCGAGATCCTCAACGTGCTGCTGTCGGCCACCGCCGAACGGGACGAAACCGGCGCCGTCATTCAGTCACTGGCCGTTATCGAGGACGTCACCGACCGGGTCCGGGCCGAAACCGCCCTCAAGGCCAGTGAAGAGCGGCTCAACCTGGCGGTGCGGGGCGGCAAACTGGGGTTCTGGGACTGGTACCTGGACACCGGCGAGGTAATTTACAACGAGCGGTGGGCGGAGATCATCGGCGTCGCCCCGGAAACCATCGAACACACCTACGAGACATGGGAACGCCGCATCCATCCCGAAGACAAAGCGGGGGTTTTGAGCCGGTTGGCCGATCACATCGACGGGAACGCCCCCTATTTTCAGGCCGAACATCGGCTTTCGGACGGCGACGGGGACTGGCGGTGGATTCTGGGCATCGGCCGGATCTCCGAAACCGCACCGGACGGTCGCCCCCTGCGGATGACGGGCGTCATGCTCGACATCTCCGACCGGAAGGCGGCGGAGCTTCACCTGGAGGCCACCGTCCGGGAACGGACCCGGGCGCTCGTCGAGGCCAACCAGGCGGCGGAACGGGCCTCCCAGGCCAAGACCGAGTTCCTGGCGCGGATGAGCCACGAGATCCGGACCCCCATGAACGCCATTCTCAACATGAGCGAACTGGCCCTGCTCACAGACCTTGACGACGAGCAACGGGGGTACATCCAGTCGGTGGCCCATTCCGGCCAGCACCTGCTCAGCGTCATCAACGACATCCTCGACATCTCAAAGGTGGAGGCCGGCCGCCTCAGTTTCGAGACCATCGATTTCGACCTGGTGACGAGCCTGGAGGCGATCATCGGGTCCCTGAGCCAGCAGGCCCGGAAGCGGGGACTCTACCTCGACCTCGTCATCAAAGACGACGCCGCGCCCACGCTGCGGGGGGACCCCTTCCGGCTCCACCAGGTCCTCATCAACCTTGTGGGCAACGCCATCAAGTTCACCCGAAAGGGCGGTGTGACGGTGCGGGTGTCGAGCCGCACCCCGGCGGACCCCGGATCCGGGAGAGACCGGCCCGTCGAGCTGGCGTTCAGCGTGGAGGACACCGGAGTGGGAATCCCCGACGACAGCCGGGACACCGTTTTCGAAGCGTTCGGCCAGGCCGACAGTTCCACTTCCCGGAAATTCGGCGGCACCGGTCTGGGACTGACCATCTCGCGCCAGATCGTCGAGGCCATGGGCGGCCGGATCGGGTTCGAGAACCGGGAAGGCGGGGGGACCCGGTTCCATTTTACCGTCCAAATGGCGTTGGGCGATCCGAAGGCGTCCCGGGACTGGCTCCATCCCCTGGCCGAACAGACGCCGACCCGCCGGCACCCCCTGCGGGTGCTCCTGGCCGAGGACAATGGAGAGAACGTCAAGGTGGCCCGGTCCCTCATCGCCCGGCTGGGCCACGAAATGACCGTGGCCCGGAACGGGGCCGAGGCCCTCCGGGAACTGGCGGCCGGCGACTACGATCTCGTCCTCATGGACATCGAGATGCCGGAAATGGACGGCATCGAGGCCACCCATCGGATCCGGTCCGGCGAGGCCGGCGAGCGGAACCGGGACATCCGGATCATCGCCCTGACCGCCCACGCACTGTCCGGATACCGGGAGAAATGCCTCGTGGCCGGCATGGACGACTACATTTCCAAACCCTTTTCCCTCAAGGAATTATTCGGTATTCTGGGCCGGGTGGTCCCCCTTCGGGACCCGCCGCTCCGGCCCCCGCCGACCACCGACGCGGCCGACCACCGGGTGCTGGATGTAGAGGCCGCCACCGGCCGGCTCTACGGCGACGAAGCCCTCTACGACAGCCTCTGCGCGGACCTGCTGGCCAAGGCCCCCGAACGCCTCCGTCAAATGCGGACCTTGATGGAAAGCGGCCAACTCGACGGGCTGGCACTTCTGTCCCACACTTTCAAGGGGAACTGCGGCAACATCGGCGCCGATACCTGCCGGCACGCCGCCGACAGGCTGGAAGGCGCGGCGCGCCGGGGCGATGAACCGGAACTGCCCCGCCTCCTGGACCGCCTGGAAACCGAGATCGCCAACGTGACGGCGGCCCTCGACCGCCGGAAGACCGGCACCCCCCCGGATCCGGGGGCGACGGAACCGGATGCCGGTTCGACCCGGAAGGATCCGCCGCCGGAGACCGCGTCCCTGATCCGGTCCCTGATCCGGTCCCTGTCCAGGGGGGAATACGATGAAAACCGGGTGAAAAAACTGATCGACAATTCTCCGGAATCGGCGCATGATAAGGAACTGGCGGCCCTGAAGCGCCACTTGGACGAGTTCGAATTCGATGCCGCCGTCGAGATCCTCCGGCGTATGGAATACGAGGAACCGGAAAAAGGAGAAACCCCATGAGCGGCGACGGGAAACAGAAGATCCTGCTGGTGGATGACGAACCCATGAACCTCCACCTGCTCAAGCGCATCTTATCGGACCGATACACCCCCATCTTCGCCAAAAACGGCCCCGAGGCCCTGGACCGGGCTGTCCGGAACGCGCCGGACCTCATTCTCCTGGATGTGATGATGCCGGGCATGGACGGATACGCCGTATGCGAGCAACTCAAGGGGGACGCCCGGACCGCACAGATCCCGGTCATTTTCGTCTCGGCCATGAACGACGTGGCGGACGAGGCCCGGGGGTTCGAGGCCGGGGCCGTGGATTATATTTCGAAACCCGTCAGTCCGCCCATCGTTTTCGCCCGGGTCAAGACCCACCTGGCCCTGCGGGACCAGAACCGGGTCCTGGAGGAAATGGTCCGGGAACGGACCGGAGAACTCCGCCAGACCCGCCTCGACATCATCCACCGCCTGGGCCGGGCCGCCGAATTCCGGGACAACGAAACCGGGTACCACGTCATCCGGATGTCCCACTGTTGTCACCTGCTGGCGGAAAAGGCCGGCCTCGACGAGGAAGACTGCCACACCATCCTTCATGCGTCGCCCATGCACGACGTGGGCAAGATCGGCGTCCCCGACCGGATCCTCCTGAAACCCGGTCCCCTGGAGCCGGACGAGTGGGAGCTGATGAAAAAGCACCCGGAATTCGGGGCCCAGATCATCGGCCGGCACGATTCGGCCCTCCTCCGGATGGCCGCGACCATCGCGTTATCCCACCACGAAAAATGGGACGGTTCCGGCTATCCACAGGGACTGGCCGAAGAAGAGATCCCCATCCACGGCCGCATTACGGCCGTGGCCGACGTATTCGACGCCCTCACCTCGGAACGCCCCTACAAAAAGCCCTGGCCGGTCGAAGACGCCTTCGATTTCGTCCGCGACCAGGCGGGGCGCCATTTCGACCCGAAACTGGCGGAACTGTTCCTGTCGGCCAGGGCGGAGGTGATGGCGATCCGGAAGCGGTGGTCGGATGCGGAGGAGGAGTGAGGGGAAAGAGGGAAAGAGGGACAAAGGGACAAAGTTCGGAGTTCCGCCTTTAGGCGGCGCCGGATATATTC
>CAYPCE010000098.1:0-2851 GCA_964409085.1 uncultured Desulfobacteraceae bacterium | reverse complement strand
AGGGACAAAGGGACAAAGTTCGGAGTTCCGCCTTTAGGCGGCGCCGGATATATTCATCGCTTGACCGCCTGAAGGCGGAACTCCGAACCGGAAACCTCGCCCAGCTCCGCCGTCATCTGTGGATATTCGGCGATGAGCCGTTCCATTTCGTCGATGTCGCTGCGCGCCATGGAAGTGCGGAGCCGGCGGCTGTAATCGGCCAGCGACGGCGCATCGCGCTCGGCCGCCAGGGCGTCGAGGCGATCGGTGAAATCGGCGATGTCGTCGAGAAAGAAAAATTCATGGATTTCCCGCCAGCGGGGGGTGATGTCCCGTTCCAGGATCGCCGCGGTTTCGGCCAGGCGGTGGCGGTCCGCCGCCGACAGGGCCGCCGGGGAAGGCGGCGCGGCGCCGCTTTCAACCGGTCCGCCGTCGGCCTTTAAAAACCGCTTCAATTCCTTCAGCAGGCGGTCCCGGGTCACGGGCTTGAGCAGGTAGCCGTCAAACAGGTCCGGCCCGTGGCCGGCGTGTTCCCGGGCGGACGCGGTGCAGGCGATGACCGGGATGGACCGCCTGCCCGGATCCGCCTTGATCTCCCGGGTTGTCTCGACGCCGTCTTTTCCGGCCATGCGAAGGTCCATGAGGATCAGGTCCGGGGCGGGGCCGTCGGCGAGGCGGGAGAGGGCGGACCGGCCGTCCCCGGCCTCGGTGATCCGGAGGCCGCTCCCCTGAAGATACCCCCGGATCAGGGTCCGGTTGGACGCCATGTCGTCCACCAGCAAAACGCTGGCCGGCGCGAACCGGTGAGGGGATTCTCCGGCCGGTTCCCGCCGGGGCGCCGGCGGCGATGTCGTCGCCACGTCCGGGAAAAAAACCCGGAACCGGCTCCCCGCCCCCACTTCGCTCCGGACGGCGATGGCGCCGCCCATCAGTTCCACCAGCCGCCGGGTGATGGTCAACCCGAGTCCGGTCCCGCCGAACTCCTTGGTTTTTTGCCCCTGCCGCTGCTGAAAACTCTCGAAGATCGATTCCCGCTCCGCCTCGGGGATGCCGATGCCCGTATCCGTCACGTCGATGGTCAGCGCCGTCCGCTCCGGCGGACCGGCGGCGGCGGCGACGGAGATCCCGACGCTGCCGTTTTCCGTGAATTTGACGGCGTTGCCCAACAGGTTCGACAGGACCTGCTTGACCCGGACCTCGTCCAGCAGGAGCCCGGCCGGAACGCTGTCGGCCACCCGGACGCGGAATTCGAGCCCTTTGCCGGCGAGCCGGTCGGCGAACAGGGGGCGGAGGTCGTCCAGGATTTGGCGGATGTCCACCGGTTCGGGCTGGATCTCCAGCCGGCCGGCTTCGATCTTGGACAGATCGAGGATGTCGTCGATGAGGCTGAGGAGGGTCCGGCCGCTGGTGTGGATGCCGGCGATGTAATCCCGGTCCGGGTCCCTGTCGATCCGGGTCCGCAGGATCTCGCTGAACCCGAGGATGGCGTTCATGGGGGTGCGGATCTCGTGGCTCATGTTGGCCAGGAAGACGGATTTGGCTTCGTTGGCCCGCTCGGCCGCCTCCTTCGCGGTCTGGAGGTCGGTGAGGGTGCCGGAAAGCTGGACGGCCATCCGGTTGAAGGCGTCGGCCAGCCGGCCGATCTCGTCGCCGGAGGCCGCCGGGGCCCGGGCGCTCAGATCGCCCGTCTGTATCCGTTCCGCCGCCGCCGTGAGCCGGGCGATGGGCCGGTTGATCTTGCGGCTCAAGACGACGGAGACGACCACGCCGAAAAGGATCGCCAGGAGCCCGCCCAGGAGCGTGCCCCACCGGGCGGCGGCCAGGCCCTCGGCGCCGGCGGACAGGTCCGCGCCCAGGACCGCCTGCTGGTCGTGGATCATCTCATCCAGCAGGGCCAGCATCCGTTCCGCCGGCGGGAGGGCCTGGGTCCGGAACAGAAACAGGTCCTCCCGGGCCCGGTCGCCGGCCAGCGTCTCCAAAATCCGGTCGGGCAGCGGCGCAAGGGCCGCGTGCTTTTCAAAAATCGCGTCGAGGCGCTCCCGCTGGAGGGGCGTGAACCCGGCCCGCCGGCGGCTCAGTTTGTCGAGCCGCTCGTTGCTCAGGGCCAGATTGGCGGCGTATTCGAACCGGAAACTCTCCCGCTGGGTGGCCACATAGGCCCGCAGGCCGGCGATCATGGCGTAGAAGGAGGCCTGGAAGTCCGTGAGATCCATGAGCAGCGCCATGTTCTCCCGGCTCGGTTCCCGCCGGCCCTGGACCTCGATGAGCCGGTGGGTGTCGCGGATGATGTGGAGCAGCAGCGGCTGGGCCTCCCGCATCAGGATCCGGAGGGCCGGCTCCCGGCGGAGCTGGTCGTCCCGCAGGGCGAAGAGACGGTCCGGCAGGGGCGACCAGTCGGCGAAGGCCGCCCGCAAGTCCCGGAGGCGGTCCCGGTTCCGGGGATACCAGTCGGCGGACAGCCGGTCCAGGTCGGCCAGATCCCTTTGGAAAGCGTCCAGGGCCGCCCGGAAATCCGCCCGGTACTTGTCCTCCCCCAGGGCGAGGTAGCCCCGGATCCCCGAGAGCATCCGCAGCAGGTCGGTCTGGGCCCGGGTCGAGGCCAGCACCGTGGGCAGGTGGAGGTCGGCCGACCGGTCGATCTTCCGGGTGGCCCGTTCGCTGCCCAGGTAGCCGATCCCTACCACCAGGAGGGCCATGAAGACCAGGGCCCCGAACCCCAGAAACAACTTCTGGCGGATGCTCATCCGGTCATCGGCGCCGCCGCCAGTCCTGGATGTTCCAGGTGGACCGGTCCCAGGGGGTAGGATCGACCCCCGCCAGGTCTTTGGCCACGCCGATGGCCGTGGCCCGGTTGACCAGGGGGATCACGGCG
>CAYPCE010000097.1:0-13892 GCA_964409085.1 uncultured Desulfobacteraceae bacterium | reverse complement strand
GAGATCGCCTCCCTGGTCGCCTTCCTCGTCTCCGACCTGGCGGCCGCCATCACCGGCGCCGACATCCTCATCGACGGGGGGCAGACGCCGGGGGTGTGACGACAAGAACGGTCAAATGGAATATGAAAATCCGTTTAATTAACTGAGATTGTTCTCTTTGTTTATTTGGTCGAGGACTTCGTTTCGGACCTCGCCAACTGCATCAATTTTTCCACAATGCCGCCGAGGCGGTCGACGCTGTCGATGATGCGGGTGAGGGTGGGGCGCTGGGGGCTGTCTTTGGGCAGGGTCATGGTGAGGAGTTCGGCGTAGCCGCTGACGGCCTGGAGGGGTTGGTTGAGGTCGTGGCAGAGGCTTCGAGCCGTCCGGAGGGCGTTTTGGAGTTCGTCTTTCCGGGCCGCGGCCGCCTGAAGGTCGAGGATCCGGCGGGCCAGGTCGAGGCGGACCCGCAGTTCTTCGTTGTCGTAGGGTTTGGCGATGTAGTCGTCGGCGCCGGCTTCGAGGCCCTCGACGATGTCCTGGGCCTGGCCCCGGGCCGTGACCAGGATGAGGTAGACGGGCGCCGACGGGGTTTGCGCTTCCCGCAGCCGCCGGCAGAGGTCCGGGCCGCTGATCCCCGGCATCATCCAGTCGAGCAGGGCCAGCCGGGGCGCCGCCGGACCCTGCATCTTTTCCCAGGCGTCGGTTCCGTCGGCGGCCGGGACGACGGTGTAGCCCCATTTTTTCAGCACGGCATCCAGAAGGGTGCGGGAGGTGAGGTCGTCCTCGGCGATCAGAATGTTCATGGCGGCATGCTTTCGATGTGGTGTTTGAATTCGGCAAAGGACCGGGCCAGGCGGTCCGTCAGCCGGCCGGCGGCTTCCATGTCGACGTCTCCGGCCGCCGCCTCGATTCCGGACGCCAGTTCATTCAGGGCCGGGGCGCAGATGTTGGCGGCGGCGCCCTTGACGCGGTGGGCGGTCTCCGCCAGAGCGGTCGCGTCGTTCCGCTGCGTTGCGGCCCGCAGGGCGGCGATCTGGACGGGGATATCGGCGACAAAGGCCCTGAGCACTTCCCGGGCCAGTTCGTCGTCGTCCATGATCTGCCGCCGGAACCCGATCCGGTCCAGAACCGGCGGCGCCGATCCCTGGGCCGGTTCAGGGCAGAAGGCCGGTTCCCTCTCGTCCGTATCCGTCTCTTCCGCCGTTTCCTTCCCTTCGGCCGGCAGCCAGCGCCCCAGCATCTCCGCCAGGGCCGGCAGGGTGACGGGTTTGGCCAGGTAGTCGTTCATGCCGGCGGCGAGGCACCGGTCCCGGTCCCCTTTCATGGCGTAGGCCGTCAGGGCGATGACCGGCAGGCCGGGGTCCCGGACGGCGGAGGCCGGGTTCCGGATCGCGGCCGTGGCTTCGAATCCGTCCATTTCCGGCATCTGACAGTCCATCAATACCAGATCATAGGGGAGGGTTTCAAGGGCCATCAACGCCTCCCGGCCGTCGGCGGCGGCGTCGGCCCGGTAGCCCAGCTTCCGGAGCATGCCCATGGCCACCTTCTGGTTGGTAATGTTGTCCTCCACCACCAGGATGCGGCCCCGGTGGCCCCTTTTTTCCTCGGCGGCATCGGGCCGCGGCGCCGGGCGGCCTCCGATCTTTTCAGGCCCCCGGACCACGCCGGAGAGGCAGTCGAAGAGCACGGACCCTTTGACCGGTTTGGTCAGATAGCCGGAAAACCCCGCCCCTTCCATCCGTTCGGCGTCGTCCCGGCGGCCCAGGGAGGTAAGGAGGATCAGCCGGGTCCCGGCGATCTCCGGATCGGCGGTGATGGCCCGGGCCAAGCCCTCGCCGTCGGTGTCGGGCATGTGCATGTCCAGCACCGCCGCTTTGAAGGGATCGCCGGCCCGGGCCGCCTCCCGGAGCCGGTCCAGGGCTTCGCCGGCATGGGGCGCGGCGTCGTGGCGAACCCCCCATCTCTCCAGAAGTCCGGCCAGGACCATCCGGTTGACGGCGTTGTCGTCCACCACCAGCACCCGGATGCCCGCCAGGGCGGTCTTCTCCCCCCTGCCGGGGGCGCGGGCCCCGGGTTCCGCCACCGCCGGCGTTCCGAACCGGGCCGTAAACCAGAAGGTCGATCCTTCCCCTTCCACGCTGTCGAGACCGATTTCGCCACCCATGAGTCTGGCCAACCGTTTGGAGATGGCCAGCCCCAGTCCCGTGCCGCCGAATTTCCGGGTGGTGGAGCCGTCCGCCTGGCTGAAGGCGGTAAACAGCCGGGCCTGGGTCGCTTCGGGGATGCCGATGCCCGTGTCGTAGACGGAAAACCGGAGGAGGACCCCGCCGTCGTCCGTTTCTCGGGTCCGCTCCACGATCACCGACACCTCCCCCTCCGGGGTGAATTTGACAGCGTTGCCGGCCAGGTTGTTGAGGATCTGCCGGAGCCGTCCGGGATCGCCCCGCAACCGGTCCGGGACGTCCGGCCGCACCAGGCAGTGGAACTCCACTTCCTTCTGGTGGGCCCGGAAGGCCAGGGCGTCGGCGACGTCCTCCAGGGTGGACCGGAGGTCGAAGTCCAGTTCCTCCATGTCCAGCTTGCCCGCTTCGATCTTGGAGAAGTCGAGGATATCGTCGATGAGGGTCAACAGGGTCTCGCCGCTGCTCTGGATCACTTCGGCGTACTGGCGCTGCTCCGGGGTCAGGTCGGTGTCGAGCATCAGGCCGGCCATGCCCAGGACCCCGTTCATGGGGGTCCGGATTTCATGGCTCATGTTGGCCAGGAATTCGCTCTTGGCCGTATTGGCCCGGTCGGCCTCGGCCGCCATCTCCTCGGCCCGGGCGATGGATTCCCGGAGGGTCGCTTCGGCCTCTTTGCTCTCGGTCATGTCCCGGAGGATCTCGATGGCCATGGTCAAATCGCCCTGATCATTGGGCACCGGGATGGCCCGGGCTTCGATCCACCGGTCCGGCCCGTCGACGAACCGGAGGGAGGTTTCGATCCGTCCGGTCTTGAAGGCCCGGCTGGTGGCGCAGTTTTCGCACTGATGGGTCTGCCCGATCAGCTCGAAGCACCGCCGGCCGTCGACCTCCTCGGGGGGGCGCCCCAGAAAATCATAGCCGGCCCGGTTGTAGAAGAGGATGGTGTGGTCGGCCTTCTGGAGGGCCACGATGTCGGGCAGGCCGTCGATGAGGGTCCGGAGCAGCCGCATCCCCTCCCGGAGTTCCCGGGTCTGCTGTTGCACCTGCCGGTCCAGGGAGAACTGGCGGTTCCGCAGCGAGCCCACGAAAAGGGTGAGGAGCGCGGTCACCAGCAGGCCGGCACCGGCGATCAGGCCGCCGGTCCGGAAAGGGCCGCTCCGGTCGAAGGCCGGCGTGGGATGGACCACTACCGCGTAGGCGCGGCCGAAGGCGAACACGGGCCGGATGCTCAGCAATTCGTATCGCTTCAGGAAGCCGCTGTCCGCGCCGATGGGATGGACGGCCCCTTGCCGGTCGGCGTAGACCGCCAGGAGCCGGGGCGGGCCGTCGGAGGACAGGGCGACCAGGCCCGCTTCGGTCAGGTGGTCCTGGGTGGTGGCGGCCCCGGCGGCCCGTTTCAACAGGGACCCCAGCCGGACCACGGCCAGGGCGAACCCGCGAAGCGGCCCGTGGGCCTCGCCTCCGGCCCAATCCCCATCCTTCCGGGCAAAGACCGGGTGAAAGATCAGGACGGCCTGTTGCCTCTCCGTTTCCTGGACCAGGGTGATGGGGTCGCTGGCCGTGGGCAGCCCGGTGCGGGCGGTCCGTTCCAGGGCGGACCGGCGCACAGGTTCCGACCCCAGGTCGAACCCCAAAGCCGTCTCGTTGCCCGCCAGGGGTTCGACGTAGTGAACCGGATAGTAGACCGCCGGGTCCACGCCGTCCACCTTGTCCACCTTGTCCACGTTGTCCACATCGTCCATCGGCCCCGATTGCCGCCAGATGGCGAACCCCGGCGCGCCGTCCCGGCGGGCCGCGGCCTCGAACCGCTCCTTTTCAGAGGCCGGCGTCACCGGAATCCATTCATATGCCTGGACCGCGTCCATGCCGGCGGTGGGCCCCACGAACCGGTTGAACTCAGACCGGTCCACATGACGGCTGGCCTCGAAAAACCGGGCCAGGGACGCGACATCCTTCCGGATGGTGAAGATTTCATGCCGGATCCGCTCGAACCGGGCCGACGCCAGCCGATCGAAACCGTTTTTCATCTCGCGGTGTTCCGCCTCGGCCACCAGAAAAACGGCGGCGGTGGTCAGGGCCAGGCCGAGGACCGCCGCCATGACGGTTTCCAGGTGTCGGAGCCGGCTGTGGGTTTCGTCCGATTGACGGTCCCGCTTCCGGTAGAGGCTGATGGACCCCAGAAGGGCCAGAAGCAGGGCCAGGGTGCAGCCGATGGTCAGGAGGCGGGTCACGGCGATCCGGGATCCGACCCCGTGGTGGAACCGGTCCACGGAGACCACCAGGTCCACCCGGCCGGTGCGGGGTTCCACCACCGGCGCCAGGGCCGTGATGAAGGTGCCGAAGGGGGTGGTACGGGGGCCGATAGTCGCCGGATGACCGGATGCGAAGACGCCCAGGAGTTCCGGCGGCGGGTCCGGTACAGGGCTTCCGGGTGCGACCCGCTGGGGCGCATGGGCCGGCCGGGTGCCGGGGCCCCGGACGATCCCGCCGTCCCGCGGAAAGAGGGTGCAGATCCGCCGCAGCCCCCGGTAGCGGGCGTAGGCCCTCAACACTTCCCGCATCCGCTCGAAAAGCGGCTCGCCCCGGTCCGTGGGGGTGAGGGTCAGGCTGGTCATCCGTCCGGCCGGCAGGGTGCGGGCCAGGGCCATGGCCTGGTGCATCAATTCCCGTCGTTCCTCGCTTTCAATGCCCCGGCTTCGCCACTCGACCGCGACGCCCCCCAACCCCGCGACAAGGATGAAGACCGTCGCCACCACCCCCCAGCGGATCCAGGCCGACCGGGCGTCTTCGGACCGAACCCGGACCCCCTGCCGGTGGATCCAGAGACCGGTCATGGCCCCCAGGGCGCAGACCGCCCGGACGAGTTGAATGGGAACCCCGGTGGCGGCGAAAAAAGTGGAGTGGTTGAGCCAGTCCGCCGGCGGAAAGGCGGCGGTGGGCACAACGAGGCCGGTGGCCGGCGCGTAGAGCAACAGGCCGCCGGCCGCCAGCCGCGGCCCCCATCGGAAAACCGTTTTGTGATGGCCGGGGGTCCGGAGGACGACCAGGGCCGCCAGCAGGGCTCCGGGGAATCCGACGCTGTACCGGAAGGCGGCGTTGAGGCCGCTCATGCTGCCGGAGAAAACACCCAGGACCCCCAGCAGAACAAGGGCCGGCGTCAGCCAGGGGCCCAGGACCCGTCCGGTCCATAGCCTGTCCCGCCGCAATCCCTGGCGGCCGAATTCCATCAGGGCCATGAAGGAGGCCGCCATCACCCCCAGGCGGACGGCCCCGAAGATCGGCCCGTCTCCCAGGTCGAAGGCCAGCAGATCGAGCCACTCCGAAAGCCCGTGGAGCCATCCGAACAGGCAGAGCCATGGCCACGGCCGCCCGTCCGTCGTCTCCCCGTCCAGCCCGCGGCAAATGACGGCCAGCAGGATGAAGGACAATCCGTAGATAAAGAAGATGTAATCCATCTGGTGCTGGAAAAAAGCGGCCATTTCGACTCCGGTCCTGCCGTCGGGGACAGGGGTTGAAGGGCGAAACGCCCCTTTTCGGAAAAGCGCTTAGGGCCTTGATCAAAATCCCGGCCAAAAAGGGCGATCACAAGGATCGCCCCTCTTAGTCCTCCAGGGTCTCCCGGATCTTTCGCGCCAGGGCGGCCACGGAAAAGGGCTTCTGGATGAAGTGGATCCCCTCCTTGAGTACACCGTGGTGGGCGATGACGTTTTCGGTGTACCCGGACATGAAGAGGACCTTCACTTCCGGATGGGCCCGGCTGACCCGTTCCGACAGGGCCATCCCGTCCATGTCGGGCATGACCACGTCGGTGAGGAGCAGGTGAAGGGGGCCCTGGTGGGCGTCCAGGCGCTGGAGGGCTTCGTCCCCCGTGGCAGCGGCGAAGACCGCATACCCCTGGCGTTCCAGCACCCGGCAGGCCAGGTCGCGGACCATCTCGTTGTCCTCCACCACCAGAACCGTCTCGACGCCCCGTACGGTTTCGAGGTCGGTGTGCGGTTCCGCTTCCCCCCCGTGGTCTTCTCCCGCGGCCGGGAGGTAGATCTTGAAAGCGGTGCCCTCGCCGGGTTCGGAGTAGAGCCAGATGTTGCCCCCGTGCTGTTTGACGATGCCGTAGACCGTGGCCAGACCGAGGCCGGTGCCCATTTCCGCTTTGGTGGTGAAAAAGGGCTCGAAGATGTGCTCCCGGGTCCGGGCGTCCATGCCGGTCCCCGTGTCCGAAACCGACATCATGATGTAGTGGCCGGGCTTCGATCCCTGGCGGGATTCGCAGTATTCCTCGTCCAGGTAGGTGCGGGCCACCTCGATGGTCAGGGTTCCGCCGTCGGGCATGGCGTCCTGGGCGTTGACGGCCAGGTTCATGAGCACCTGGCCCAGCTGGCCCGTATCGGCCTCCACCGGACAGGGGGCCGGACTGAGGCGGCATTCCAGCTCGATGTTTTCGCGGATGGTCCGAAGGAGGAGTTTTTGAATGTCGCGGACGACCTGCCGCAGGTCCACGGTCTTCACGTCGAGGATCTGCTTCCGGCCGAAGGCCAGGAGCTGCCGGATCAGGTCCCGGGACCCCTCGGCGGCCCGGATGATCTGCGCCACTTTCCGCTTGGGATCTTCCTGGGATGCCAGATCCTCCATCAGGATTTCGGCGTAGCCGAGGATGGGGGCCAGGAGGTTGTTCAGGTCGTGGGCCACGCCCGCGGCCAGCCGCCCCACCGATTCCAGCCGCTGGGACTGGCGGAACTGCTCCTCCAGCTTCAGTTCCCTGGAGATGTTTTTCTTCACCGCCACGAACCGCTCGACCTTGTCCTCACCGTTGGTCAGGGGCGTGATGGAACAGTCTTCGGTGTAGTGTTTGCCGTCTTTGCGCCGGTTGACCATCCGTCCCGACCATTTCCGGCCGGCGGCGATGGTCGTCCAGAGGTCCCGGTAGAAGGCGTCGTCCTGGACCCCGCTCTTGAGGAACCGCGGGTTCCGGCCCACGGCTTCCTCCCGGCGGTAGCCGGTGATCCGTTCGAAGGAGGGGTTGACGTATTCGATGACGCCCTCGGCGTCGGTGACCATCACCGCCTCGGAGGTCTGGTGTACGGCCTCCGCCAGGCGGCGGCGCTCCTCTTCGGCCCGGATCCGGTCGGTGATGTCCCGGGCGCAGGCGTAAATGGTGTTGCCGATGGGGAAGGAGCGCCACTCGATCCACCGGTACCCGCCGTTTTTGTGACGGTACCGGTTGGTGAAGTTGAGAATCGGGTGCTGCCGGCTCAATGTGGAAACCGCTTCCATGGTGGGGGCCACGTCGTCGGGATGGATGAAATCGAAAAAAGAGGCCCCTTTCAGCTCGGTGACATCGTATCCCAGGGACCGTTCCCATTCGGGGTTCAACCGCCGGAAGCGGCCGTCGGTGTCGGCGATGGCCAGCAGATCGAGGCTGCTGGCGAAAAAGGTGTCGAGTTCCTCGGTTTTCCGGCGCAGGGCCTCTTCGATCCGCTTTCGGGCCGAAATGTCGGTGGAGATCCCGCAAAGCCCCATGGGCCGGCCGTCCTCGGCGAACATGGTATGGACCCGGGCGTCGAGGACCAACGGGTTGCCGTCGGCGTCGAAATTGACCACGTCGCCCCGCCAGCTTCCCTCCCGCCGGACCGTCTCCAGGATTTCGGCCTGGGCCGCCCCCCGGCCCGGATCATCTCCGAAGGTTTTGATCGATTGACCGAGAAGGGCGTCCCTGGTGCGTCCCAGAAGCCGGCATTCGGCTTCGTTGACGTAGGTGATGCGGCCGTCCAGGTCCGTGGCCACCACCACATCCCGGATCTGGTTCAGGATCATCGCCTGGAACCGGAGTTCCTCCCGGGTCCGGTATTCCTCGGTCACATCCCGGAAAACCATGACCACGCCGGCGAGGGCGCCGTCCTTCCGCCGAATGGGGGCGGCGCTGTCGGCGATCTGGCGTTCGGACCCGTCCCGGGCGATGAGGGCGGTGTGGTTGGCCATGCCCACCACCTTTCCCTCCCGGAGCACCCGTTCCACCGGATTGTCCGCCGGTTTGCCGGTGCGGCGGTTCCGGATGACGAAGATCTCCGGCAGGGACCGGCCCCGGACCTCCGACTCGGCCCATCCCGTCAGGGTCTCCGCCACCGGGTTCATGGAGACGATGCGGCCGCCGATGTCGACGGCGATGACGGCGTCGCCGATGGAGCGCAGGGTCGTGGCCAGGTGCTCCCGGTTTTCCCGGAGGGCCGCTTCGGAGCGGCGCAGCCCGGTAATGTCCACCCCTACGGCCCAGGAGACGCCGGGGGCGTAGGCGAGATCGGCGGGCAGGTTGGACCAGAGAATATGCCGGAGGGTCCCGTCCCTGGCCGTCAGCGTCGTTTCCTTGTCGATGTATCCGTAATCCGACGCCTCCCAGTCCCGCTTGAGTGCCTCCCGATAGTCCGGATCGGGGTAGAGCCGCGCCATGGCCCCCGGATCGTCGATGATTTCCTCCTTGGCGTACCCTGTGACCGTTTCGCATTTCCGGTTCCAGAAGACGAATCGGCCGTCCCGGTCGACGGCGTTGACCAGGACCGGCATGTTTTCGGCCAGGAGCCGGAACCGGGCCTCGTTCTGACGCAGCCGGTCTTCCTTCCGCTTCCGGTCGGTGATGTCCCGGGCAATGCTGAGAATGGTGGCCGATCCCTCGTAATCGATGACCCGGCAGCTCAACTCGGTGGGGATGTGGAGGCCCGCGCGGGTGACATGGACCGTTTCGAAAAAGCAGTGGCCGGTCTCCCGGAGATCCGCGAGGCGTTCCGGAACCTGGAGGGCGTAATCCGGGGCGTCGATGTCCATGGGCGTCATGGAGAGCAGGGTCTCCCGGCTGTAGCCCAGGCGCTGGACCGCCACGTCATTGACATCGAGGAAGTGGCCGTCCATGTCGTGGATGAAGATGGCGTCGGAGGACTGATCGAAAAGGAGCCGGTATCGGCGTTCGCTTTCCTCGTAGGCGGTTTCCGTCCGTATCTGTTCCGGCACGTGGCTGACCAGGAGGAGCAGATGGTCGAAGGGCCGGGAGGCGTCTCCGGGGTCGGTCAGGGACGTCCGCCGTCCTTCGATCCGGACGGGCAGGTCTCTGTTCCCAGCCGTTTTGAGGACGAGATCCATCCGCTTGTTTTCCGGGTGCCGGAAAAAGGGCTTGAACCCGGAGTGGAAGACGCTGCCGTCGGCATCGCGAACCCAGTCCGAAAACGGGACTCCGATGAGGGTTTCCAGGCCGGCGCCCACCATGTCGGCGAAGGTCTGATTGGCCTCCCGGACAATGCCGGCGGCGTCGAGGGTGAGGTAGCCGGCAGGGGCCTGGTGGAAGAGGCGGGAGAACCGGTCGCGGCTCAATTCCGCTTCCTTCCGTGCCTGCCGCAGGGCGTCGTTCCGGGCCTCCAGCTCGGTCTGGTGGGCACGGAGTTCCATGACCAGGGAGCGGATTTCCCCGGGCGAGAGGGCGGCCATCTCCTCGGGGGATTTCCGGACCATCGCCTCGACCCGTTCGTCCAATCTGTTGGACTTTTCAGTTTCCGTTACCATGGCGGCGGATGCGCCCTATCCGGCCACCTCTTCCGCCTTGACGATCTTCACCGGCTCTTTGGGCACGTCGGCGTGGCCGGCCGTCGTCCCGGTGGCCACGCCCTTGATGTTGTTGACCACGCCGTGGCCCTTGGCCACCTTGCCGAAGACGGTGTAGCCCCAGCCGTCCGGGGTCTTGGACCGGTGGTTGAGGAAATCATTTTTCTTGACGTTGATGAAGAACTGGGCCGTGGCGCTGTGGGGGTCCTGGGTCCGGGCCATGGCCACGGTGTAGGCCTCGTTTTTAAGGCCGTTGTCGGCCTCGTTTTCGATGGGAGCGTTGGTGGGTTTCTGCTGCATGTCTTCGGTGAATCCGCCGCCCTGGACCATGAAGCCGTCGATGACCCGATGGAAGAGGGTGCCGTCGTAGTGGCCGGCGTTGACATAGTCGAGGAAGTTGGCGGTGGTATTGGGTGCCTTGTCATCGAAGAGTTCCAGGACGATGTCGCCCATGGTGGTTTCCAGTTTGACCATTTGGTGTTATCCTTTCGACGGATGGAAGGGTTGGGGTTTTTCTTTTCAATGCCCGCGCAAACAAAAAGAAACACCATAAACGATTTTCCGCAGAATGTAAAACTCAAATCGCTGGATTCTGTAGAAGATCGTTGCAGGGGGCATAGCGCCGTGCTACACTTTCCAGCAGGATGACCAGCGACGGCCGATTGGGATTCGGGCGGTCGCATTTGTGGACGCAAAGGGGCGGAACGCGATGGATGAGAACGAGACAGGGATGAAGTGTCCACCAGGGGCCGGTTTCTGCCGGCGCGTGGACCTGCCGATCACGGATTACCGCCGGGCCCTTCACCTTCAACAGCGGATCGTCGCCGCAAAGAAAGCGGGGCGATTGGACGAAGACGTGGTTCTGGTGCTGGAGCACCCGCCGGTCTTTACATTGGGCCGGAACGGGGGCCGGGAGAACCTCATCGTTTCCGAGGAATTTCTGGAGCAGCGGTCCATCCAGGTGGTCCAGATCGAGCGGGGGGGCAACATCACCTTCCACGGTCCCGGTCAACTGGTGGTCTATCCGATCCTGGATCTCCACCGGTTCGGACTGGGGGTCCGGGCCTACGTGGGCGGTCTGGAGGAGGCCATGGTCCGGACGGCCGCGGACTGGGGGCTCCAATCCGCCGGCGACGAGGCCAACCGGGGCGTATGGATCGGCGGCAAAAAGATAGGCAGCATCGGCGTGGCGGTGACCCGGGGCATCTGCTTCCACGGCCTGGCCTTCAACGTCAACCTGTCCCTGGAGCCCTTCTCCTGGATCAACCCCTGCGGCATCCAGAACTGCCGGATGACCTCCCTCATGGCCGAGCTGTCGCGGAAAATCCCCATGGACGCGGTGCGGGAGGCCATGACCGGCCATCTGACCGACATTTTCGGCCTCCGGTGGCAGGCGATGGAACCGAAAGATCTGGAAAACCGGCTCGACGAACTCGAAACGAATTAGGAACACCCCATGACTGATCCCAACCAGCGACCCGCCCGCCCCCGAAAGCCCAAATGGCTCACCAGGAAACTGCCCACGGCGCCGGAATACGAACAGGTGCGGGCCCTGATCCGGGACGGCCGGCTCCACACGGTCTGCCAGGAGGCCCACTGCCCCAACCAGTTCGAGTGCTTCTCCAAACGGACGGCGACGTTTCTGATCCTGGGGGACCAGTGTACCCGGAACTGCCGGTTCTGCAACGTGACCCATGGCGCCTGCCCGCCCCCGGACCCCGAGGAACCCCGCCGGGTGGCGGAAGCGGCGGCCCGGATGGATCTGCGGTACGTGGTGGTCACCTCCGTCACCCGCGACGACCTGGACGACGGCGGCGCGGGCCTGTTCGCCGGGACCATCCATGCGATCCGCGAGGCGATCCCCGATGCCCGGGTGGAAGTGTTGATCCCCGATTTCCAGGGAGATGCCGAGGCCCTGAAAACGGTGCTGCACGCCCGTCCCGACGTCCTCAACCACAACGTGGAGACCGTCCCGCGACTCTACGACACCGTCCGGCCCCAGGCGGTTTACGACCGGTCGCTGGAACTGCTCCGACGGGTGGGGGAAATGGCGCCGGACATCCCGTCCAAATCCGGGTTGATGTTGGGGTTGGGGGAGACGGATGCGGAGATCCGGGAAACGCTGGAGGATATCCAGGAAACGGGTTGCCGGATGCTGACGCTGGGGCAATATCTTCAGCCCTCCAAGGATCATCTGCCGGTGGATCGCTATGTGACGCCGGAAGATTTTGATGAATGGCGGACTGTCGCTTTGAAAATCGGTTTCGAGGAAGCGGCCAGCGGACCGTTTGTAAGGAGTTCTTATGAGGCGAAGCGGTTGTTTAAGGGGGTTTCGGGGGGTAGCAATCAGCAAAGATAATAGACATGAAATTCGAATGGGACACAGACAAAGAGAAAGTCAATATACAACGCCATGGGATTACATTTGAGCAAGCTGCATATGTATTTGCAGATCCATTTGCATTGAATCAATACGATAATGAACATTCGGAAGAGGAAGACCGGTGGGTATTATTAGGAAAGACTTTAAACGAAACTGTCCTGGTCGTCATTCATACTTTTAGAAATAGCGACGGAGAAGAGTCTGTCAGAATTATCAGCGCCAGGAGAGCAACAAAAAAAGAGAAACAAGCATATAACGAAAGGTGTCCGACATGAAAGACGAATACGATTTTACTAATGCGGAACAGGGTAAGTTCTATAGACCGATTGAGGAATTGGATATTCCGATCTATTTGGATAAAGAGGTTAAAGAGTATTTCCTGAAAAACATTGGAAACAAAGACAGCAATTTTTCTTTGAACAAAATTGTTAACGCACTAATCAGAAAGGATATAGAAATTTCGAGAGAATTAACATCATAGAAAAAGGCATGTTGCCGGGGGGAGGCCAAAAACAAAATGTTGCCATAATATGTGAAAGATAAAGCAGGCGTCTCGTGACGAGCGAAAGACATGGAAAAAAGAACGGATTGGAATTGCCGACATTCGATCCGAAAGAAAGTGCCGTTTTCGCAACGAAAGCACTGAGCGAATTACAAATCAAATGCGTTTTGATCGGCAGACTGGCGGTATGGTACTGGCTGCCCGATCCGGCGGGTCATGCGTACACAAAAGATTTGGATGCCGCCATAAAGAAAGCGGATCGCCGAAAAGTTATAAAACATCTATCCGACCTGAAATATGATGTCAGAGAGCTGACGATTGGCGGAATAAACGTTTACAGCGAAACAGAGAATATCAATGTCGATTTTATCGACCGATACTCCGTTGACGAAGGAGACTTGAGCAAGCTGTTCGAAGACGCGATCGAATCGGCGACAGAAAAGATCAACATCGGAGAAGCGGCGCTTTACGTTGTTTCCGTCGAGCACCTGATCGCCATGAAACTATCGACGTTTGAAAGAAAAGATGAGGATGATGTCAAGCATTTACTCGAATACGATTTTGTAGACATCGAAAAGCTGCGGGAGATCGTCGACCGAAACATCGCGCCAATCAGAGTAAAGCTTGAGCAAATGCTGCGGGAAGTCGGGCACCCAATGGCGCACAGGAGAAAAAAATATTATTGACATCGCCGAACAGAAAAAGAGTGCAGCCGGCGACATCCGAACCCAACCGAAACGGTCAAATGACGGTGGATAGACAAAAACAAAACCTCCGATGGGTCAAAACATGGCAAAAAGCAGCGGTATCGCTTCAAAAACTAAAAGCCGAAGAGCTGCGTTCAAAGGATTATTATGAAAAAAATCGGAAGGTTCTGGATGAAATGCTGCAATATGCCTGCGATCATTGCGAAGTCCGCTTATCCAGCGGTCTTGTTGAACAACAGCGGCTTTTTATGAGAATGAAACAACCGAAAACACAAAACAAAGGCGGTCAATCGTGAACGGGTTATTCCAGGCTGCAAAGGAAATCCAGCAGACATTGGAAGCCCAAAAGTGGCCGTTCTGCTTTATTGGCGGATTGGCCGTGATCCGATGGGGCGAAGTCAGGATGACTCAGGATATCGATCTTTGTCTCATGTGCGGATTCGGAAATGAGGAGGCATACGTAAAACAACTGCTAAACCAGTATAAAAGCAGAATCGACGACCCGCTCACATTTGCCCTCGACAACAGAGTGTTGCTGCTTTTCTCTTCAAACG
>CAYPCE010000096.1:0-13923 GCA_964409085.1 uncultured Desulfobacteraceae bacterium | reverse complement strand
GAAATTAGTGGTTTATAGATGATTTTTAGAAATCTGACGAAAGAACTTCGGTCTAAAGCCCCGCGGAACGCGGTGGGCCGGGGTGAATGTTAACGCCAAGGAAGATCTTCTCATCCGTGGCTGCAGCCGATACGCCTCTGCGGTTTTGGGGAGACATAACGCTTTGGGCCAAGATCAATGCGCTCGCGGAGCATGAACCACCGCTGGTGAGGATCGATGGCCCGATGGACAGGCTGCCTCAATGGGAAAGCGAGGTTCCTATCAGCGACTTTTCAATCAAAGCATTGCCGACCAAGGCTTTGAGTAGGGTGCGCAAAAAGCCGCGCGCCAATACGCCGCACATCGGTCAACCTCAAGCCCTTCCGCGCGGGAATCGCCTGCCGCTTCCGGCCGTTGTCACGGCGTTCCGGAATCGGCGGCATCCCTCCTCGGCCGGACCAAAGGCGCCAACACATTCGGATGGTCCACGGAGATCACGTCCGCCCCCAGTTTCGCGGCTCGCCGGGCCCGGTCGACCAGGTCCTTCACCCCCCACAGGTACACCTGAACCTCGGCCCCGGCCGCATGGGCCTCGTCGAATCCGTGGCGGGGAAACTCCCATTCCGGGGCGAACAGACTGGCGGTGTCCAGGGATTTATGGACGAAGGTGGGCAGGCCTTCGATCTTCCACCAGTCCGACAGTCCCACAGACAGCCTCAGGTCCGGGTCGACCGCCTTTATTTCCCGGCAGGCGGGGACCATCTGCGGGTCGGGGATAAAGAACCACACCCGATCGGCCAGGCCGGCGTCATGGATCATACGAGCCGTCCGGGTCCAATCGACATCCTTAAGGTCCAGGGCCAGCTCGAAACCCTCATGGGGGCGCACCAGGTCCAGTACCTCGGTCAGCAGCGGCACGGTTTCATCGACGGGATCACCGCCGGCCGGGACCAGTTTGAGCCCGCGGACCGCCTCGAACGCGGCGCCGCGTACCGGCCCCCGCCCGGTGGTGGTCCGATCGAGGGTCTCATCGTGCATCAGGATGATCCGGCCGTCCGCCGTGGTCCTCAGGTCGATCTCGGAACCGTGGATGCCCAGGTCGATGGCGGCCTTGACGGCCGCGAGGGAATTCTCCGGATGTCCCGTGGTAACCCCCCGGTGGGCGAACACGCGGACATCGGACAGCTCTGCGGCCAAAAGCGGAAGGCAGCAGGCCGTGGAGAGGAGTGCGGCGAAAAACAGCATGGCCATTTTGACTCTCATTTCGAAACCTCCTTGATGGATTTCCGATTATACCCTCGGCACGGGCCGGCCCCCCGCTGACGGAACGGGACACGCGCCCGGCGGGCTAGTCCCCGGCCCGGCGGACCAACACCGATGCGCCGTACACGAAGGCCGCCGCGTACAGCACCATGACGAAGGCGCTGACCAGCGGCACGTCCCGGCCCAGGGCCGCGGCCCGGATGATCGCCGAACCATGGGTCAGCGGCAGCGCGTTGACGATCCACTTGGCCCAGACCGGCAGCCGTTCCAGCGGAAAGAAGGTGCCGCAAAGGAAACTCATGGGGACGATGATAAAACTGTTGAGAAACGACTGATCGGCGTGGGACTTGACCGCCATCGCGGCCATGACCGCCGCCGCGGCGAAGACCAGGGTATTGAGCAACAGTCCGATGAAGAGCCAACCCGACCAGTGCAGACGGACCCCGGCCGACACGGCCAGAACGGCGATGACCGCCGCGGCCAGCACCCCCCGGACCATTCCGCTCAGGATTTCACCGGCGACGATGGCGCCGGCGGAGACAGGGGCGGTCTGGAACTCCTCGAAGGTCATCCAATAGAAGCGGGCGATGTTGAGATCCTGGGCCAAAGAGAAGCTCTGGCTCATGGAGGAGAGGGCCAGCAGACCCGGAATCATGTAGGTCATGTAGTCCTCGCCTTCCAGCGAGACGCTCTGCCCGACCCCCCACCCGAAGGCGATCAGAAACAGGGTGGGGCTGACGGCGTAGCTGGCCAGCATCCGTTTGACCCGGCGGCGCATGATGATCATCTCCCGCCAGAAAACCGCGTAAACGCCGTTCATGATGTCACCTTCCTTCCGGTCAGCCGAATGAACACGTCCTCCAGATTGGCGCTCCGGATCAACACGTCCGCGGCCCGGCCGGCGGCGAACTCGGCCGCCTGGTTCCGATCCTCGAAAAAGTGGGTCCGGCCTCCGGGTCCACCGACCTCGGCCACCACCCGGCCGGCCTTCTCCAGCAGCTGCGCCGGCGTTCCCAGGGCGATCAGGCGCCCCTGGTCGATGACCCCCACACGGTCGCACAACTGTTCGGCCTCTTCGATGTAATGGGTTGTGAGAAAAACGGTCACGCCGGTTTGACGGCTTTTGCGGATCAGCTCCCACAGATCGCGACGGGATGCGGCGTCCAGGCCCACGGTGGGCTCGTCCATGAAGAGCACCCGGGGCTGGTGGAGCATGGCCCGGGCGATGAGCAGGCGCCGTTTCAAGCCGCCGGACAGAACACGCGTCAGGGTGTCCCGGCGTCCGTCCAACCCCGCGAAATCGAGCAGCTTGCCGATTCTGGCCCGGGTCTGGTCCCTCGACATGTTGTGAAGCTTGGCGTGGAGTTTGAGGTTCTCCTCCACCGTCATGTCCGGGTCAACGTTGGTGTGCTGCGGCGCGAGCCCCATGCCGCCCTTTGCCGCCGCGGGCTGCAAGACGACGTCGTGGCCGGAGACCCAGGCCCTGCCGGCGGTGGGCCGTGTCAACGTGGTCAGAATCCGGCAGGTGGTGGTTTTGCCTGCGCCGTTGGGTCCTAGAAAACCGAAGATCTCTCCGGATTCCACCGACAGGTCGAGTCCGTCGACGGCGGTGGTTTCCCGGTAGCGTTTGATCAGGCCCTCGGTTCGTATGGCCGGGGTCGTCATTGAAACAATCCCTCCTTTTTCCGTTGATGGTTTCAGTCCAGCGTACGGCCATCCGCCGGTTCCCCGCCAGGGGATCCGTCAACCGTCCGCGTAATCGATCTCCCACAGCGTGCGGTACAGGTCACAGGCGAGCCCTGGATCGGCGGACCGGTTGTAGTGGCGCCGGCTTGGGCAGTCGCCGGGGCATCGGCCCCTCAGGGGGCAGTCCCCGCAGTCGCGGCGCGCCGCCTCTTTGCCGTCCGGCAGAAGTAACCGGTCCGGTTCCGGTCGGTCCAGGGTTCCGGCGGAAAATCGCCGGTCCCCGAGCGTCTGGCCGCAGGGGAAAAGGCGCCCGTCCGGGTGGACCGCCAGGCTTTCGCCCCGGGCGGCGTGGCAGAACGGCCGGTTCGTTCCGGAAACCGGGGCCGCTTGACGGATCCGGTCCCGTTCCCGCAGCCGGAGGGGTTCCGGCCGACGGCGGTTGATCGCATCGAGGGTCCGGACCAGCTTTCGCAGGCCGGTTTTCAAGGCATCGGGATCGGCCGGGGAGACGCCGGCCGCCCCCCGGGCCCGCCCCCTGCGTACCAGAAGGTCGAGCCCGATGCCCCGGGCCTGGCGGAATCCGGCCAACAGCAGTGCCAGCGCGTCCAAGTGTCCCACAGTGGCCGCGCAGACCACGGCGGTGATCCGGAACGGAACCCCAAAGGATTCCAGCAGCCGAAGGCCCCCCAGGGTCTCCGCCGCCCGCCCCCGCAGCGCCTGATGGACCTCCGGGGGTCCGTCCAGGCTGACCCCCGTCTGTACGTCCCATCGGCGCAGAAGGGAGACCAGTTTCGGGGTCAGCCCCGTTCCGTTGGTCTGGATCCCGATGGTGCGGGGACGATCCATGGACCGGATCCGGCGGACGGCCCGCTCGATGGTGGCCGGAACGAGGGTTGGCTCCCCGCCGGTGAGCTGGACATGCAGCGGGCCACGGCCCATTTCGGCCAGGTCCAGCGCACCGTCGAGCATGGGGCCGGTCATGTCCGCCGTTTCGCCGGACGTGCCGTTGTAGCAGTAAGCACAGGCAAGATTGCACCGGGTGGTCAGGGCCAATATGAGATAGCGCAAAGTCATGGGAAGCCGGTCCGAACCGGGCTTCGACGACGGATCGGACAGGGGGAGCCGACCATGCCGCCCGTCATCCACCGAATGTCGACCGGAGATTGTTCCGCTTCAAAATGAACCAGATGATCACCGGGGCGCCGATCAGGGCCGTCACGGCGTTTAAGGGCAGGATCGCCCGGCTGCCCGGCAGTTGCGCCAGCAGGTCGGCGGTCAATGCCACGGCCGCGCCCAGAAGCGCCGACGCCGGCAAAAGAAGCCGGTGGTCGGAGCTGTTCATGGCGACCCGCCCCAGATGCGGCACGGCGATGCCGATAAAGGCCACCGGGCCGCAGAACGCCGTGACGGTCCCCGCCATCAGCGCGGTCAGGCCGATGACCCACAAGCGCAGCGGCCGGATGCGCAGCCCCATGCTGCGGGCATAGGCCTCGCCCAACAGCAGGCCGTTCAACGGTTTCCGGATCAACTGGCAGCCGGCCAGGCCGACGGCCATGGCCGGCGCGAACAGGGCCAGATCCGCCCAGGTCACCGCCCCGAAGCTGCCGAAGGTCCAGGCGACATACGCCTGGATCCGTTCGGGATCACTGAAGTGGATCAGCACGCTGACCCCGGCGTTGACCGCGAACCCGGTCAGGATGCCGACGATCAGAAGGGTCATCACATCCGCCACCCGGCGGGAGAGGGCGAGGATCGCCGACAGAACCAGCCCGGCGCCGAGCCCCGAGGACAGGACCAATCCGGCCTTGCCGGTCAGCCCCAGACCCTCGACGAACCCCGGCCGGAGGTTGCCGGAGGCCGAGGACAGCACCACGATCGCCACGCCGAAGCTCGCCCCCGCGCTGATTCCCAGAACGGAGGGTCCCGCCAGGGGGTTTCGAAACAAGGTCTGCATCAAGAGACCGCTCAGGGCCAGGGCCGCGCCCCCGAGCATGGCGGCGATCGCCTTCGGGAGCCGGAACAGCCAGATGATCTTCTCCCAGGACGCCCGGTCCGCCTCGCCGCCCAGGAGGATGCGGACCACCTGGTCCGGCGAAATGGTCACGGACCCGGTCATCAGATCGAGCAGGAAGAGCACGGCCAGCAGGAGAAGCATTCCGACGAGCACGCCGCTTTTTGAGACTCGTCTTGCCGCCGCCGCATCCTCCATCACCGGACCCTTCCGTCCCCGGCGCCCAGCCGGCGGTAGTATACCAGTCGATGGTCGGGCACCAGCCTGGGATGGAGGATTTTGATGAGGTCGGCCAGCACCACATCCGGACGGATCATTCCCGACTCCCAGTAGTCGTTGCCGCCCCACCGGTTCAACCGCTTGTTGTTATTGTAGACGCGCCTGCTCCGGTAGGCCTTCAGGTCCCCGAAGCGGGGATCGGCGGCAAGGGCGTCGTCAAGGGTTTTCCAGGTCCCGGAATCGATCCAGACGTCGGCGTCCAACGCCCGCTCGTAGACCGCCTCGATATCCATGGCGCGGCTTCCCGTGCCGGGGGTATCTGCCCAGACGTAATCGCCGCCGGCGTCCCGGATGAACCGGGCCACGAAGCTGCCGCCCAGGGGAACCCACCACTGGCCCCGAAACGGCGCGCCCGTGAACACCTCGGGCCGCCGGTCGAGGGGCGCCGTCTTCTCCACCAGCCGCAGGTACCGGTCCTCGACGGCGTCGAACAGCGCCTCGGCATGGGCGCCCGTGTCGAAGAAGAGGGCCAGGAATTTGAGCCATTCGCACCGGGCCAGGGGGTCGGCCTCCAGATGATCGAGCACCAGGGCCGTGTTCAGCCCGGCCTCCATCAGTTTCGGGTGAAGATCGAAGGCCGATCCGGTCCCGGAGGTGAGGATCAGGTCGGGGTCGAGTTCGAGGAGCGCTTCGATGCGAAGCGAAGTGAGGGTCCCCACCTCCAGAAGATCCCCGGCTTCGATGCGGCGGCGCACGGACGGGGTATTGACATGCTTGAACCGGGACAGCCCCACCAGACGGTCTACCAGCCCGGCATCATCCATGTAGGCCAGATACGTCGTCGAAAGGGCCGCCACCCGGCGCACGGGAATCGCCACCACCTGGGCCGGCGGATGGTGTCCGGGGGGTCTTTGGCCCCGTGGAACCAGAAGATACCGGTGAGCCGCGGCGCCGGCCCGCCGGGCCGGTTTCACCGTAACCAGCGTGTGGTCGGCAAAGATCTCCACCCGGAATCCCCTGGCGTGACGGATCTCCATGCCCGCGGCCGTGTCGGTAACGGCGGCGAGGAGAAGGACCGCCCCGATGAACAGGACCCGGGGCCAACCGGGGCCGCCGCTTTCAAAGCGCCGGGGCGGGGCGGGTCCCGTGGGCCGGCGCGTGCCGGCCGCCCCCGGCACGGGGGCTTTTGGTCCCATCGTTCGGTTCATTGGTTCACCACCCCGCCGTGTCGCCGCCGCCCGACGACCCCGGCCGCGCCACCCGCCACTTCACATTCCACTTTTCGACATCGGCATCGGTCATCACATCCACCTTACCGCCCTGGAACTCCTCTTTTACATCCCCCATGATCTCCTCCATATCCCCTTCCACCGTAAGCGCCGCCTGACGGACCGATTCGAGCAGATGGGCGTCCGCCTCCCATAGGCCCCGGGATTCGGCCTCCAGCAACCGCCGGGTCAGCTCTTCCAGGGCGTATGGATTTTGGGAACGCAGCCATTCCAGGTTCTCCGCATTCTCGATATAGGTCTCCACCACCGCGTCGAAGATCCATTGGTCGACCTTGCCCGTGGTGGCGCTCCATTTGAACAGGTTGTTGACCCGGCCGGAGACGCCGCCCGCGCCCTTGTATGCATGTTTCTTCTGATGCTCGATCCAGTCCCGGTTGAGCAGTTTGGCCCTCACGGACACTTCGATGTCGTCCTTCAAGTCCCGGACGGAAAGGTCCCCAGCCGCGTTGACATCCGCCCAGTAGATCTTTGCGCTCTTCCCGGACACGGCCTTCGCCGCCACCGACATGCCGCCCAGGTATCCGGCGTAACAGCCGCAATCAACGAGGTCGTATTCCGGCGAATACTGCCGCATGTATGTCACTTCGAGGGACTTGAGGTTGTCGGCGTACAGCCGGTGGGCCTCCCGGCCGCAGACCCCGGGCAGGTCCCCGCCGCGCCCGGACCCATAGGCGTATCCCCCCCAGTTGACATAGGTTTCCGCCAGATCCGCCTCGGTCTCCCAGGCGGATGCGTCCAGGGCGAGCCCCACGCCGACGCCGTAGGTGCCCGGCGCCGAGGAGAAGACCCGGAAGGTCGCCATGCGCGCCATCTCGCTCTCCGTAAACCGATCCCCCACGTCCGCCTTCAGGGACGCGAGCCGTTCGTCCGTATGTTTTCGGACAAAGTTGAGTTCGTGGGGCTCGTCCCGACGGGCGGCCGTGATCGCCGCCTCGTCCACGAGATCCGCGAAATGGGGGACCATGTCCCGGAGGATGCCGCTGGTCTGGATCACCACGTCGACCCGGGGGCGCGGGACATATTCTTTACCGTCAACCGTCAGGGAGAGACGTTCCAGGGGCGTCGCCTCGATTCCCGAAACCCGGCCGTTGGTGCTCCAGACCGGGCGCATGCCCATCAAATGGAGAATCTGACAGAAGACCTCGCCGTCGGATTTGAACGCGTCGATGCTCCACAGGCTGATGCCGACGCTCTCCGGGAACCTTCCTTCGTCCCGGATATAGCTCGCCAACAAGTTGTCCGCGAGTGTACGGCCCACCTCCCACGCGGCCCGGGTCGGCAATGCCCGGACATCGACGGTGTAGAAATTCCGGCCCGTCGGCAGGGCTTCCGTCTTCCCCATGCTGAGGGAGCCGGATAATCCGGGCTCGATATATTCGCCGTTCAACGCCCGGAGCAATTGCGGAATCTCCCGCGCGCTCATGGCGATTTTCCCGCCGATCTCCCGCCGCCATTCCGAGGATCCGGGGATGGCTCCCTCTCCGTGTTCTCCTTTTGCGCTGTTTTCGTTCCTCCCCATCAGGATCGTCGATATCATGGCCTCGATTCCCTCCGAATCCGGCGGCTCTCCCAACACATGCATGCCCGACGGCGCGAGGGTCCGCCGGAGTTGCGCGATTCGACGCGCCAGCATGGCCGCGCGGGCATCGAAATCCCCGTCGGCGCAGCCGAGATCCGCGAACTTCAAAGATGTCATCAAGGCGGTCATTTTCTCCTTCACCACCTCCCGCCGCCGGTCCTCTTTGTTGTCCGTGGCGGTCCGGTATTCCAGCAGCAGTTGCTCCAGTGCCAGGGTGTCGCCGTCCACCACGGCCGGACGGTAGACGGGTGTCAAGTGGGTCCCCATGACGGCCCGGCCCCGGCGTTTGGCCACCAGTCCGTCTCCGGGCACGTCCATGATGTAGAGATAGATGTTGGGCAGATCCCCCAGGGAGATCTCCGGAAAACATGCGGCGGACAGGGCGGCCCGCTTGCCCGGCAGGAACTCGAGCGCGCCGTGGGCGCCGAAATGGATCACCGCGTCGGAGGTCTCCTGGATGTACCGGTAGGTCGCCAGCCAGTGGTGGGGGGGCGAGAGCGCGGGGTCGTGGAGGATGCGGCAGACTTCGCCGTTGCATTTGGCGCCGTAACACCCCCGTTTGGGCTGGATCATGATCTTGAGGTTGCCGAATGCCAGGCCGGTGACCAGCAGCGCGTCCGAGCCGTTCTTCCGATAGACCATGCCCTGCCCCGGAAATTCCCCCCAGTCCTCTTTCACCTTTTGCCGGGCGGCTTCCGGCAGGGCGTCGAACCAGGACAGATAGCGGCCGGCGTCCATCATGTGGAGCACGCCGCCCTTGTCCACGATCTCATCCACGGTGGTCCACCGGAATTCGGAGATGGCCTTGCGCCGCAGAAACAGGTCGAGGAGAGCCCCGCCCTCCTCCGGTGCGTCTCCGACATCGTACCCGGCGGCCTTCAGGGCCGTGATGAACCGGGCCAGGCTCTCGAAGGTGTCCAGCCCCGCGGCAAGTCCGAGGGTGGCCTCCACCCCCTTGCAGGGATTGTTGTTAAGCACGATGGTGAGCCGTTTCTTTGCGTTGGGAAGGGCTTGCAGCCGGGTCCAGCGCCGCAATCGGCCGCAGATGTGATCGAGTCGCTCCGGCACGGGGACGTACCGCCGGAGGTCCAGGCCCGAAGACGGGTCCGTTTCCGGGACCGTTCCCGCCGCCAGGGTCGGCTCGATCACCCCGGCCATCTCCGGCTGGGCCAGGCCATAGATCATGCCGAACGAACCGGGGCCGAGGCCGCCGGCGTCCGCTTCCCAATCCCCGGGGCTCTGGTGGTAAAGCCGGATCATCTGAAACACCGGAATGTTCAGTTCCTCCAAAAGCGTGGCGTCGTCCGGCGTGGAGAGAAGCCGCCCGGCCATCAGGTTGACGAGGGCCGACAACCCCAGGGCCTGGGACGCGCGGCTCTCCCGGAGGTAGGCGAGCCAAGGGTACCGTTCCGGCAGCGGCAGACCGGCGTCCTGCGCGCCCTCGGAAGCGACGCACAGCGGGACCATGCCATGGGCTTCGACGGCCCTTGCCACCGCGTCGATGTCGGCGTGGTTCTTTTCCGCGATCTGCCCGTGGTAACAGAGGATGCCGACCACGGGGCCGCCGCCCGGCGCGCCGGCCCGCCAGGCCGCGTAGTCCGAAACGCTCGAAAACAGGTCCGGCGCGTCCGGATGGTAGACGCCGTGGGTTTGCACCGGACGGGGCGGATCAAAGGAGAGGTCGGCCCCGGCGCATGCGGCAAGGTACCGGATGCCGTTCACATAATTGTCGGCGGAGATTTTTCCCAGGTAGCGGCCCAGTTCCGCCGCCTCCTCATCCGTCAGCGTGGAAAAGCCCGACGGCATGTCCCAGCCCAGACCCACGCGGGTTTTTGCGTTTTCCGCCGACGCCAGCAGGGCGTCGTGATGGGGCAGGTCGCGGAACAACTGGCCGATGAAGATGTCCGCCCCCTCCTCCTCCAGGAACGCCGCCGCCTCCCGAGCCGTCCGTTGTTGTGTAAAGAGGCGCAGGTCGATGCCGCTCTCCTTCAGCCGGGCGCGGGCCCGGGACCAGGTCTGCGTGTTAAACATGTGGCCGTGGACGAATACGATTTTCATTGTGGACCTCCTCTCCTCGATCCGGCCGTCAGGACGGATCCTTGTCCCGCCATTTGTCCGCGTATCCCTCGGCGAACGCCCTGCATACCAGGTCCAGAAACGCCTTGGAATCACAGCTTCCCCTGGCCGGCGCCAGCATCTCCCGATATTCGGCCATCCGGCTGTAATCCCCGCTCACGGCGCAGACCACCTGCGCCGCATACGTTGCCATCACGTCGCTCCAGCAGTGGCCCGGCAGAACCCCCCATCGGAATTTATCCTTCAGATGCACCATTGCCGCCACCGCCGCCACGGTGACGGGGTCGCGCTCCACGACCAGGAAATTTTCGCGAAGCAGGTCGGCCGGTTCCGGGTCCAGATGGGCGCAGACGGCCTCCATGAACCTTTTTCGGTCGAGTCCGAACCGTTCCAGGTGGATTTTGGCCGAACACTGCCCCGGGGGGGTGAGGCTGTTCTGAATGGCCAGGGTCTCCTTTACGGCGCCGTACACCGCCCGCCCGATCAGCTCCCCCAGCTTGGCGTGCTTCCCCGCGCTGGTCAGGGGCGGGGCGTCGGTCTGCATGGCGGCCACCGATATCTGGTCCGTGCCCGTGCCGGTGGCGAGGCCGTCGGAATACCGGGAGTTGACGGCCAGCTCCTGAAGGGCGGCGCTCTTGGCCTCGGTGGCCGTCATGATGGTGCGGGCCATGGCGCCGGGGATCAAGGGCTTGTTGATGAAGATCATGGTATTGATGGTGCCGGGACCCGGTTCGGCGTCGTCGGAAGCCAGGGTTTCGAACCCGTCGGCCGTCTCGAAAACCGAGGCCGGGTCCCCCGCCCGACCGGCGTTGGTTTCCACGCCGCCGGTGCATGCCGCGGCCACTTCAAGGCCCCGGAACCGCTCCACGGCAATGGCCGCGTTGTTCATGTTCGCCGCGGTGCCCAGAGTGGCGCATTCCTCGGCCGGCAGACCGTGGGGCGCGCAGACCCGTCGCCGGTAGGCCATGGGATCGAGCCACACCTCCGGCTTCATCCGGTGCATGTGACCGGCCGGTTCGCAGCTCTGATGGTTGTAGATATGGGTGAGGTCGGTTCGAAATCCGCCCGAGGCCCGGCAGGTGGAAAGCACGTGGTGGGGCCGCAGGAACCGGGCGTAGATGATCTTGTCCTTCCGATGGATTTCGACGCCGTCGTAGAATGTTTCGATGATCATGGGCCGCTTCGCTCCCTGATGGCGTGAATGTTGTCCGCGATCTCCATCAGCGGCTGCCGGCGCACCCGGTGGGGCAGCACCAGCTCGGCGGCGACGCCGATATCCCCGCTGTCGACGGCGGTCCGGCCGGCATAGGCGGCCATGGCCTTGGCGGTCTTGAGCATGATGATGTCGCCCCGGTGCCCGTCCACCCCGACGTCCAGGCAGTAATGGGCGATCTCGAAAAGCCGGGCCTGTTCCGCCGTCACCTCCGGGTAGAGGGCCTGAGCCCGGGAAATCCGGGCGGCCAGTTCCTCGGATTCGGCCCGCCATCGGGCCGCGAAGGCTTCGGGGTTCTCGTCGAAGGCGGCCCGGCGCTCCATCACCGCCACCCGCTCCCCGGCGTCGAGGATCCCCTCGATCTGGACGCAGAGGCCGAACCGGTCCAGGAGCTGGGGTCGAAGTTCACCCTCTTCGGGATTCATGGTGCCCACCAGGGTGAATCGGGCCGGATGGGAGAAGGAAATCCCCTCCCGCTCGATGGTGTTGACGCCCATGGCGGCGGAGTCGAGGAGAACGTCCACCACGTGATCGTCCAGCAGGTTGACCTCGTCCACGTAAAGGATCCCGCGATGGGCCGCCGCGAGAATGCCCGGCTCCACCCGCTTTTCCCCGTGCTTCAGGGCGTGTTCCAGGTCCAGGGTCCCGACCACCCGGTCCTCGGTGGCCCCCACGGGCAGCTCCACCACCCGGACCTTTCGGGACACCGTTTCCGGCGGGTCCGCCGGTTCGTCCCCGCCGGGGTTCAATGTCCGGACGATTTCCCGGTATGTCTCGGCCTCCTCCCGGGGGTTCAGCCCGAAGGGATCATCCCGGTAGACTTCGATCTCCGGCAGGATGTCGGCCAGGGCGCGCACGGCCGTTGACTTGGCGGTGCCCTTCTCGCCCCGGATGAGGACGCCGGACAAGCCGGGATGGATGATGTTGAGGATCAGGGCCAGCTTCATCTTCTCCTGGCCCACGATGGCGGTAAAGGGGTAAACGGGGGTCTGTTTCATGCATTTTGTCCTTTGACGATCTCCACGAGGGTCTGCGCCTTCAGGTCGTCGATTTTGAAGTATTGGGCCTCCATGGCCGCCGCCAGCCGGGCGGCCAGCCCGAACGTCACCAGCCCGGCCTCCTCGGTGTCCACCACGATGCGCCGGACACGGTCCTCCCGGGCCATGGCGGACGCCAGCCGCAGGGATTCGTCCACCGGCCTGCGGTCGCCCAGGGCCACGTTGCTTTTTCCGTCGGTGATCAGGATGAGGATGGGCCGGGCCGACGGGTCCTTGCGCAGAACGGTTTGGACCTGCTCGTGGGCCTTGGCCAGCCCGGCGGACAGCGGCGTCCGGCCGCCCACGGGCATGTCCCCCAGGAGCTTTCCGGCCAGCTCCACCGAGGGGGTGGGCGGCAGGTTGACCGCCGCTTCGTTCCGCCGGAAGGAGATCAGCCCCACCCGGTCCCGCTTCTGGTAGGCGTCCAGGAGCAGGGACATGACCGCGCCCTTGGAGGCCGCCATCCGTCCCCGTGCCCCCATGGAGCCGCTGGCGTCCACCACGAAGAGCAGGAAATTGCCGATCCGCTTTTCCCGGATCTTGCCACGGATGTCGCCGGGCGTCAGCGAAACGGCCAGCCCGTTGCGGCGGCCGCGCCGTTTTTGGTAGGGGGCGGCGGCGCGGAGGGTGGCGTCCAGGGCGATGTCGCCGTGGCGGCTGGTCATGGCGCTTTTGACGTACCGGCCCTGTTTCTGGGAGACCCGGGTGCGGGACCGCCGGCCCGATCCGCGCCGGAAAACCCGGTCCTTGGCGGCGGCCAGCGGCTTCACCTTGAACGTCGCGCCGATCTCGAAAATCCGCTCCCGGGCGTCCCGTGGATCCGGTTCCGGAAGCGCCGGCGCGCCGGATTCCTCCGGGGCGTCTTCCCCGTCCGAAGGATCGGACGGCGCGGCGTTTTGCGCCTCCGGCGTTTCCCCCGCCCCCTCGGTTTGGGGCGGCGATTCCTCGGGCGGGGCGTCCGGGGGCGAATCGGTTTCTTCGGGTTCCGGCGGTTCCGGTTCCGGCGGCGGCGGAGGCGGCGGCGGCTGGGCCTCCCGCCGCCGGTGAAGCAACACCAGCGGCGCGACCGTCCGGACATGATCCACCGTCACCTCGATGCCGGCCGCCCCGCTCCGCATTCCCAACGCCGCCAACGCCCGCGCCGCCTGTTCCATCGCCAAATCGGCCCGATGGCCCGCCACATGGTTTTCCGCGCACAACTCGGAGATAAACTTGCGCAGGTGGCCGGGAACCCGCACCCGGGGAAGGAGGACCCGGGCGCCGGCGAGGCGGCGGGCGAGGCGGTCGCTTTCGGCCCGGTACCGCTCGCGGAAGGCGGCGGGGTCCCGGTCGAATTCGTCCCGCAATGCCATCAGCCGGACCCGGTCCTCCGGCGCGTCCGCGCCGCCGACCTCCACGCAGAGACCGAACCGGTCCAGGAGTTGGGGCCGGAGTTCGCCCTCCTCGGGGTTCATGGTGCCCACCAGAATGAACCGGGAGGGATGGCGGAGGGAAATCCCTTCCCTTTCCACCCGGTTTTCCCCCGAAGCGGCGGCGTCCAGGATGATGTCCACGATGTGGTCGTCCAGCAG
>CAYPCE010000095.1:0-13925 GCA_964409085.1 uncultured Desulfobacteraceae bacterium | reverse complement strand
CCTGCGCGACGTGCGAAACGACATCCGAGACCGCGCGTTTGAGAGAGCGGAACGCCGAATTGGAGAACCGCCTCCGGGAACTGGAAGCCGTCGCGGCCGATCGGGGGGCGGCCGCACAATTCTACCGGACCGTGGCGGATTTCACCGAGGACTGGGAATACTGGATCGATCCGGACGGACGATTCCTGTATGTCTCGCCGTCCTGCGAGCACATTACCGGTTATGCGGCCCGGGCGTTCATGGATGACCCGTCGCTCCTTCAGCGAATCGTTTATCCCGACGACCGGAATTTGCTGAAGCGTCATCTCTCGGGCGGCCGCATCCAAAACCACCGCATCAGCCTGGATTTCCGGATCATATCCGCTTCCGGCGGCGTTCGGTGGATCGCCCACACCTGCCAGCCCGTGTACGACGATGAGGGGCGGTTTATCGGCTGGCGGGCCAGCAACCGGGACATCACGGCCCGCAAGGCCGTCGAAGACGCCCTGCAGCGGTCTGAGGAGCGGTTCCGACTTGCACTGGACGCGGCTTGCGACGGGATTTTCGATTTGGACATCCCAACGGGAGACGCCTATTTCAGTCCGCTCTATTTCACCATGCTCGGCTACGAGCCCGATGAACTGGATGCGTCTTTCGGGACATGGGAAAAGCTGCTCCATCCGGAAGACGCGCACGGCGCCAAGGAACAGATTCGGGCGTACATGAAAAGCGGCGAGCCCTTCGATATCGAGTTCCGGCTCCGCAACAAATCCGGGCGGTACCAGTGGGTGTTGTGCCGCGGACGGGTGGTGGAATGGGATGGTCGGGGGCGGCCCAGGCGGATGGTGGGCACCCATGTGGACATCCATGACCGCAAATTCATGAATGAGCAACTGAGCCAGTATGGCCAGGAATTGGCGGCGCTCAACGATTTGAGCCGGTCAGCGGCGATGGAGTCTTCCGTCGACGACCTCGTGGCGGAGGCCCTGGACCGCCTCATGGCGATCCTTTCGCCCGATTTGGCGGTGTTTTACGCGGTCGCCGGGGAACGAATGAGCATACTTGGGTTGCGCACCGGCATCCGGGAATTTGGAAAAGCCATGCACACGGAGCACCGAAGGGGGGCGTGTTTGTGCGGTTTGGCCGCCGAGGCAGAATCGCCGGTGCTTTCTCTGAACATCCATGAGGATGACCGCTGCACCGGCAGAGAATGCAAGGCGGCGGGGATTCGGTCTTTTGTCGCGTTGCCCCTGAGGAACCGGGAAGGGCCCCTCGCCGTGCTGGGAATCGGGTCGAAACAGGAACGCGACTTCCTGTCCCGGTCGCCGTTTTTGCGGCTATTGACAGCCCTCCTGACCACCGGCATCGCCAACGCCCGGCTTCACCAACAGGTTTGCAAACACTCGGATGAACTGGAAAAAATCGTGGAAGAGCGCACGGAGGAGCTCGCCATCTTCCGCAAAGCCGTGGACCAGTCCCCAACCTCCATCGTCATCACCGACCCGGCGGGCGCCATTGAATACGTGAACCCGTTTTTTACCCGAATGACGGGCTATTCCCGGGAAGAGGCGGTGGGCGAAAACCCGCGGATTCTCCAATCCGGCGTCCACGGGGATGATTTTTATCAAGAGATGTGGCGGACCCTCATGGCCAAGCGGACCTGGCGGGGGGAACTCTGCAACCGGAAAAAGGACGGGACCCTGTATTGGGAAAGCGCGGCCATCTCCCCGCTGCTGGACGCCGCCGGGACTATCACCCATTTCGTGGCGGTCAAAGAGGACATCACGGAAAAGAAACAGGCCGAAAAGGCCTTGCGGGAATCCGAATATCGGTACAAAACCATTTTCAATGCCACACGGGACGGCATCCTTGTCGTCGATCAACGCAACCATCGGTTCCTGCACGCCAATGCGGCCCTGTGTCGCATGCTGGGGTACCGCCACGCCGAAATAACGGCGCGGTCCATCAGGGACATCCATCCCGAGGCGGACCTGCCAATGGTTCTGGACGCGTTTGAACGCCAGGCGCGGGGCGAGACTGATTTCGCCTCCGAGATTCCCTGCAAGCGGAAAGACGGCACGGTTTTTTATTGCGACATCAGCGCCGCCTCCGTGACCCTGGACGAACGGGACTGCGTCATGGGGTTTTTCCGCGACGTGACCGAGCGGATCGAGGCGGCCCAACTGCGGGAGGAGGTAGACCGGATCATGCGCCATGACCTTCGATCCCCCCTCAATGGAATCATCGGCGCACCGCAACTGATCCTTATGGACGAAAATTTGACCGCGGAACAAAGAGGGTTGCTCCAGGAAGTCGTGAACTCCGGGCATAACATGCTGAAAATGATCAATCTGTCCTCTACACTGTATCAGATCGAAAAGGGGGTTTACGAGCCGGACTGGCGGGCGTTCAACTTACGGAAGGTCGTCGAACAATGCGTGGAGGATAACCGGGCCCATTTCCGGTCAAAGCAGGTCGGTCCCGATTTGTCGATCGAAGGGGCCGGTCCGGGACCCTGCGAGATTTTTGTCAATGGGGAGGAGTTGCTGGCGTATTCGGTGTTTTCCAATCTCATTGTCAATGCCCTACAGGCGTCTCCTGCCGGCGAACCCGTGACGATCGGCATCCAGCAAGCCGACAGCGTGCGGGTGGTAATCCACAACCAGGGCGCGGTGCCGCCGTCTGTCCGGGATCGGTTTTTTGACAAGTACGTCACCAGCGGCAAAAAGAGGGGCACGGGGCTGGGCACCTACAGCGCCAAACGGCTGGCGGAAGTGCAGGGATGGTCCATTTCCATGGACACCTCCGAAAAAACGGGGACGGCCGTGACCATCCGCATTCCGGTTTCGCTTTGACTTTTGGTTTCGGATTTGGAAGAATGGCGGCAAAATGGCGTGCGACGAAAGGGGTTGTAGCTATCGGTTCGTATACGAAAAGGGATCTCCGAAACATCGGACGTACCGCCCATGGGGTTGCGGGCCGGGATGACAAGCCGGCATGAGCCGCAGCCGGACGGTCGCAACGGGTGCTGCCATGGTCGGCGTAGTGGCCGGCCTCTACCTGACGAGTCTGTACAGCTACCTCTTGTTCCACAGCCTCGCCGAGATGTTCAGCATCGTCATCGCGGCGTGCATCTTCATCATCGCCTGGCACTCCCGGGGATACCTGGAGAACAACTACCTGCGGTTTCTCGGTGTGGCCTACCTGTTCGTCGGGGGGCTGGACCTGCTCCACACCATTTCCTACACCGGTATGGGGGTGTTCCCGTCCCAGGGACCGAACCTCCCGACCCAACTCTGGATCGCCGCCCGATACATGGAGAGCCTTTCGCTCCTGGCGGCCCCGTTTCTGACCGGACGGAAGGTGAGGATCGAAGCGATCCTGGCGGGGTACGCGCTGTTGACGGCGCTGATCATCGTGTCGGTCTTTCTCTCGGACTTTTTTCCGACCTGTTACCGGGAGACGGCCGGTCTGACCCCCTTCAAAAAGGTCAGCGAATACGGGATTTGCCTGGTCCTCGCCGGCGCCATGGTCCGGTTGTATCGCCGCCGGTCGCAATTCGATCCGGCGGTGTTCCGGTTCCTCATGGGGTCCATCGGCCTGACGATCCTCGGCGAACTGGCCTTCACCCTGTATGTCAGCGTGTACGGAGTTTTCAACATGCTGGGCCATTTGTTCAAGGTCGTTTCCTTCTATCTGGTCTACAAGGCCTTTGTGGAAACAGGATTTGAAACGCCCCATCGAATTCTGTACAATGACCTCGCCCGGAGCCGGGAGCAGCTGGCCTGGGAAGCGGCCATGGATTCGGCCATGGCCGAGCTGGCCGGGTCCCTCATCCTTCAAACCTCCGTGGGGGAGATCGCCGGCCTGGTGCTGCGCCACGGCCAGCATCTCACCGGCAGCGACTGGGGGGTGGCGGTCTACATGGAAAACGGCCGGAAGATCGTTGCGGCCCGGACCGGCGCCCCCCCGGAAGACGCCGCCGTGCTGGAAGCGGACCGGGAGACGGAATCGGTCCTGTCCGCCGACTCGGTCATCGACGGGGTCCCGGCCGGCCGCATCGTCCTCGGCGGCGGCCCCGGCGAATACCAGGACCGGGACCGCCATCTCGTGGAGCGACTGGCGGATCTCTATGCCCTGGCCATCCAGCGGTTCCGGCGGGAGGCCGAGGAAAAAGAGCGGATGCAGGCGGATCGGACCGCCATGGACAGCTTCCATTCAACACCGGCGGTGGCGGTGGCCCGGAACGCCCTGGGCCAGGGAACGCTGCGGGAGGCCACGCCCGAACGGTTCGAGGAGCTGGTCCGCCGCCACGGGGATCTGCTGGACCATCGGCTGGAGGTCCGGGCCTATCGGGTGGACCGACAGGAGAAAAAGCCGCTTCAGGAGCTGGCCGAACATCTCGGGTTTCTGCGGGCCGGACCCCGGGACGTCATCGAAATCCACATGACATCCCTTGAGCGGAAGAGCCGGGGGGTCCAGCACAAAAAAGCCGTCGCCTACACCGACGAAGGTCGGCTGATGGCCCTGGAGTTGATGGGACATCTGGCGGCCTATTACCGACTCCAGTGCTAGAGCGGAAAAGGAACAGACAGATGAATCGATACCAGCTCGAACTTTACGTCGCCGGACGGACCCCGGCTTCCCGCCGGGCGGTGGCCAATTTGCGGAATCTGTGCGATACGCAGTTGGCGGGCGCGTCCCGGATGTCCGTCATCGACGTTCTGGAGCGACCTGCTGTGGCCGAAGAAAAAAAGATCCTGGCCACACCGACGCTGGTCCGCGCCTATCCCCCGCCGGTCCGCCGGATCATCGGCGACCTGTCCGATCCGGACAAAGTGATGTTCCACCTGGACATGGTGCCCGGCAGAGGACGTCCCGCGCCGCTGGAAGGAGAGGAAAGATGAAGACATTTCAACGGCCGACCATCGCCAAACGGGCCACCCACATCCCCGGTTTCGACCTGATCGTCAAGGGCGGCCTCCCCGATGGCCGGTCCACCCTGGTTTCGGGAGTGTCCGGCACCGGCAAAACGGTCTTCGCCATCCAGTTTCTCACCGGCGGCATCGTTGAGGCCGGTGACAACGGCGTGTTCGTCACCTTTGAGGAATCGCCCGAGGACATCCGCCGGAACATGGTCTCCCTGGGCTGGGATATCGCCGGGTGGGAATCGGAGAACAAATGGGCCTTTGTGGACGCCTCTCCCCAGAGCGATGCCGAAGCCGTTGCCGTGGGCCCCTTCGACCTGGGCGCCCTGCTGGTGCGGGTGGAGCACGCCGTAAGGGAGATCGGTGCCCGCCGGGTGGTCCTGGATTCCCTGGGCTCCCTCTTTTCCCGGTTTCCCGACCGGGCCGCCATCCGGGGGGAACTGTTCCGGATTCTCCGGTCCCTCAAAGACATGAACGTCACCGCCGTGGTCACTTCCGAGCGGCGGGATGAATCGGCGTCCGTGGACCGGTTCGGGGCCGAGGCCTTTGTGGCCGACGCCGTCGTGGTCCTCCGGAATATCCTGGAAGATGAAAAGCGGCGGCGCACCATCGAGATCTTCAAATACCGGGGCGCGTCCCACCTCCATGGCGAATACCCGTTCACCATCGTCCCCGACAAAGGGATCATGGTCCTTTCCCTGGCCGGCATGGAGCTGAAGCAGCAGTCCGGGGACATCCGTATCACTTCCGGCAGCACTACCCTGGACGGGATCTGCGGCGGCGGTTTTTTCCGGGACTCCATCATCCTGGTCTCCGGCGCCACCGGCACGGGCAAGACCCTCATGACCACGGAATTCATCCAGGGCGGGGCCCGGAACGGCGAACGGTGCCTCCTGTTCGCCTTTGAAGAGAGCCGCGAGCAGCTCTTCCGCAACGCCAACGGGTGGGGGGTCGATTTCGAACGGATCGAATCCGAGGGCAACCTGCGGCTGGTGTGTGAGTACCCGGAGGTGTCGGGGATGGAGGACCGGCTGATCATGATGAAGCGGGTCATCGAAGAATTCAAACCGGACCGGGTGGCCGTGGACAGCCTGTCGGCCCTGGAGCGGATCTCTTCCATCAAGGGATTCCGGGAATTCGTCATCGGCCTGACCTCTTTCATCAAGCACCAGGAGACCGCCGGACTGTTCACTTCCACCACGCCCACCCTCATGGGCGGCGAATCGGTGACGGAGGCCCACATTTCGACCCTTACCGATTCCATCATCCTGCTCCGGTATGTGGAACTCTACGGCGAGATGCGCAGGGGCCTGACGGTGCTCAAGATGCGCGGCTCCCAGCATGACAAGAACATTTTCGAGTTCACCATCGACGGCGAGGGCCTCCATATCGGCAAGCCCTTCCGGAATATCTCCGGCATCCTGGCGGGGATGCCGGCCACCACCGCGACCCTCGAGGAGGTGGACCGCCTCGACGCCATGTTCCGGATGGAGGAGCGACGGGAGGACCGGCCATGACCCCCCGGATGCTGAGCCAGGCCGATCTGGAGGCCATGATCCGGCACACCCCCGACGGCATTGTGGTCGTGGACGGGGAGGGGATCACCCGGTTCGTCAACCCGGCGGCCGAGGCCCTTTTCGGCCTGGGAGCGGGCGACCTGGTCGACCAGGTGTTCGGACACCCCCTCGGAACGGGGGAACGGACCGAGATCGAAATCATCCGGGGCTTCAAAGAACCGGTCCACGCGGAGATGAACCTGGCGAGCATCACGTGGCAAAAAGCGCCCGCGACGTTAATCTCCCTTCGGGACATCACGGCCCGGAAAGGGATGGAGACGGCCCTGAAAGAGAGCGAGACCAGCCTGCGGGATGCCAAAGCCGCCGCCGATGCCGCCAATCGGGCCAAGAGCGAATTTCTGGCGAACATGAGCCATGAACTCCGCACCCCGCTCAACGCGATCCTCGGATATGCGCAGCTGTTGCTCCAGGACGAGGGGCTGGCGGCGGACCAGCGGGACGCGGCCGAGACCATCCACCACAGCGGAGAGCATCTGCTGACCCTGATTTCCGATCTCCTGGACATCGCCAAAATCGAAGCCGGCAAGGTCCGGCTGGAACCCGCGACCTTCGATTTCTCCGCGTTTCTTCAGGGGACGTTCGAACCCATGGCGTTCAGCGCGCGCAGGAAAGGCGTGGACCTCCTCCTCGACGCCGACCCGAACCTTCCCGGACACGTCCGGGGGGATGAGAAACGGCTCCGCCAGGTCCTGTTCAACCTGCTCTCCAATGCTGTCAAGTTCACCGAAAAGGGACGGGTCACCCTGGCCGTCCGGTACGAGGACGGTACCGCGCACTTTGAAGTGGTCGACACCGGCATCGGCATCTCCCCGGACGCCCTGTCCACGATCTTCCATCCCTTCGAGCAGGCGACCGCCCCCCTGCAGGGCGGGGACGGCACGGGGCTGGGACTGGCCATCAGCGTCAATCTCGTCCGCCTCATGGGGGGCGACCTCGCCGTGAAAAGCACCCCCGGGCAGGGGAGCACGTTCCGCTTCGAGATCCCCCTGGAACGCGCGGCCCCCGATCCGGCCGCCGGAGCGGCGGCCGCCGCCAATCCCTTTAAGGTGGAGTCGGAGCCGATCCGCGGCCCCGGAGGCCGGCAGTTCACCGCCCTCATCGTGGATGACAACGCCCTGAACCGGGCCCTGGCCAAAGGGATGATGACCCGGCTGGGATTTCAGGTGACCGAAAGCCAAAATGGGGCGGATGCGGTCGAGAAAACCGTCGACAGCCGTCCGGACGTGGTGTTGCTCGATTTGCTCATGCCGGTCATGGACGGTTTCAGCGCCGTGCCGGAAATGCGGCGGCGGACCGGCGGGAACGGGCCCGTGATCATGGCGGTGTCGGCGGATGTCTCCCGGGAGACCCAGAACCGTTGCGCCGAGATCGGATGTGATGATTTCGTTGAAAAGCCCATCGCGTTCGAGGGGCTGGCCCGGAAACTCCGGCACCATCTGGTCAAGGCGACGCCCCCGGAACCGGCCGTTCCATCCGAATCGGGCGGAGCGGCCGCCGACAACGAGGACCGGAAGGCCCTGGCCGATCTGGCCGCCGTCGGCGATATCGTCGGCATCCGGCGGTTGGCGGAACAATTGAAGCCCACCGACCCGGACCGGGCCGGTTTTTATGATCAACTGATCGCGTCCGCCGCGGCTTTCCACATGGAAAAAATCGAAGCATTGCTGGGCATCGGGCCGCCACCGGAGCCGGAGGAGGCGTCATGATTCAAGACGATACCGAGCCCACCCGGGTGCTGGTTGTCGACGACAATCCGACGAACTTGAAGCTCATGGCCAATCTCATGGAGCGGGCCGGGTACCGGCCCCTGGTCGCCGAAAGCGGGGAGCAGGGGATCCGGTTTGCCCGGCGGGGTCGCCCCGACATCATCCTGCTGGACATCCTCATGCCCGGCATCGACGGGATGGAGACCTGCCGGCGACTCAAAGCGGCCGAGGAGACCCGGGACATCCCCGTCATCTTCATGACCGCCGTGACTCAGCCCGACCAGAAGGTGAAGGCCTTCAATCTGGGGGCCGTCGACTATATCACCAAACCCTTCCAGACCGAAGAAGTCCTGGCCCGGGTCCGGACCCAGCTGGCCCTCCAGCGGCAAATGCGGACCGAGGCCGAAAAAAAGAAGATGGAAACGATGCTGACCCTCATCGGCGGGATCGCCCACCGGTTCAACAACCAGTTGTACGTCGTCAAGGGCAATCTCGACCTGATGAGCGAGGATCCTTCCCTGCCGGCGGGCTTGGATCTCTATCTTGATCCGGCCGGGAAGGCGGCCGATGAAATGGCCGAACTGACCCGCCGGTTGCTCATCTTCACGAATTACGACCAGTCCGATCCGGAACCCACCCAACTGAATCAATACCTGTCGGAACGGGTTGCGGACCTTGCACAGGACCTGCCATCCACGGTCTGGATCGAAACGGCGTTTTCGGACACGGAACTGGTGGTTCCCCTGGACCGAACCCGGATGGAGACGGCGCTGACGGCGGTCATCGACAATGCCCGGGAGGCCATGGGCGAAACCGGCGGCGTCATCCGCATCACGACAGCGGCCGTCCTCCCCGCCGAGGCCCCGGCGGAAGGCGGCGCGGCCCCCATGGCCCGGATCGCCGTTGCGGATTCGGGGGCCGGCATGGACAATGCGACCCGGGAACGGATATTCGATCCGTTTTTTTCCACCAAATTTCTCGGCCGGGGGCTGTCCATGGCTGCGGCACAGGGCATTGTCCGGAGCCATGGCGGCACCCTGACCGCCATTTCCGCTCCGGGTAAAGGGACCATTCTTCAGTTCGATCTGCCGCTGTTGGAAGCGACGGACAACGAATCACCGAACGAAGGAGCCCCCCTTTCGTGACGTCCCCCGGCTATTGGAATCCGTATCTCGAAACGCTGCCACCCGAGAATCTGCGCGCACTCCAGCTCCGGAAGTTCAAACGCATTATCCAGTGGGCCTATGACCGGTCCCGTTTCCATCGTCGTCTGTATGACGCCGCCGGTATCCGTCCGGAAGACATCCGGACGCTGGCGGACGTCCGGCACGTCCCCAAGGTCGAAAAAGCCATGATGCAGGCCATCCAGCGGAAGCCGCCCTTCCCTTATGGGGATGCGTTGTGCGTGCCCCTGGAGGAGGTGGTGGCATTTCGCCAGACCAGCGGCACCACCGGGCAGCCGGTCTACCAGCCCGACACCTGGCAGGACTGGGAGTGGTGGTCGGAATGCTGGGCGTATATTCTGTGGGCCCAGGGGTACCGACCCGTGGACCGCGTCTTCATTCCCTTCGGCTACAACGTGTTCGTGGCGTTCTGGGCAGGCCATTACGCGGCGGAGAAGATCGGTTGTGAGGTGGTACCGGGCGGGGTCTTGAATACGCAGGCCCGGATCCTGAAGATTCAGGAACTGGAGGCCACGGCCCTCATGGGGACGCCGACGTATATGCTGGGCATGGCCGAGACCGCGGAAAACAAGATGGGGATCGATCCGGCCGGGTTGGCGGTCAATAAAATCACCTGCGCCGGAGAGCCGGGGGCCAGTATACCGGGCACCAAGGAGCGCCTCGAAACGGCGTGGGGGGCCAAGGTCTATGACCATGCCGGCGCCACCGAGATCGGGGCCTGGTCCTATGAGTGCGCGGCCCAGCCGGGCGGGATCCATGTGAACGAAGCGTTCTTTCTCGTGGAGATCGAGGATGTGGACACCGGTGAGATCATCGAGGAGCCGGGTCGGTGGGGCAAGCTGGTCATTACGGCCCTGGACCGGTTCGCCCAGCCGTGCATCCGGTTCGACGCCAAGGATCTCGTGGAATGGGCCGATGCGCCGTGCCTCTGTGGCCGGACGTTCCGGGTGCTCCGGGGCGGGGTCCGGGGGCGGGCCGACGACATCACCAAGGTGAAAGGGGTGCTGCTGTCGCCGGCGGCCATTGAAGAGGTGGTGCGGAGCCAGGAAGGATTGGGTGACGAATACGAGGTGATCGTCGACAAGCTGGGGGACATGGACCGGATCAAATTGAAGGTGGAGCTGGCGCCGGGATTCGAGACCCGGCGGGCCGGCATCGAAGCCCGGCTCAAGGACGAACTGCGCCTCAAGACCAATCTTGGCTACCGCCTGGAGTTTTACGATTTCGGAAAACTGCCCCGCTACGATGTCAAGGCCCGGCGGTTCAAAGACCTCCGCAAAGGGCACTAGATCCGATGGCGACCGCCCTCCGCCATCCCAAGGAGGAAGCATGGCGCAACCGGCAGACCCCGGCCACCTGGCGGGGTTGATCCGCGATCTGAAGCGGACCGCTGAAGGGATTGAAAGCGAAAGCGCCGATTTTCCGGCGGTCCGGCACAATATCCGGCGGGTCCTTGCGAGCATCCGGATGCTCGAACTCAATGTTTCGGATGTCGCAGATCTCGGAGGGGCCGAATAGAAACGGCGCACGGGCAAACGGGTATGGCGATGGAGGCAGTTTTTTTTGGGGACGTCCAGAATTAATGCTTGAAATCTGTCTATGTTTCGCTTAGAAAACAGCTATTTTGTAGCTGATCGTTTTGAGGCCCGCGGAAACGGGCTGGCGATAACCCCAAACGAAGGGAGATGGAAATGATGCGAAAATGGTTCGTTATTTTTTGGATCCTGTGCCTGTCCATGGTCCTGTTGAGTGCAGGTCCCGCGCCGGCGGCGGCCGGTCCGATCAAGCTGACCTACAGCAATTTCTTCCCCCCGAGCCATATCCAGAGCCAACTGGCCGAATCCTGGTGCCGGGAAGTCGAAAAGCGGACGGACGGGGCCGTGAAGATCGATTACTATCCGGGGCAGACCCTCACCAAGGCCAATCAAGCCTATGATGGCACGGTGCAGGGGGTATCGGACATCGGGTTTTCCGTTTTCGCCTATACCCGGGGACGGTTTCCGGTGATGGCCGCCATCGATCTGCCCCTGGGATACACCAGTGGAAAAGTCGCCACGGAGGTGATCAACCGGGTCTATGACAAGTTCCAGCCCAAGGAACTCACCGATACCGAGGTGATGTATCTCCACGCCCACGGTCCCGGTCTGATCCATACCAAGGAAAAGGCCGTGCGCAAGATGGAAGACATCAAGGGGTTGAAGTTCAGGGGCCACGGCACCAGCGCCCTGGTGGTCAAGGCCCTGGGCGGTACGCCGGTGCCCAAACCCATGCCGGAAACCTATGAAATGCTCCAGAAGGGCGTTGTGGACGGTGCCGTGTACCCGTGGGAGTCCAACAAGGGATGGCGGCTCGGCGAAGTCACGGACTACTGCACCGCCGCGTTCAGCGCCGCCTATACCACCTCGTTTTTCGTGGTCATGAACAAAGACCGCTGGAATTCCCTGCCCGCCGATGCGCAGAAGGCCATCCGGCAGATTAACGAAGAATGGGCCGTCAAACACGGTGAGGCCTGGGACACCAGTGATATGGAAGGCATCCTTTCTTTTCTCAATGATGGCGGAGAGATCATCGGACTGGGAGAGGACGAACAGGCGCGATGGAAAAAGGCCGTGGCGCCCATCATCGATGAATATATAAAGGAAAAATCGGCCCAGGGCCTGCCGGCAAAAGAGATCGTCGAGTTCACCCGGAACACGCTGGAAGAACTCCAGTAGGTCGGGCCGTATCGTGGCGGGGCGTTCGGGGTGAGCGCCCCGTTTTTGTGTGGTGCTATTATGGTATGTTGTTCCATGGACGGACATGGACGGACATGGACGAGCACGGACCGCCGGGGGCGGCCCCTGAAGGACCCGAATGAAACATTTTCACTCTGTCATTCAACAATTGCGCAGCCTGCTCAAGATCCTGGGGGCCGCGTGTCTCATGGGAATGATGCTGCTCACCTGCGTGGATGTGATCGGCCGGCGGATGGGAACCCCGGTCTTCGGATCGGTGGAACTGGTGGGGTTCATGGCCACCCTGACCGTCGCCTTCGCGCTGCCCTACACCCACGCCATGAAGGGGCACATCGGGGTCGAACTTCTGGTGCGGAATTTTTCACGGCGGGTCCAGGCCGCTATCGGGTGTTGCACCCTGACCGTCGCCTTTCTTTTTTTCGGCGTCGTAACCTGGCGGATGGCCGTGTATGCCGACACCATGAGGCGGTCCGGTGAGGTCTCCATGAACCTGGAATTTCCCATCTATCTCATCATTTACTTCTGCGCCTTCTGCTTTCTCGTGTTCACCCTGACCCTCCTGGAGGACATCGTCACCTCTTTTCAGGAGATGACCGGCAGAACATGACACCCACCCTCATCGGCATTATCGGCATCATCGTCATGCTGCTGTTGTTCATGACCCGCATGCCGGTGGCCTACGTCATGGCCATCGTGGGCTGGGCCGGATTCAGCATCATGATCAACGGGAGGGCGGGGCTTGCGATACTCTCGAGGGATTTCTACGAGACGTTTTCTTCCTATGGCCTCACGACCATCCCGCTCTTTGTTCTCATGGGGCAGTTCGCCTTCAACGCCGGCATCGGCCGGCGGCTCTACGACACCGCCTATAAATTCACCGGCAGCACCCGGGGCGGACTGGCCATGGCCACGGTCATGGCCTGCACGGCCTTCGGCGCCGTCTGTGGTTCGTCCCCGGCCACGGCGGCCACCATGGCCACGGTGGGGCTGCCGGAGATGAAACGGTACAACTACGCCGACGAACTGGCCGCCGGGTCGGTGGCCTCCGGCGGCGGGTTGGGAATGATCATGCCCCCCAGCGTGGTGCTGATCGTTTACGGCATCCTGACCGAGCAGTCCATCGGGGCCCTGTTCGTGGCCGGTATTTTGCCGGCCATTCTCATGACGGTCCTGTTCGTGGTCTGTATCCTGGTCCTGTGCCGGTTTCGGCCGGAGCAAGGCCCGCCGGGAGGCACCTTTTCCTGGGGACAGAAAATCCGATCCCTGTCGAATATGGGGGATACGCTCCTGGTCTTCGCGCTCGTCATGGGCGGGCTCTTTACGGGGTTTTTCACGCCGACGGAAGCGGCGGCGGTGGGGGCCTTCGGCGTGCTGGCGGTGGCGGTGATCCGCCGGCGGCTGAGCTGGGACGGGTTCGTCAAATCCCTTTACGAAACCCTGCGGACTTCGTGTATGGTGATGTTCCTCATCGCCGGTGCGGTGCTGTTCGGGAAATTCCTGGCCGTGACGCGGATCCCCTTCAACATCGCCTCCTGGATCGGCGGCCTGGACCAGCCGCCCTTCGTCATCCTGCTGGTCATGATCCTGGTCTACCTCATCGGCGGGTGTGTCATGGATGCCCTGGCCCTGGTGATGCTGACCGTTCCCATTTTCTATCCGGTGGTCACGACGTTGGGCTACGACCCCATCTGGTTCGGCATCATCATCGTTCTGGTGACGCAAATGGGGGTCATCACTCCGCCGGTGGGCATCAACGTGTACGTGGTGTATGGGATTTCCCAGACCGCGGTCGGCGGCATTCCGCTGGAAAGAATCT
>CAYPCE010000094.1:0-13931 GCA_964409085.1 uncultured Desulfobacteraceae bacterium | reverse complement strand
TCTCCGAAGTCAGCAGGGATTCAGGATCGAAACGCGTCAGGTCTGGGGGTTCGACACAAACCGGCCAAGGCCACTGCTTTTTTTCCGCCCCACAGCTTTGCCTTTCCGTTGCCTCGACAACCAAGCCATACGCCGATAAGTGTTCGATGAAATCTGAAAGAACTTTTTCGGCTTCTTCTGATGTCGCTGCACCCGTCGCGACCATCTCCTCAATGATTTCCCGCAGGGTACGGGAGCCATCGAGTCGCGTCCACAGCGCCCCTCCGGTCTTTCCGGTCAGAAGGTACATCTTGACCTCTGCCCCTTCATGGACCAGCAGAATTTCTTCCGGATCGGCCCCGACCGGGTGCCAAAGGACGTTCGTGGCGTGCTTGATAAACATGGTCAAACCCCAACATGGACGCATTTAAATTCCAACGCGCTTGATTACCCACATTTTTTGGTTCTAAACAGGGTTTCCGCCCTTTTCAATTCTCCAAGTCGCCCCGCTGGCCCTCGTACTGTCAAAGAGTTGCGGCCTTGCCCGGAACCGGAGCACAAACAAATAATAATTCTTATATTCAGGCAGTAACAGGACAGGAACGATTTGCTTGCATAAAAAAAACAACCCCTATGAATTAAGGGAGATGCTGCCTGAATATACGCGCCTACAGATCATTTTAAGCTTCTATCAACGCATTGTCAACAAATGATTATTTCTTAACAATTAAAATCGTACTATTGTCGCATCCGAAGGAGAGTCATCGCATCGGACAGAAATATCGAAACGCCAATGGCTGCGGGGCAAATCAGATCTCCGGCTGCAATAATCCGCGAAAAAGACTCGGCGCAGTTTCTCATTGAATCTTTTTTCAGTTTATTTTATGGCGTTGCCATTTGTTGATCGAACCAATATGCTATTCATGGGAAATGGAGGGATGTTTTCGAAGAAGAACGGTACCCTGTTGATTGTTGTCGCCACAGAAGAAGAGATTTCCCCTCTGGCGGCGCATGTTCAGAGACCCAAACACGCAATCTGCGGCAAACGTCAATCGATTGAGGGGAATATACAGGGAACCTCCGCACGACTGATCCTGTCCGGCCCCGGTATCCTCAACACCGTCCAGGCCCTGACCGCCGCCATTGAACACCGCCGCCCCCGCCTGATCATTATGACCGGCTGCGCGGGGGCTTTCGAAGGGGCCGGCATGGCGGTCGGGGACATCGGCGTCGCCACGGCGGAGATCGACGCCCATTTGGGCATCGAGGGCGAAACCGTGGACGCCCCGCCGGCGCCGCTCCCGTTCCCGGTGCTCACCACGGAGGAAACGGACATCCGGGGGCGCTATCCCCTCCATCCGATGACAGAGGCGGTGCAACAGCGCCTCAGCCATCGGTTCAGGGCCGAATCCTTCCGGGTAAAAGCCGGACCCTTTGTCACCGTATCCACGGTCACGGCCTCGGACAAACGGGCCGAAATGGTGTACAATGCCTTCGGCCCGCTCATGGAAAACATGGAGGGCGCCGGCGCGGCCCATGTCGCCGCCCTTTACGGCATCCCGTTCTTGGAGATCCGGTGCGCCAGCAACCGGGTGGGGAACCGGGACCGGTCCGCATGGGAATTGTCCACGGCGTTCGACCGTTGCGCCGAAGCCGTTCTGGCCCTCTCTGATTTTTTCAAGGAACGCATTACCCCATAGAACAGACGTCACAATGAACGAGCCCATGACCCGACGACTCTCACTGGCCTATTCCCCCTGTCCCAACGACACCTTCCTTTTCTATGCCCTGGCCCACCGACGCATCGGCCTCCCCGGTCTTGCCTTCGACATCCGCCTGGAAGATGTGGAAACCCTCAACCGGGCCGCGGAGCGCGGGGAATTCGCGGTGTCCAAGCTCTCTTTCGGGGCCCTGGGCCACCTCCAGGGAACCTACGGGCTGCTCCGGAGCGGCGCGGCCCTGGGGCGGGGATGCGGCCCTCTCGTCGTGGCCCGTCCTGGATTCGCGCCCGACCGGCTGGCCGACGCCGTCGTGGCCGTGCCGGGGATGTGGACCACGGCCCGGTTGCTCTTAGGGCTTTTCGCGCCGGCAGTTAAAGACCCGACGCCCATGCCCTTCGGCCGGATCATGCCGGCCGTGGCCGACGGGTCGGTGGACGCCGGCGTGATCATCCACGAGGGCCGGTTTACGTATCCGGAATACGGTCTTATCCCTATAATGGATTTGGGCGAATGGTGGGAGGGCCGGACGGGGCTCCCCATCCCCCTGGGCGGCATCGCCGTCCGGCGGGATTTGGGCGCCGATCTGGCCGGCCGGATCGAACGGGCCATCCGCGACAGCGTCGCCTGGGCCTTCGATCATCCCACCGAAACCGAGGACTACGTCCGGGCTCATGCCCAGGAGATGGCCCCGGAGGTGGTCCGTCGGCATATCGAACTTTACGTCAACGATTTCACGCTGGATCTGGGAAACGGGGGAGTGGCCGCCGTGACGGCGCTCTTCGACGAAGCGCGATCCAAAGGGTTTTTCCCGGAAACCCGCGGTCCGTTGTTCTCAAGCGACCCCTAACGGCTGAAGGAGAGACCATGGGCAAAAAGCTGGAAGAAAAGATACAGGAAGAGATCCGGAAGCGGGTCATTGCCGCGGACGAGGCCCTCCAGGAGGAATCGTCCGTGGATGAACGGGCCGCCCACCGGGAGGCCCTGGCGGAGATCACCTCCCTCTCCCAGGAGCAGGTGGATGCCATCGCCGGACAGGTCCGACAGGAAATGGCGCTGAAACGGAAGGTCCGGCAGACGATCGCCGGTCTCCTGGTGCTTCTCGGCCTGCTGGGCGGGGGACTCTACTGGTATCTCCGACCGACCCCCATCGCCTTCGACGAGCCGTTTGACACCAACGCACGCAGCTGGCTGGTGGAGCGGGATTTCAACTATGACCGCCATTTCCGGGACGGCCTTTACCGGTTTGAGGGCAACAAAAAGGACTGGTGCTATTGGGACAGCATCCCGCTGACCTTTCCCGACACCTATGGGGTGGAATTGAAGACGGTCTGGAAGACCGGGAAATACGATCAGTACGGGCTGATGCTCATGGCCGACGAGGACAACTACGCCGCCTTCCAGCTCCGGGGGGACGGGGCCGTCTCCTATGCGCTCCAGAAGAACGACGAATGGGCGGTCAACATGGACTGGTCTCCCGGCAAGGCCCGGGCCGGCGACGGCACCGCCGCCAACGTTCAGCGGGTGACCGTCGACGGCGACCGGTTCCAGTATTTCGTCAACGGCGCCCTCTTTCACGAGGGCGCACTGCAGGGGGTGACGCCCGCCAGAATCGGTCTGCGGCTGTGCGACAAGCAGGAGGTGGGCTTCGACCGGTTGACGGTGACCGACGAACGGACCGGCGCCCCCCTGCTGGCCGACGCCTTCGACGACCCGTCGGCCGGATGGGCGCCGCGCACCAATTTCACGAAAATCCGCCGGTTCGAGGACGGGCGGTACGTGTTCGCCGCCAACAAGGCCGACTGGTGTTACTGGTCTACGCAGGAGATCCGGCTGAGCGGGGCCTATGATATCCGGCTGGACAGCGTCTGGCGCCGGGGGGAGCGGGGCGCGTACGGCCTGATGCTGCTGGCTGCGACCGGTGATTACATCGCTTTCGAAGTCCAGAACGACGGGACGGGTCGGTCCCGTCGGTACACAGATGGGGAAATGGTAACAGCCGGCTCGTATCAGCCGGGCGGGCCGCCGGATAATGGCCATATCCGGCAGACGGTCGAGGTGCGGGGGAATGAGTTCCGGTATGCGGTAAACGGTCAGCCGGTTGAGGCCGGCAGGCTCGAAATCGGCGATGTGACCCACATCGGACTCCGGGTCTGCGGCCGCCAGACCGTGGCCTTCGACCACTTGAACATCTCCTCCCCCTGAAAACCGGCAGGACCGGGGGAACCGCGGGCCATCAGAACTCGATCCGCAGGAGAAGCGCCACGAAAATATAGGTCAGCAAGGAAACCACGGCCAGAATGGCGCCATACATATACAACGTGTCCCACCGGTGGCGGCGCTGATCTTTCTCGTCGTAAAACACCTTATGGACGCATTTCGTGCACCAGTCGGACTCCTGGGTCATTTCGATGCGGTTGCCGCATTGGCACTCCACTGTCTTCGGCTCCAGATTCTTCTTCATGGACCAGTCGTCTCCTTCCGGAAAATAGGGGATGGCCGCCGGCGCTGCCGGGGCTACCGTTTCTTTTTCTTGGATTTTTTGGGCACGAGGGTGTTGTAGGCCTCCTGGATCGCCTTGAACCGCTTTGCCGCCAGCTCCCGATATTTAGCGCCCTTGTGGCGGATCTTTTTGGGATGGTAATGCTGCGCCAGCCGCTGATAGGCGGACCGGATCTCCTCGGCGGACGCTCCGGGCTCGACACCGAGGAGGGTATGGGGGTCCAGATTCTCGGGTTCCGTGGGGGCCGATGCCCCCTCCCCACTCTCCGTCTCCGTGCCGTTATCCTTTTTCCGGTACGCTTTGAAAAAGGACGACGATTCCTTGATATAGAGAAAATAGGACGATGCACCGAAAAGGACGACGACCAACCCCGCCATGGCGCCGCGGAACGGGTCGCCCCTCAGAAAATAGACGGCGGAGGGGATCGCCAGCTCCAGGGCGATCATCACCTGGGCGAGCATGCACAGGATGCGCCCGATGTTGTGGACCAAGAGCACGCCCAGGCAGATGGGGATGCCGATGAGGTATTGCGGCGAGACATCCCCCTTCATCAAGGTCGTGTAGATGGCGATGTAAAACCAGATCCAGCCCCCCAGCATAAACAGGATGCCGTATCGGACGCTGTCCGGAAACGTTTTGAAATCGCGGATATTCGGGATCTTCATGGATCACTCCTTTTGTCGGCAGCAGGTCCCCGAAAAAGGGGGTGATACCACATCCTTTCGGGAGAAAACAAGGGGGGTATCGGATTTTCCGCGACTCACAGCCATTTCTTCCGCTTGAAATAGAGCAGCATCAGCAGGGCGATCACGGCCATGACACCCAGGAGGCCGACATATCCCCATCGCCACGCCAGTTCCGGCATGTACCGGAAATTCATCCCGTATATCCCGGCCAGAAATGTGAGGGGGATGAACAGGGTGGAGATGATGGTCAGCACTTTCATCACCTCGTTCATCCGGTTGCTCACGGTGGACAGATAAAGATCGAGCATGCCGGTCAGGATCTCCCGAAACGACGCCACGGTATCCGCCACCTGGGCCGTGTGGTCCAGCACGTCCCCGAGGTAGACATCGGTGCTTTTCTTCACCAGCGGCGGGCCGATCTTTTTCATCCGGCCGATCATCTCTTTCAGGGGCCAGATCTGCCGCCGCAGGAAGATCATCTCCCGCTTCATCTCATGGATCCGGGTCATGGCATCCGGGCCGGGCCGGTCCAGAAGTTCATCTTCCAGGGTCTCCATCCGTTCCGCAAAGATTTCCAGAACCAGCAGATAATGGTCGACCATGGCGTCCAGGAGCGCATAGGCCAGGTAGTCGGCCCCCGATTTCCGGATCCGTCCGGTCCCTTTCCGGAGACGTTCCCGGACCGCCTCGTAGACATCGGTGGGCGTCTCCTGGAACGTGAGCAGAAACCCCTCGCCCAACACCATGCTCACCTGCTCCGCCCGCACCTCGTCCATCTCCGTGTCCATATAGAGCATCTTCACCACGAGGAAGAGATAGGTGTCATAGATTTCCAGTTTCGGCCGCTGGCCCGTGTTGAGCACATCCTCCAGGGTAAGGGGATGGATGCCGAAGGCCTCGCCGATTCCTTCGATCACCGGCACCCGGTGAAGGCCGTCCACATTGATCCAGACGAGCCGGTCGGGTGGGCGGGACAGGACCGCCTCCGATGCCGCCGTTGCCGGAACCGTCTCCATCTCTTTTTCATTATACCGGATGCACGAGATGGTCACGGCGTCGGTTGTGGGCTCCCCGGTGTGGAGGAGGGTGCCGGGCGGCAAGCCCGCCTTTTTGGATCCCCGTCGGAAAAACCGGATCATGGGCCGCCCCCGGCGCTCTCCATCGCCGCCCCCTTTTTATTCGCCGCCGGTTTCATCGATCTGCTTCAGCCCTTCCATCAACATCCCCATGAAATCGCCCATTTCTTCGGCAGCCATCTCTTCCTCCGACAGGCCCGGAACGAACTTGAAGCGTCCGTCCGTCTCCTTCAGAATCTCGTAAAACGCCGCCCGTCCGGACAACTGGTCGTATTTGGCGTCCACCATGGCGCCGTCCCGGAAAGAGACCGTGGCCGCGGTCCCGGAGAGCTTGAGGCGGAGCACACCGGTTTTCTGGTTGATGTTGAGGGTCTGGAGCAGCTCCGCCGGGGGCATATCCGAGAGCTTGCCCACCACCCCCGAGGCCAGTTCCCGGGAACGGACATCATGGATCTCCGACAGCCGCTGGACCAGCAGCCGGTTGAAGTAGAGTTGCAGCGACGGGAATTTCAGCAACAGATGGCGGAAATCGGATGCCTGCAAGTAGACGATCCGGGCGGGTTCCATCACCCGGATGGTCGCGGCCACCACACGGCCGCTCAACAGGCTCATCTCTCCAAAGACCTCCCCGCGGCCCATTTGGGCGATGCTGACATCCTCTTCTCCCACCACCTCCACTCTTCCGGACAGGATGATATACAGGTGCCGGCCGGAATCGCCTTTTTTCAGGAGTACATCCCCTTCCTTGTATTTCCCCAGTCGGAGAAACGTGAGGCAGTACTGGATATCCGGGGGCGTCAGGTCCTTGAACATGGGGAAGCTGTTGAGGAGCTTGATCAACCCCTCCATCTCCCGGCTCAGTTTCCCCTCGGTCGGCAGGGCGTCCGCCTCGCCCCGGGCCAGCCGGACCCGGCCCACACAGCCGCTGCAGCGGAAGGTCACCCCCTGGGTGTTCTCGCCTCCGGCCCGCCGCAGGATCCCGAGAATATCGGCGATGAGAATGGCGCAGGCCGCTTTTTCCGGCGGCACCGAAACGGCGCAGCCGCTCAGTCGGAAACGGTCCGCCGCACCGTAGAGCGGGCAGTTGCTTTCGGTGATGATGGTATAGAGGCCGTCGGGGAACCGATGGCCGCCGGACCGGTCCAGCAGGAGGGACCGGATGGCCGTCCCGTCCGCCCGGGACGGTGTCGGCGGCGGGGCCGGAGCGTCGGGGGTCCCCCGGAGGGCCTGGATCACGGCGGGTGCGACACCGGCTTTTTGGAGAAAATCCGCCGGCACCCCGGTTCCCGACCGTTCCAGCGTGTCCGTGGCCACCATGGACGGGGTTTCGTGGACCACCGTCCCCAGCCCCCGGACCCGGCTCAGGTCCACATTCCCGAACAGGGTCCTGGACAGCACGACGCCGCTCAGATCCGCTTTTCCCAGCACCGTGTTGACCAGCCGGGTCCGTTCCATCCGGGCCTGGCGCAGGTTGGCATCGGAGAGATCGGCATCGGTCAGATCCGCATCGGTCAGGTCGGCCCCCTCCAGCCGCCCGCCCCACCCATTGACGCCCTGGAGGCGGGCCCCCTTCAGCACCGCCCCCGACAGATTGACTTCGGTGAGGTTGGCCCCGGACAGGTCGGCCCCGGACAGATCGGCCCCCGAGAGATCCGTAAAAGACAGCTCCGCCCCTTTCAGATTGGCGCCCTTCAAGTCCGCCTTTTTCAAATTCGCCTCCCACAGGTTCGCTTCCGAAAAATCACTGTCGGCCAGTTCCCCAAAACTGAGCGGGGCATTGGAGAGTTCCGGTCGCTCCTCCGGGGCCCGCTGTCGCCATTCATTCCAGGCGGTCACGCCTTTTTTGACACGATCAAGATGGGCTTTGTTGGCCATGAAAGTTCCCGGAATCGGATAAAATTAGGATGATGTTGACGGTAAAATCAGGGTATCATTAGCACAGGCAGGCGTTTTTGTCGAACAAAAGGGTCGTTGTAACGCCGCCCCATTGAAAAGGGCGCCCTTTTCATGTATAATCGAATAACATCCTGACATTGCAACGGGAGCGCATTCAGGGTGCCGGTCCAAGCGGCGTTTTCCGTAAATGGGTCAATCCAACGGAGGGGACGGATGCCTGAAATGACCACCGACCAAGGGCTGTGGGAACGGATCCGGGAACTCGAAGCGGATCTGTCGAGATGCCTTGAAGAGAAAAAAGCCCTGGAAACCGACGAAGCGCTGTTCCGCCTGATCGACATGAACACCGACGATGCCGTTTTCCTGATCCAGGAAGGAACCATCCTCTTCGCCAACCCCAGCGGCACGCGGATGCTGGGGACCGATCCGGTCGGTCAGCCGCTGGATGCGTATGTCCATCCGGAAGACCGGTCGATCCTCGATATGTGGCTGCGGCACCGCGAACGGGAGGATGGCCGACCCGCACCGGAATCCTTCCGGATCCGGTCCGGCCGGGGAGGCCGCTGGATGGCGATGAGGACGGCCCCGGTTTACTGGCGGGGCAAGCCGGCCACCCTCTTCTTCATGACCGATATCACCGACCGAAAACAGACCGAAACCGACATGGCCGCCCAACTGGACCACCTGGAACGGACGGTCCAACGGCGCTCCTCGGAGATCCGGGAGATCCACGGCCATCTCCAGGAGGCGGAGAAAGAGCAGAAGCGGATCACCGAAGCCCTTCGGCAGACCAGCGAAAAATATCAGTGTGTGCTGAAAGGGATCGAAGAAGGATATTTCGAAATGGATGCGGGCGGTTATATCACCACCTCCAACGCCGCCATGTGCGATATCGCCGGATACCCCCCCGGTCAGCTCAACGGCCTGCACCACCGGGAATGCACCTCCCCGGACACCGCCCGGCGGATGTCGCGGATCGCCAACCAGGTTTTCCAGTCGGGCCGGCCCGAAAAGGTGTCGGGATACGAGATCATCCGGAAAGACGGAACCCACCGGCGCATGGAGCTTTCCCTGGACTTGAAACGCAATCGCAGGGGCCGCCCCAAGGGCTTCATCGGCATCGCCCGGGATGTCACCGACCGGGAAAAAGCGGCCGACGAACTCCGGCGCATCCGGCGGCAATACCGCTTGATCGCCGACCATACCAGCGAGGTCATCGAAACCCTCTCCCTGGAAACCCAGTTCACCTTCAGCAGTCCCTCCGTTTCAGGGCTTCGGGGATGGACCGCGGAAGAAACCCTCGACCAGACCCTTTCCGATGTCCTGATTCCGGAATCCTTGAAAACGGCCACCCAGATCATCGCCGAAGAGTTGACCCGGGAAGCGGGGGAAACCGCGGACCCCCGCCGTTCCCGAACCCTGGAACTGACCATGCGGCACAAGGACGGCACCCCCCTGTCCACGGAAGTGACGTTCCGGTTTCTGCGGGATGCCACGGGACGCCCCGTGGAGATCCTCTGGGTGGTCCGGGACATCTCTGAACGGAAAACCACCCAGGAAGAACTGACCTACCTCGTCCACCACGACTCCCTGACCGGCCTCTTCAACCGCAAAGCGTTCCTGGAACGGCTCCGCGAATCCGTCGCCTACGCCACCCGGTACAACATGGAACGGGCGATCTTCTACATCGACCTCAACGGATTCAAATCGATCCACGAACAGTGGGGGCACGAAACCGGGGACCGCCTTCTCAAAGAGGCGGCCACGCGGCTCCGCCGCTCCCTGCGAAGCACCGATATCATCTCCCGACTGGAGGGGGACCGGTTCACGGTGATCCTAAACAACCCGGTGGATCTCTACCCGGAACTGGCCGCTTCGAATCTGATCAAATCCCTTTCACTGCCCTACGACATCCTCGACAGCCAGCCCATCGATTCCATTTCGCCCCGCATCGGGGTCAGCCTGTTTCCCTGGGACGGCCGGGATGTGGAAACCCTGATCCGGAAAGCGGACACGGCCATGCGCCGGGCCAGACGCCCGCGGAAGGAGGGAGAAAACGAGCGGGGATCGGTCTTTTTCTATGAAGAGACCCTTGCCCACACCGACGGATCATCGGGTCGGGGCATCCGATAAGGTCCGGGCAATGGCCCGGTGGCCGCGGATCAGGCCCGGTTTGACCTGCACCCGGACCCGGATATTCCGGCCGACGGTGGAAAATCCCTTCACCATATTGAACTGCATCCGTTCAATGACCTCGGTCTCGAGTTCATCGGCGCTGGCCCCCATCTTCAGGGCCTTTTCCCGCAGCAATTCCCCGGCCCGCTTTACGGCCGCCCCTTCGTCGAAGCTCCGGCCCACGGGGCTTCGGAACCCTTCCTCGGGTGCCGTGGCGATGCCCTGCTGGGTGTCGGCGAACAGGGTCACTTCGCAGGTCGTCCGGGCCAGACCGGCGCCGATGGCGTTGGCCACCGGCCATCGGGGAACAACCCGGACGGCCATGTCCGTCATCCCGCCGAGCCGCTCCACGAAATACGGGGCCGGCCCTCCCAGGATCAGGATCTCCCGCGGGCGAACCGTCAACCCTTCTTTGAGTTCATGGATCGTGTAGACCGGTTTGCTGTTGACGGTGTCCACCATGCCGTGGGCCGCCGACAGGATCTGACGGCAGGCCGCATCCAGGATCCGACCGGCGGCCGCTTCCGGGGCGACCCCCAGGGCCGTTCCAATGCCGGTGATCCCGTCCAGGGCCCGGTCCCGGTCCCCATCCGTCATTTTGCTCAGTACGAACAGCGCGTCGGTGGGCGTGGGGACGGGTCCGCCGAAGGCCATGGCCGGCCCCTGCCGTTCGGGCCCCACCCGAAGCGCGCCGTCGGACACCGTGACGGCACTGTCGCCGCCCACGCCGATGGACAGGGTCTCCAGAGAGCGGAGGAGGGTCTTGTGGCGGCCCAGCGTAATGCCCAGGGGATCCAGCAGCGGGGCCCCGTCCACCAGGATGGCCATGTCGGTGGTGGTCCCGCCGATATCGAACACAAGGCACTCCCCCGGTACCGGGGCAAAGGCGATGGCCCCCATGACCGAGGCTGCCGGCCCGGACAGGATGGACTGGGCCGGAAAGTCCAGCGACGCCCCCAAGCTCATGGTGCCGCCGTCGGCCTTGAGCACAAAGATGGGAAACGTGAACCCTTTGTTTTCCAGCGACGTCTGGACCGCCTCATAGAACCGCTTGTGGATGGGACGGACGGTGGTATTCAGGTAGGTGGTGGCGATCCGCCGGGGAAAATTGAGGCTGCCGGAGACCTGGTGCCCCATGAAGATCTTGCCGAAATCCCCCTGGAGCAGATCGTGGATCTGCCCCTCGTGGACCGGATTCCGCGTGGAAAACTTCCCCACGATGCCGATGTTCCGGATCCCCGCCGCCTTGAACCGCTCGGAGATGGCGGCGATCTCATCGGGATCCACCGCCTGGACCTCCCGGCCCCGGTGGTCGATGGCACCCGACACCGCGTGGTAGTCGTCATTGGTCCGGAAGGCCTCCGGATCGATGCCGGGCCCGGCGGACACGATCATCCCCACCGCCGGATTCTTTCCCTGGATGATGGCGTTGGTGGTCAGGGTCGTACTGAGCACGGCCCGGCGGATCTCCGATGGATCGATCCCCTCCGTGACCCGGTCGATCCCCTCCAGCACCGTCCCGAAAAGGTCCGAGGACCGGGTGGGCGCCTTCACCTCCCGCAACAGCCCTTCCTCGCCCAAAAGCACCACGTCCGTGTGGGTGCCGCCCACATCGAGTCCGATGATCATGCCGTCTTCCCCGTCTCTGCCGTGTCGGAATTGGAGGTTCTCCAGATCTTTGATCGGACCGGCCAGAAACCGATCGAAGATCCGCCAGAACGCGCGATTGAATCGTCCTTTCATGCCCATTCACTCCTAACGGAAAAGCGGTTCCGTGTCAAATGGTCAGAACGGCCCCTGCCGCCCCGATTACGGTTGCCTTGACCGGTGATTTGTGATTTAGCGGGACCGGTCGCATCGACCCCAACGACTTTCCATCCAAGGAGGTGTGTCGCATGAAACTCGGCATCACCGGTCTTCCCGGCGCCGGAAAAACCACGGTTTTCGAAGCCCTGACCCTCAACTTTTCCCCAGGCGGACAGCGGGGGGAGGCCCGCATCGGTACGGTCCATGTGCCGGATGAACGGGTCGACCGCCTCAGCAAGATGTATGTCCCCCGGAAAACCATCTACGCCCAGGTCGCCTATTTCCTGCCGGCGCTCACCGGCAAGTCCGCGGACAAAGGCCCCGACCCCAATGCCTGGACGGCGGTGCGGGATTGCGACGCCCTCCTCCACGTGGTGCGCAACTTCGGCGGCTACGGGTATGGGCCCCCCGACCCGGCCGGCGACATCGCGGCCCTGGACCAGGAACTCGTGTTGTCGGACCTGGTGGTGGTGGAAAAGCGGCTGGAACGGCTTGGGCTGGACCGAAAGCGGGGCAAGGAGATCGATGCCGAAGAAGTCCGCCTGCTGGAAGCCTGCCGGGACCGCCTGGAAAACGAACAGCCCCTCCGCCATGATCCCGGACTGGCGACCGCCCGCCCCCTGCGGGGGTTCGCCCTGCTCTCGGCAAAACCGATGCTGGTGCTTTGCAACAACGAGGATGACGACGATGCCCTCCCCCCGGCGGACCGCCTCCCGGCCGGGGAAGACTGCATGGTGATCAAGGGGAAGCTGGAGCACGAACTGGCCCAGATGACCGACGCGGAAGCCGAGGATTTCCTGGCGGAATTCAACATCACGGCGTCGGCCAAGGACCGGGTCATTCAGCGCTCCTACGACTTGCTCGGCCTCATCTCCTTTTTCACCGTGGGCGAAGACGAAGTCCGGGCCTGGACCCTCCACCAGGGCACCGATGCCCAGGAAGCGGCCGGGACCATCCACTCGGACATGAAAAAAGGGTTTATCCGGGCCGAAGTGGTGGCCTACGGCGACCTGATGGCGGCGGGCTCCTATGCCGCCGCCCGGAAAGACGGCACCGTCCGGCTGGAAGGCAAGACCTATCCGGTTCAGGACGGGGACATCCTCAACATCCGGTTCAACGTGTGAGGCTCACAGGAGCCGGCAGAACCGGTCCGCCATGCCGTCGGCATACGCCATCCCCCGCCGGGTCGGCCGGCAGCGGCGGGGAGTGAGGCGCAACAACCCTTCGGCCGCCAGGGCGTCGGCCACGCCCCCGAACCGCTCGATGAACCCGATCCCGAACCGCGCCTCGAAATCGGACAGATCGATGCCGGCGGCCCGGCGCAGGCTTAGGTAGATCACCTCCATCATCCGCTGGTCCCGGTCCAGCCTCTCCCGCCCCGCCACCGGCGGGCGTCCCGCCGACAGATCGTCCAGATAGGCGGTCAGGCTCCGGTGATTCCACCGCCGGACCCACCGCCGGGGATCGAAGGAATGGGCCGACGGCCCCAGGCCGAGGTAGGGGGCCAGGGACCAGTATTTCAGGTTGTGGCGGGATTGTCGGGACGGAGACCGCGCGAAATTGGAGACTTCATACCGCCGGTAGCCCCGGCCCGCCAGCACATCTCCGGTTGCGTGGAAAAGGGCCGCGGATCGCGACTCCGGCGGCGGGTGGCATTGCCCCGTTTGCCAGCGGCGGTAGAGCGGGGTCCCCTCCTCCCAGGTGAGGAGATAACAGGAGAGATGGGCCGGTCGAAAATCCGCGGCCCGGATGAGGTCCGCCTGCCACGCCGCCGGCGTGTCCGCCGGAAGACCGTAGATGAGGTCCAGCCCCAGATGGTCGAACCCGGCCCGCCGCGCCGCCCGGATGGCCGCCGAAGCCGCGGCCCCGTCATGGATCCGGCCCAGGAACCGGAGGCGGTCGTCATCAAAGGACTGCACCCCCAGGTTGAGCCGGTTGATCCCGGCGGACCGGTATCCCGCGAGGGTATCCGGGGTCACGGTGCCGGGGTTGGCCTCCAGGGTAATTTCGGCATGGGGGGGGATATCAAATGCGCTGCCGGCCGCGTCGATGATCCGGCCCACCTGACCGGGGGTCAGGACCGAGGGGGTGC
>CAYPCE010000093.1:0-14119 GCA_964409085.1 uncultured Desulfobacteraceae bacterium | reverse complement strand
ACATGAGTTCTCTGGACGAGGATACCGTGCTCAAGGTCAAGTCCAATCTGCGCGGAAAATCACCGGACGATTTAGAAGCGACCCGTGTCAAACCCACGGTGATCCGCCGTCGCCGGCGTTCTGCAGCCGAAGAGGCCACACCGGAAGCGGTGGATGTGGAAGCGGACGCCGATGATGTGGAAGCCCCGGCGGAAGCAGGCGCGGCAGAAGCGGAAACGGTCTCCCGAAAAGACGCCATCGCGCCGCCGGTCATCGACACCACCGACGCCGAAACCACCGCGCCGACCGAGGAGATCGCGGAAACACCGCCCCCGCCGAAAACACCCAAGAAAGCCAAGCCTCTTGAAAAATTCCCTGCCAAGGTGATCGAACGACCGGTGGAAGACACACCGGAAGAAACCGAGCCCCCGGAAGCGGAAACAGCGGCCGCAGGGAGCGGGGCGGTGACGGAACCGCCTGCGGATGCAACCGACACGCCGACGCCGGAAACGGCCGGGGGAACCGCCCCCGAAACGCCCAGCGCAGTGGAAGACCGTCAGGAAGCAGCACCGGAAGCGGCCGAAGGTGCCGCTCCAGAGGAGAAAGAGCCGACCGTGCCCCCTGAAAAAACCGCTCCGATAGTCGAACCGGAAACGCCGGCCACCCAAAAGGCGCCAGTCGACGCCAAGCCGGAAAAACCCGCCAAATCGAAAAAAAAGAAAAAGGGAAAACGGGACGCCCCGGCCAAGATCATCAGACCACCGGAAGAGGCGCCGGCGGCGTTCAAAAAGGAAATGGCCGTCACCACCGCAGAAGAACAGGCCCCGGAGCCCGAGGAACAAACCGCCGAGGAACCGCCCTCCTCCCAGGTGATTTCCCTCAAAGAACGGAAGAAAAAAACCAAAAAGGGCGCGGAAGAGGCGAAAAAGCCCAAAGAAAACCGCTGGGCCAAGAAGAAAATTTCCTTTAAGCGGAAAGAGGTGGTGGAAGGATCCGAACTTTACGCCGGCGGCGGTCGCGGCCGGAAGGGGAAAAAGGGCAAGACGAAGCAGGCCCCACCCCAAAAAACCCAGATCACCACGCCCAAGGCCATCAAGCGGCGGATCAAGATCGACGACACCATCGCCCTCTCGGACCTCGCCAAGCGGATGGGCATCAAGGCCAATGAGATCATCATGAAGCTGATGTCCCAGGGGATGATGGTCACCGTCAATCAGACCGTCGATTTCGAGACGGCCGCCCTGGTGGCCGCCGAATTCGGGTATGAAGTCGAACGGGCCGCCTTTGAAGAAGAAACCTTCCTCAAGACCGGCACGGATGATCCGGAAAAAATGGCCGGGCGGCCGCCGGTGGTCACCATCATGGGTCACGTGGACCACGGCAAAACCTCCCTGCTGGACGTCATCCGGAAAAGCCGGGTCACGGCCGGAGAGGCCGGCGGCATCACCCAGCACATCGGCGCCTATTACGTGCAGACCGATGGCGGTCAGATCGTGTTTCTCGACACGCCCGGCCACGAGGCATTCACGGCCATGCGGGCCCGGGGCGCCACCATTACCGACATCGTGGTCCTGGTGGTGGCCGCCGACGACGGCGTCATGCCCCAGACCATCGAGGCCATCAACCACTCCAAGGCGGCCGGCGTCCCCCTGATCGTGGCGGTCAACAAAATCGACAAAAACAACGCCGACCCCGACCGGGTCATGCGGGAGCTGGCCGAACAGGACCTGGTGCCCGAAGACTGGGGCGGCGACACCATCTTCGTCAAGGTGTCGGCCAAGCAGGAGACCGGCATCGACGAACTGATGGAGATGATCCTGCTCCAGTCGGAAGTGCTGGAACTCAAAGCCAACCCCGACAAACATGCCGTCGGGTATGTGGTCGAGGCCAAACTCGATGCCGGCCGGGGCCCCGTGGCCACGGTGCTGATTCAGGACGGCACCCTCCACGCCGGCGATTCGGTGGTTTGCGGCGTCCACCATGGGAAAATCCGGGCCATGCTCAACGATCTCGGGCAGCCGGTGGAACAGGCGGGCCCGGCCATCCCCGTGGAGATCCTGGGGCTTTCGGGCGTGCCCAACGCCGGCGATGAACTGGCCGCTCTGGAGGATGACAAGAGTGCCAAACAGGTGAGCGATCACCGCCTGCAGAAACAGCGATCCAAGGAACTGGCCAAAACGAGCCGCCTGAGCCTCGAGAAACTCTTCGAACGGATGCAGGAAGGCGAGGTCAAGGAACTCAATCTCATCATCAAAGCCGATGTCCACGGTTCCATCGAGGCCCTGAAGGACTCGTTGACCAAGCTCTCCAACGAGGAGGTGGCCATCAATGTGGTCCATGCGGCCACCGGCACCGTGACCGAATCGGACATCTCCCTGGCCACGGTCTCGGACGCCATCATTATCGGGTTCAATGTCCGACCGACCGCGAAGATCCAGACGCTGGCCCAGGAAGAGCATGTGGACATGCGGTTTTACAATGTGATCTACAATGCCATCAAGGATGTGGAAGGCGCCATTGTCGGCATGATGGACTCCACGTTCGAGGAGCGGGTCCTGGGGCGCGCCGAAATCCGGGAAGTCTTCCAGGTCCCCAAAGTCGGTGCCATCGCCGGGTGCTACATCACCAACGGCCAGGTGCAGCGGAACCGCCAGATCCGCGTGATCCGGGACGGCGTCGTTATCTACGAAGGAAAAATCGCCTCGCTTCGCCGGTTCAAGGATGATGTCAAGGAGGTGGCCAGCGGGTACGAATGCGGCATCGGGATCGAAAAATTCAACGATATCAAGGTGGGGGACGAACTCGAATGCTACTACATGGAAGAGATCAAACCGGAACTCTAAGGAAAACGACCTGAACCATGGTAATCGGCCTCGGCATCATTGTGCTCCGGCTCCACGACTGCAACTCGTTGAAAGGCAAGCGGGGGGTGGTCAAATCCGTCATCGCCCGGCTGCGCAACAACTTCAACGCCTCGGTCGCCGAGGTGGGCGCCAACGACAATCACCATCGCGCGGAGATCGGTTTCTCTTTGGTGGGCAACGACCGCCAGGTCATCAACGCCAAAATCGACAAGATCTTCAATGCTGTCGAGCGGATGGGCCTGGCGGAAGTCATCGATACGCAGATGGAGATTTTCAACCTATGACGACGTTTTCACGGGCGGACCGGGTCTCGCAGCTCATCCAGCGGGAACTGTCGGATATCCTGCAAAAGGAGATCAAGGATCCCCGTCTGAAAATGGCGACCATTACCGGCGTCAAGCTGTCGAAAGATCTGAAAAACGCCAAGATCTACTTTTCCAATACCGGCACCGGGCGGAAATTGGAAGAGGTCTTGCAGGGGTTTCAAAGCGCCCACGGACATATAAAACGCACCCTGGCCGGCCGGTTGGAACTGCGCTATATGCCGGAGATCCGCTTCCACTATGATGAATCCTTCGATTACGGGGAACGAATCGACCGACTGCTGAAATCGATCTCTGATACTGCGAATGCTGATAACGGCGCTGACACCGCGAACGGTAATGGAACAGATGGATCAGATCATAGCCCGGTTGACAGCGAGTGACCATGTACTGATCGCCTCCCATACGGACCCGGACGGCGACGCCATCGGCTCTCTTCTGGCGACCGGGCTCGCCTTGACAGCGATGGATAAAGGGGTCACCCTGTATAACGACAGTCCCATCCCGGCCGTCTACCGGTTTTTGCCGACCGTGGGGTCCATCGTTTCCCGCCTCGATGCGGCGAACTCCTTCGACACGGCGGTGATACTGGACTGCGGCGATCTGGAGCGGGTGGGGGACGATGCGCTTCGCGCCATCGAGCGCGTTCCGGTGGTCATCAACATCGATCATCACATCACGAATATGGGGTTCGGTGATTTACAGTTTATCGATACGGGGGCCTGTGCCACGGCCGAAATCATCTATCATCTCATCTCCCGCATGGAGATCGCCATCGACCCGGACATCGCCACGGCCCTCTATACGGGCATTTTCACGGATACCGGATCCTTTCGGTTCGCCAACACCAATCAGGCGGCGTTCGCCATTTGCGACCGCATGGTGTCTTACGGCGCCGATCCATACAAGGTGGCCAAACATGTGTACGGCACCTATTCACTGGGACGGATCAAGCTCCTGAACCGGGCGCTGGACTCCATCGAGATCTCCACAAACGGCCGGCTTTCCCTGATGACCCTGACCCAGGAGATGTTCGACGAAACCGGCACCCACCCCGAAGATGTGGACGGCATGATCAACTATGCCCGCCGGATCGAAGACATCCGGGTCGCGGTGCTGATCCAGGAAAACCCGAACGGAATGGGCGGCGGGGGGAAAAAGAACAGCCGGAGCCGGTTCCATGTGAGCCTCCGGTCCGACGGTACGGTGGACGTTTCCCGGATCGCCGCGCTTTTCGGCGGCGGCGGTCACCGAAGCGCCGCCGGCTTCACCGTCCATACGGACATAACCGATATAAAAAACGGCATGATGGAACTTGCCAACGGGTTGTGATTCGGATATATGGAGAAGAGGGCCGTGGACACAAGCGGCATTCTGGTGGTGGACAAGCCGCCGGACATCACGTCGGCGGTGGTGGTGGCCACGGTCAAGCGCATGCTGAACGTAAAAAAAATCGGCCACACCGGAACCCTCGATCCCTTCGCCACCGGCGTGATGATCCTGTGTCTCAACCGGGCCACCCGGTTGTCCCGGTTTTTTCTCCATGGCCGGAAGACCTATGCGGCCGAGCTGGCCTTGGGAGTGGCCACCGATACCCAGGATGCCACCGGCAGGGTCCTTTCCCGGGCCCCGGCCCCGGCGGTCCGGTTGTCCGAGACGACGATCCGGGAAGCGATGGCCCGGTTCGAAGGGGACTTGGACCAGACGCCGCCGGTCTATTCGGCCCTGAAGCATGAAGGGACGCCGCTCTACAAGCTGGCGCGGCAGGGGACACCGGTTCAGAAGGCGCCCCGCCGGGTGACCATCGAACGGATCCGACCGACGTTCATCGCACCGCCGGCGGTCCATTTTACCGTGACGTGCTCAGCCGGCACGTACATCCGGACCCTCTGCTCGGACATCGGCGATGCGTTGGGGTGCGGAGGGCATCTGGCGTCCCTGCGACGGATCGAAAGCAGCGGCTTCACGCTGGATGAGGCCGTCTCCCTGCCGGCGCTGGAAACCCTGGCCGAAGCGGGCCGGGCAGGGGAAAACATCGTTCCCATGCCGGACGCCCTGAAAGGAATGCCGGCCCATGGCGCCGACAACCGGCTGGTCCGATCCATCGGCCATGGTAAGCCCCTTACGGCAAAGGAGATCCCCCCGGCCGCCGCCGGGCCGGATGGACTGCTCAAAATAGTGGCCGCCCGGGATCCAAGCCGGCTTATCGGGGTGGTGCGGTGGCGGGCGGACCGGGAACAGTACGATTATTGTTGTGTATTCCAAGAAAATGAGGCACCGTCCCCTGCCGGGGGATGATGCCAGGGATTTCTGATTGATTGAATTTGAACTATAGAGAAGGATAAAGGAGGGAACCAACGTGGTTTTTTCATCGGCGGACAAACAAACCTTGATCGACAAATACAAGCTTCATGAGGAGGATACGGGGTCCCCTGAAGTGCAAATCGGGCTGTTGACCCACCGGATCACCTATCTGACGGAGCATTTAAAGACCCACAAAAAAGACCACCATTCCCGACGGGGATTGTTGATGCTGGTCGGCAAACGCCGCCGGCTGCTCAATTATGTCAAGAACAAGGACGTTCATCGCTATCGCAGCATCATCGAGACCCTCGGCATCAGACGATAAAGAAAAGCAGACCATCCATGGAAATCGTATTCAAAGCAGATTTAGGGGGCAAACCCCTGAGCATTCAGACCGGGAAAACCGCCAAACAGGCCTCCGGTTCCGTGGTCGTCCAGCACGGGGAAACCATCGTGCTGGTAACGGCCGTCTCCGCCAAGGAGGAGCGGCAGGGCATCGACTTTCTGCCCCTGACCGTCGAATACCAAGAAAAGATCTACGCCGCGGGCCGCATCCCCGGCAATTATTTCCGCCGGGAAATCGGGCGGCCCAGTGAAAAAGAAACCCTGACGGCGCGCCTCATCGACCGCCCCATCCGGCCCCTGTTTCCCAAGGGGTACCGGAACGAAATCCAGGTCATCGCCACGGTCCTTTCCATGGACCAGGAAAACGACCCGGATGTACTGGCCATGACCGGCGCTTCCGCGGCCCTGGAGATCTCCGACATCCCGTTTTCCGGCCCCATCGCCTGCGTGCGCGTGGGCCGCATCGATGGTCAACTGACCGTCAATCCCACCATTCCCCAGTGGGACGACTGCGATCTCAACGTCATCGTGGCGGGGTCGCGCACCGGCGTGGTCATGGTCGAAGGGGGCGCCAATGTGGTGGGGGAAGCGGAGATGCTCGAAGCCATCTATCACGGCCACAAGGCCATCCAGCCCCTTATCGACCTTCAGGAAAAATTGCGGGAGGCCGTGGGCAAACCCAAGCAGGACTTCACCCCCGTAGAAAAAGACGCCGATCTGACGGCGCGGGTGGAAACGGCCGCCGAAGCCCGGCTGAGGGAGGCCATCGTCGTGCCCGAGAAGGTCAATCGCTCCGGGGCCATCCGCGGCGTGAAGGATGCCGTCATGGCGGATCTGGGAGAGGATTACGCCGAGCGGCGGGGGGAGGTCTCATCCATCCTGGAAAATCTGCGGAATCGGATCTGCCGCGACATGGTGCTCAACGAAGGGCGACGCATCGATGGACGGGCCTTCGACGAAATCCGGCCCATCACCTGCGAAGTCGGCATCCTGCCGCGACCCCACGGCTCCGCCCTGTTCACCCGGGGCGAAACCCAGGTGCTGGGGGTGCTCACCATCGGCTCCGGCACCGACGAACAGCGGGTGGAGACGCTGTCCGGCGAGGAGTTCCGCCCCTTCATGCTCCACTACAATTTCCCGCCCTTTTCCGTCGGCGAAGTCAAACGGATCGGGGGCCCCAGCCGCCGGGACATCGGCCATGGCGGCCTGTCCACCCGGGCCGTGGAAAAGATCCTGCCCGCCCGTGAGGAATTCGATTACGTCATCCGGCTGGTATCCGAAGTGCTGGAATCCAACGGCTCTTCTTCCATGGGGACCGTTTGCGCGGCGAGCCTGGCCCTGATGGACGGCGGGGTGCCCATCAAAACCCCGGTATCGGGCATCGCCATGGGCCTCATCAAGGAGGACGATAGGGTCGCGGTGCTGTCGGATATTTTGGGCGACGAAGATCATTTCGGTGACATGGATTTCAAGGTGGCCGGCACGAAAGAGGGCATTACCGCCCTCCAGATGGACATCAAGATCCATGAACTCCCCCGGGACATCATGGAAACGGCCCTGGAACAGGCCCGGAAAGGCCGTCTCTTTATCCTCGACCGGATGCTCGAAACCATCAAGGAGGCCCGGGAAGAGATCTCTCCCTATGCGCCCAAGGTGGTCAGCATCACCATCAATCCCGACAAGATCCGGGAAATCATCGGCCCGGGCGGCAAGGTGATCCGGTCCATCCAGAGCGAGACGGACACCAAGATCGAAATCGACGATTCCGGTGTCGTGAAGATCGCCGCCACCTCCAAAGAGGATGCCGATGCGGCCATCGCCATGATCAAAGAGATCACCGCCGAACCCGAGGTGGGGGAGATCTACGAAGGCACGGTGGTCAAAATCACCGACTTCGGGGCCTTTGTCAACATCCTGCCGGGCACCGACGGCTTGGTGCATATCTCCCAGCTGGACACGAAGCGGGTCAAGAAGGTCACCGACGTGGTGAAAGAAGGGCAGACCCTCAAGGTCAAGGTGCTGGAAGTGGACAAAAACGGCAAGATCCGTCTGAGCCGCAAGGCGGTGATCGAAGAAGACCGCGATGCCGCAAAACCATAACCCGGCGGTCAACAAGACCCGGTTGAGCAACGGCGTCCGGATCGTCACCCGCCGGATCCCCCATGTCCGGTCCGTTTCCATGGGCGTCTGGGTCGATGCGGGCGCCCGGGATGAATCGCCCGCCGAAAACGGGCTGTCCCATTTCATCGAACACATGATCTTCAAAGGGACGGCCCGCCGCAGCGCCTACGGGATCGCCAAGGAATTCGACGTGATCGGCGGCCACACCAACGCCTTCACCTCCATGGAGACCACCTGCTACCACGCCAAGGTCATGGACGCGCACCTGCCGACCATGACCGATATCCTCTGCGATATTCTGCTCAATTCGGTCTTTGATGAGCGGGAAGTGGAAAAGGAGCGGCCGGTGATCTTCCAGGAGATCGGGATGGTGGAGGATACCCCCGAGGAGTACATCCACATCCTCTCGGAGCACGCGTACTGGGGGGAACATCCCTTGGGCCGATCCGTTCTGGGAACCAAGGAGAACGTGATCGGGTTCGGCGCCGATGCCATCCGGTCCTATTTCCACCGGGCCTACCAGCCGGCGGGCATCGTGATCGCGGCCGCCGGCAACCTGGAGCACGACCGGTTTCTCGACCTGGTGGCACCGACCTTCGGCGCCTTGATCGCCGACCATCCGCTCCCGGATCGGATCCCGGCACGGGGCCATGCCCAAGTGAGCGTCCACCACAGGGACCTGGAACAGGTCCACATCTGCCTTGAAGGCGGCGGCGTTTCGGTGACCGACCCCCGACGGTACGCGTTTTCCCTGCTCAACACCCTCCTGGGCGGCAACATGAGTTCGCGGCTGTTCCAGGAGGTGCGGGAAAACCGGGGCTTGGCCTATGCCATCTACTCGTTCATGACCAGCTACGTCGATGCGGGCATGTCCGGCATCTACACCGCGGTGGCGCCCGAAAAGGTCCGGGAGGCGGTGGACGCTGTGCTCAAAGAGCTGGACCGGATCCAGTCCGAGCCGGTCACCCCCGAAGAGCTTCGGGACGCTAAGGAATACACCAAGGGGAGCCTCTACCTCTCCGTGGAAAATGTGGACAGCCAGATGGTCCGGCTGGCCCAGAACGAAATCCATTTCGGTGAATCCATCCCTCTCGAGGAAGTCGTGGCGCGGATCGAGGCCGTCACCCAAGACGACATCCGCCGACTGGCCCGGGACCTGTTCTCCCCCGCCGCCCTGGCCCTCACCTTTTTGGGCCCGGTCACGGACAAGGGGCCGCTGGAAGACCTGCTGCCCCGTTGACCCCCTCCGACGCGCCCGCCCTCTGCCCTCTCCGCATCCGTCGGCTCCGGCCGGATGCGGACGCCGACATCCCCCTGCCGCGGTACATGACCCCCCATTCCGCCGGTATGGACATCTGCACGTCCGTTGTGTCGGACACCCTTCTGGCGCCGGGGGAGATCCGCATGATCCCCACCGGATTCGCCATGGCCCTGCCCCCCGGATTTGAAGCCCAGATCCGCCCCCGGAGCGGCCTTGCCGCAAAGCACGGCGTCACCCTGATCAATTCCCCGGGCACCATTGACGCCGACTACCGGGGCGAAGTGATGCTCCCCCTCATCAACCTGGGGCGCTCCCCCTTCATGATCCGACGGGGAGACCGGGTCGCCCAGATGATCATTCATCGTTTCCATCAGGCCCGAATCCAAATCGTCGAAGACCTGGACGTGACCGAGCGAAACGACGGCGGGTTCGGACATACCGGACGATAGCGCCCGCCATGGTCCCTCCTCCAGGTTCCTCTTGTTCCAAGCCTTCAGCAATGCTATGGTGCTTTCTGCCGGGGATTCCCTGGCTTCGAATGCACAAACGGTGAAGAAGAAGGCAGCCCCATGGAAAGCGTCAGAAAAATTTCACATGTCAAAAACAACACCCTTGTATTGCACGGATTGGATGCCTTCAACAACAAAGCAGTGGAGGTGATTATCCATCCGCTCTCGGCAGAGAAAGCCGACCCCCCGATGGATGCGGTGGAGTATTTTTGCGGTATTTTCCAGGATGGCGGATCGCTTACCGAATCTTTGCTGGAGACACGGAAAAAGGATAGGGAAGTTGAAGAGAATAAGATTGCTCGATAGTTTCGCCATTCTGGCGTATCTAAACAAAGAAACCGGATTTGAAACCGTAAAAGAAGCACTGGAACAAGCCCAGCGAATCCAGCAGCCTGCCCTAATGAATGAATTCAATGTTGGCGAGATCTATTCCATCCTGTTGCGGAACAGAGGAAAACCACCCGCAGACGAATTTTTAAACAACATCCTGCCGAGCCTTCCGATTTTCGTTGTTTCCAATACCTTTGAATCCATCATAGAAGCCGCTGAAATTAAAGCGCAATATCCGATGTCTTACGCAGACGCTTTTGCCGTGTCGACAGCCATCCGGATGGATGCCGCTGTGATGACGGGAGATCCGGAATTTAAAGCGGTCGAGAACCTGGTCACAGTGGAATGGCTGGGAAAGTCGAAGGAATCGACATGAACCGGACAAAAATCTTTACGCTCATCGACGCAAAATCTCCCCTGGACCGGGTGCTGGCCAAGGGATGGGTCCGCACCCGCCGGGACTCGAAAACGTTTTCCTTTATCGAACTCAACGACGGCTCCTGTCTGAAGAACCTCCAGATCATTGCCGACGAGTCCCTCGACAACTACGAAGAGATCAAAAAGATCACCACCGGTTCGGCGATCGCCGTCACTGGCCGCCACGTGGCCTCCAAAGGGGGCGGGCAGAAGTGGGAGGTGCAGGCCGACGAGGTCCAGATCATCCACATGGCCCCGGAAACCTATCCATTGCAGAAAAAGCGCCACACCGACGAATTCCTCCGGACCATCGCCCACCTGCGGCCCCGGACCAACAAATACGGCGCCGCCTTCCGGATCCGTTCGGAACTGGCCTACGCCATCCACCAGTTTTTCCGGGACCGGGGATTCAAGTACATCCACACCCCCATCCTCACCGGCTCCGACTGCGAGGGGGCCGGCGAACTCTTCCGGGTCACGGCCATGGATCTGGCCAGCGTGCCCACCATCGACGGCAAACCCGACTATGACGGGGATTTTTTCGGCCGGGAAGCCAACCTGACCGTCTCCGGCCAGCTCTCGGCCGAAATGTTCGCCCTTGCCCTGGGCGACGTCTACACCTTCGGCCCCACCTTCCGGGCCGAAAACTCCAACACCCGGCGCCACGCCGCCGAGTTCTGGATGGTCGAACCGGAAATGGCCTTTTGCGATCTGGCCGGCAACATGGACCTGGGGGAAGATCTGATCCGCACAGTGGTCCGTCAGGTCATGGAGAACTGCGCCGACGACATCGACTTGTTCGCCAAGTTCGTGGACAAAAAGCTGATGAAGACCCTCCGGAACACGGTCGAATCCGACTATGTGCGCCTCCCTTACGGGGACGCGGTGGCGATTCTCCAACAATCCGGTAAAAAATTCGAGTACCCCGTGGAATTCGGCAAAGACCTCCAGTCCGAACACGAACGGTTCCTGACGGAAAACCACTTCCGGAAACCGGTGATCCTCCACGATTACCCCAAAACCATCAAGCCGTTCTACATGCGGGTCAATGACGACCACGAGACCGTGGCCGCCATGGACGTCCTGGTGCCCAGCATCGGCGAAATCATCGGGGGCAGCCAGCGGGAAGAACGGCTGGCGGTGCTGGAAGCCCGCATGGCGGAACTGTCCATGGACCCCGCCCCCTATTGGTGGTATCTCGACGCCCGGCGCTTCGGTTCAGTCCCCCACAGCGGGTTCGGCCTGGGGTTCGAGCGGCTGATGATGCTCGTCACCGGCATCGCCAACATCCGGGACGTGATCCCGTTCCCGCGAACCCCCCGCAACCTCGAATTCTGATCTTGCGGGCCCCGGGTCCCCGATGCCCTGTCCGCCTCAATCATGGGCTGCTTTCCGCAGCCCGTAAACCGCCTCCGCCAAACCGATCGCCCCGTCGTTGTCCACATCCCCCGTTTTCCCCAGCGTCTCCACCGGCATGCCGCAAAGGATTTTCAGGGCCAGGATCGGATCCTGGAGATCCAGAAGGTAATCTCCGGTCACATCGCCGGCCAGTTGGGTCAACGGCAGCTGATAAATCCGGCCGGTTTCCAGGTCCCCGCACCACAAATTGACGCCGTCGAATGCCAGGCCATAGGGCTGGGGTCCTGGGGAGGGGAAAGAGTTGAGCAAATGCCCCTCCGGATCGATCCGATAGATGGTATCGGTGTGATCCGACACCACCCACACCGTCTCCCCGTCAACGGCGATGCCCGTGGGAAGTTCCGGCAGGGGAACGGACCCGACGATGTTGCCGGACAGGTCGAACCGGTAGATCGGATGGGTGTAGGTGTAGTGGCCCACCCACAAGTGCTTCCCGTCGAAAGCGAGGCCGGCCGGGCTCGAAAAATTGAGGGGCAGGCTGAACTGATCCCGGACAAACCCCTGCAGGGTGGACCGATAGACCGTCCGGTCCGCGGCATTGACCAGCCACAGATCCGTGCCATCGCACCCCAACCCGTTCCCGCTGTCGGCCGGCGCCGTAAAGGATCCCATGACCTCGCCCGCGCCGGTCACCCGATAGATGCGGCCTCCCTCGGATACCAGCAGGTGGCCGCCATCGTGGGCCAGGCCCGTCGGATGCCCTAAAGGGGCGTCGAAGGCGTCGGCCACCTCACCGGGACACGGGTCCGGGCAGGCGTCCCGGGTGGTAAACGACCATGTGCGGGCCCGGGGAAGGGGATTCCCGGCCAGATCCCGGATGTCGGTGGTCAGTGTGGCGGTGTACGGGGTTCCAAAGGCCAGCCGCTCGGAGGGAATGAACCGGAGGGTGTTGTCGGCATACCGGAGCGTTCCGGAAACCGGCGACACGCCGTCGCTCAGGATCACCGTATCGGAGGTGACCGTTCCGGGGTCGATGTCCGTATCATCTTCAAAGGTCGCGGTGATGCCGGTCCCCACCCCCACCCCCACGGAACCATCCGGCGGCCGGACCTCCGAGACGGTCGGCGGGGTGGTATCCGCCGGATAGGAAATCCGCAGCTTCCCGAGTCGATTGATCCCGGTGTCGGTGCGGTAAGAGGCCCACAGGTAAGTGCCGTCAAACGTCAGCCCGCGCGTCCTTCCCGGGGGCGTTATCGAATCAACCACCTCGCCGGACCGATCCATTTTGAAAATCCGGTCGAATCTCGCATACCAGATAAAGGTGCCGTCGAACGCCACGTCATAGGTGGTTCGGAAGGTGGGATACCGGTCGATCACCTCGCCGGCCATGTTCAGTTTGAAAATCGTCCCGCCCCGATCCGCAACCCACAGATAGGCGCCGTCGAACGCCAGTCCCGTCGGCGTTGGCCCTGGCGCGGGAAAATGCGAGATCACATTGCCGTCCGTATCCAGACGATAAATCGTATCGGACGACGTATCGCCGCACCAGAGCGATCCATCCGCCCACGTCAGTCCATACGGATCGTCGCCCTGGGACATGAAGCGTTGAAGAACGATGCCGGCCTCGTCCATCCGGTAGATGGGATTCGGCTCCAGCACCTTGCCGTCCAGTTCGATGAACCAGAACTGTTCACCGTCATGGGCGAGCCCGGTCGCCCAGGATGAAAGGTTTTCATAATGGACCAGCCCGCCGGGGCACCGCCCGCCGCAATCCGCTTTCGTTTTGAAGGACCAGCTGTAGGGCGTCGCCATGGTGTTCCGGCTGTAGTGGACATCCTGGATTCCGGATTGAATCACGACGGTGTACTCCGTATCGAAGCGCAAGGGGCTGGATGGGAAAAACCAGATGCCGTCTTCCAGAAAATAGCGATCGCCCGCCACTTCATTGACGCCGTCGGTCACCGTCACCACATCGACGGGCACGGTATCCTCTTTCAGCCATTCGCTGAAAGCCGCCCGTATCATCAGTCCCGGCGCGATCCCATCGGCGCCGTCGGCCGGATACACCTCGGCCACGGCAGGCGGCTCCGTGTCATAGGACGTCTGAAACGACGGCAGAAGCACCGTCCCCGCGCCGGGGCCGGTCTCGATCCGGCCCTCGATGACCGCCGGGTCGGCGGATCCCCAGTAATTGTCAGGGGCGGAAAGATCCTCGACGCCCCCGTAACGGAGGGCAAGCCCGGTATTGTCGAAAATGTTGTTGCCCCTCAGACTGCCGATGGCGACGGCTTCCACGCCATGCCCGGC
>CAYPCE010000092.1:0-14138 GCA_964409085.1 uncultured Desulfobacteraceae bacterium | reverse complement strand
TCCGCTGCCGGTGCTTCCGCTCCCTCGTCCTCTTCCAGATCCAGCTCAAAATCCAATTCCTCGGATTCGGCTTCGTCAGCTTCAACGGATGGTTCTTCGTCCAGGTCGAGGTCCAGCTCAAAATCGTCGGACTCCGCTGCCGGCGCATCTGCTTCCTCTTCCAGCTCCAGCTCCAAATCCAATTCCTCGGCTTCATCAGCTTCAACGGATGGTTCTTCGTCCAGGTCGAGGTCCAGTTCAAAATCGTCGGATTCCGCTGCCGGTGCTTCCGCTCCCTCGTCCTCTTCCAGATCCAGCTCCAAATCCAATTCCTCGGATTCGGCTTCGTCAGCTTCAATGGATGGCTCTTCTTCCAGATCGAGTTCGTCGGGCTCCGCTGCCGGTGCTTCGGCCTCCTCCTCTTCTTCTTCTTCTTCCAGATCCAGCGCCAAATCCAATTCCTCGGATTCAGGTTCCTCTGCTTCCTCAGACGGCTCTTCGTCCAGGTTGAGGTCCAGGTCGAATTCGTCGGACTCCGCTGCCGGCGCTTCTGTGCCTTCGTCTTCTCCCAGATCGAGGTCAAGGTCCAACTCTTCGGATTCCGGCTTTTCGGAAGGTGTTTCGTCTTCTTCCAGCAATAGACCGAGGTCTTCTATGTTGCTTTCAACGGTTCCATTTGACGGGGTTTCACGGGATTCCGCGGCAGCTGCCTTTTTTCGGCCCGACTCTCCGGCCAGATTCGAAAAATCGAAATCTTCTCCACTCTTGGACTCGCCTTCTTCGTCGTAGTATTTGTCGTCCGCAAGCGCCTTGTACATGTTGGGTGCGTTGAATTCAACGGTGACGAATTCTTCAGGATCCAGATCCTCATCTTCTTCGTCGGAGTCAAGGCCTTCGGTCTGGGTATCTTCTTCATCCAGCATCTCGTCCAGACCGGATAAATCCAGTTCACCCGCCTCTTCGAAATCGATTTCGGTATCGTCTTTGACCGGCTCTTCCCCTTCAAAATCCATATCGAGGGAAAGGCCCTCCAACTCTTCATCCAGACTGTCATTGAAATTCACAACAGAGGGCTCGGCCGCTTTGTCTTCACTCTGGCTGAGTGCCGGGGTCTCATCCTCGAAATCCTCATCTGCCAAGTTGACCACCGAGGGCTCCGATTCGATAGCGGAAGGGCGCACCGGTCGTTTGGGCGCCTCGCCTTCAGGCGCAGGCTTTGGTTTCCGGGGTTCGGCGGCAGCCGGCTTTGTGGACGCTGCGTCATCGATATCGAACAGGTCGGAAATTTCGGATAAATCGAATCCGACGAGTTGTTGCTCCTCGCTGGACCCTAATGCCGCTTCCCGTTCATCCGCCTTGCTGAGCCGCAGGCCCTGCCGTTTCTGCCCTGCTTCACTGTCGCTGGCTTTTTTGACTTTGGCGGCGGAGGACTTCAATTTCAATGTTTCGCCTTCCTCGGGGGCGGCGGCCCGGGCCGGCTCGGCGGTTTCGGACCCCGGAGGATACGCTTTGAAAACGGTTTTGCAACTGGCACACCGTACCTTTGAACCGTTCGGTTTCAAACGACTCGCATCCACATTGAAGCGGGTGTTGCACTCTTTGCAGGTAATGATCATAACAAAACCTCAAACGGCTATAATTTCAAATGATAAATTTCCGGTAGATGTCGATAATCCTCCGCGTAATCCAGCCCGTAACCAACCAGGAACCCTTCGTCGACGACATGACATGCATAATCCACGGCTACCGCGGCTTGCCGGCGTTCACGCTTGTCAACCAGCGCGCAGATCTTCACGGATTTTACTCCAAAGGATCTCAAGTAATCAACCAAATGGGAAAGTGTCAGCCCCGTATCAATGATATCCTCGACCACCACGACATTTTTATCCTTGAGGTCGATTTCGACATCCTTGGTCAATCGTATATGCCCAGATGTTTCCGTATCATCTCCATAACTGGCGGCACGGATGAAGTCGATTTGGATGGGGATCGTGATATGTCGGATCAAATCGGATAAGAATACGAAAGCCCCTTTGAGCACACCGATCAAGACCAGGTCTTTGCCCTCATAATCAGCGGAAATCTGTTCCCCCAGGGTTGCCACGCTCTGTTGAATTTCGCTTTTTGTAAGAACGGGAATAAATTCAGGCATTATTGAATGATCAGGGTCTTTGCTGGAAAAATTAGCATCAAAAGGCGTTGATATCCCGAACAGATAGCTTAGAGATACCCTGATTATACAGGCTTGTCAAATCAAATTGACGCCTTACAAACCGGCCTCCGCAAGTTCCTGAACCAGCCTCTTTTGGTGGTCTGTCAGGTTGGCCGGCGTGTTCACCTGGATGGAAACGTACAAATCGCCATGACCGTTTCCCTGCATATGGGGCAGTCCATGTCCCGAGAGGCGCATTTTGGTCTTGTGTTTCGTGCCCGGCGGAATTCTCAGGCTGAGTTCTCTGCCGTCCAGGGTGGGCACCGAGATGGTCCGTCCCAGGAGGGTGTCGCTCAATTTCACCTCCCGGGTGAGATACAGATCGAACCCGTCGGTATCGTATAGCGGATCCTGTTGGACCTTCGACTGGATGAACAGGTCCCCGGGCGGGCCGCCGAATGAACTCTCTTCCCCTTTGCCCGATATGCGCAGTTTCTTGCCGGTGATCATTCCTCTGGGGATTTTGACGGTGATATTTTCGGACCGTCCTTTGTGCTGGAAGGTGATGGTCTTGCTGGTGCCGGTCGCGACCTCCCCGAGGGTTAGGGGAAGTTCGTAGACCAAATCGGAGCCCTTCATCTGGGTGGCATGCCGACCCACGCGGGATCCAAAAGGAGAACCGCCCCCGCCATAGTTGAACCCTCTACCGCCGCCGGACCCCTGGCTGCTGAAGAAATTGAAGGCCGGGCCGCCGAATCCGAATTCCTTGAAGATATCGGAAAAATCGAAATTCTTGAAGATATCTTCCTGGGAATACCGCTGTTGAAACCCGTTTGACCCATAGGTATCGTACTGCCGCCGTTTCTCTTTGTCGCTCAGGACGGCATAGGCTTCGCTGATCTCCTTGAACCGATCTTCGGACCCCCGGTCTCCCTTGGCGTGGTCGGGGTGGTATTTCATGGCGAGCTTGCGGTATGCCTTTTTGATGTCCGCATCAGAGGCGTCTTTGTTGACACCGAGAATTTTATAGTAATCTTTTTCAGGCATATGTGATAATCTCCGTTCCCATTTGAATTCACAGGGTCATTCATGCACCGATCCATAGGGGATCGGTCAACCTCCAAAAAATAAGTAGAGCCTCATAACCTGTCAAGATTAATAGGGTTATTTTCATCCCAAAGGAGATACGGAATCCAATGGAACAGGCGAATCCTTCCAAGCACCGCTTGAAGTTACGGAATCTGAAGCTGGCCGATTACGGAGATGTCAAGGAGATTATGAATCGGGTTTACAATGCCATGGGCGGGGCATGGAGTCCTGGAGAATTCGCCTCGATGCTGGCCCGGTTCCCCCAGGGCCAGATCTGCATTGAGGACAAGGGGCGGGTCATCGCCGCCGCCCTGAGCCTGATCATCGATTTCGGCAAAATCGGCGACCAGCACACCTACGAGGATGTGGTGGGGGACGGGCACCTGAAAAACCATGACCCGGACGGTGATTATCTTTACGGAATCGATGTGTTTGTCCATGCCGATTACCGCGGCCTCCGCCTCGGCCGCCGCCTTTACGACGCCCGTAAGGAAATTTGCGAGCAGCTGAACCTCCGGGGAATCCTGCTGGGCGGACGGATCCCCGCCTACCGTGAATATTGCGACGAGATGACGCCACAGCAGTACTGCCGGATGGTCAAAAACAAGGAGATCGTCGATCCCGTCCTCACATTCCAGCTTTCCAATGATTTTCACATCAAAAAAGTGATGAAGGACTACATCCCGGAAGATCGGCACTCCCGAGCTTACGGGGTGTTGTTGGAGTGGATCAACATCTACTACGAGGAGCGCAAAAAGCCCCTTTTCGGCGGCAAGAAATCCTACGTTCGGCTGGGGGTGGTCCAGTGGCAGATGCGCCGGTTCGAGTCCGTGGAAGATTTTCTGCAGCAGGTGGAATTCTTCGTGGACACCGTTTCGGGATACAATTCCGATCTTCTGCTGCTGCCCGAACTCATCAATGTGCCCCTCATGTCGGAATTCAATCAGGAAGACCCGGCCGAGGCCATGCGCTCCCTGGCCGGACACACCGAAACCCTTCGGGCCGAATTCGTCAAAATGGCCCTGGCCTACAACATCAATATTGTGGCCGGCTCCATGCCGGAATACGACGGCCACCGGCTGTACAATGTCTCGTTTCTCTGTCGGCGCGACGGCACCTGGGATTGCCAGTACAAGCTCCACATCACGCCCGACGAGCAGCAATACTGGGGGCTCCAGGGCGGGGACAACCTCCGGGTTTTTAAAACCGACGTGGGCAAAGTCGGGATTCTGGTCTGCTATGATGTGGAATTTCCGGAATTGAGCCGCTATCTGGCGGATCAGGGAATGACCATCCTCCTGGTCCCTTACTGGACCGACACCAAGAACGGGTATCTCCGGGTCCGGCGGTGCGCCCAGTCCCGGGCCATTGAGAATGAATGTTACGTGGCCATCTCCGGCAGCGTGGGCAACCTCCCCAAAGTGGAGAACATGGATATCCAGTATTCCCAGTCCGCCGTCTTCACCCCTTCCGACTTCGCCTTCCCCCACGATGCCGTGGCCGCCGAGGCGACGCCCAACACCGAAATGACCCTCCTGGTGGATCTGGATCTGGATCTTCTCAAGGAACTCCGGAAGCAGGGCAGTGTCCGCAACCTCCAGAGCCGGCGGCTGGACCTCTATAACATCCAGTGGCTCCGGGGCGATCAGCGGAAAAAGGTGGAAATGGAATCCGAGATATAAACGTTATCGAGGCGGGACCGGCGGCCGCCAGGATTTGACCACCAACCGCTGGGCGTCGGCCTCCGGGGACCGGGCATCGGCGGTGGCCGTCCCCTTTCGCAGGTCGGCGATCCGGTCGAAAACCGTCTCCCGGGTCGCCAGACCATGGCGGATGAGATAGCATCCCACCACCGTCCCGGTCCGGCCGATGCCCGCCAGGCAGTGGAGGTAGACCGGCCGATGGGCATCGACGGCTCCGTCGATCTCGTCCAGGATCTCCCGCAGCCGTTTGGGCGAAGGGACGTCCATGTCACGGATGGGATGGCGGTTGATGGAGACGTCGATCCCCCGCTCCCGGGCCAGAACCCGCAGCAGGGTTCCATAGGATCCCGGAACCAGTTCGGTCTCCTGGGGTTCCATCAGATCGATCACATGGCGGATGCCGGCATCCAGGAGTCCCGTCAATTTCTGTCGGGCATTAGTGGGGTGCGAACTCCCCGGGTATCCGCCGGCCAGGAGTTTTTCCGGCACGACCCAGTAAGCGGTCTGGAAGGGAATACGGGGGGTAGTCATTCCGAATCTGATCCATTGCTGTCTGCTGTTTTGGCGCTCCGGGCGCCGTGCCCGGGCGACCACTGGAACCCATCGCCAAATCCAACCCCATGCATACCATAAAGGATCGCGGGTCCGCCAGCCTAAAAGGGAATCTCCCTTGCATCGCCGCAGCCGTTCCGGTTATGATTTTACAATATGCGGAAGACGGGGATCGACCCGCATCCGCCGACGCAAAAGGAGGAGATCGCCATGACGGATGAATGGAAAAAAGCGCTGTCTTGCGCCGTCAATTGTTCAGGATGTGAAAAGGATCTCTCGGAAGGCGATGAGCGGATCCTTTCCATGTACGACCACCGAGTCCTCTGCATGGACTGCAAACGAGCGGAAGAGCAGCGACCGGATTACAAGGATACGGCCATGGGGATGATCGCCGAGTGTATGGCGAAAACCGGCAAACCCTACGGCGACCCCGAAGGGTATTGCTTCCACCATTTTGCCCCTTACCGCTGCAAGGCATGACCCCCTGATGATCGAGGAGATGACATGAACGGACCAAAAAGCGGACACCCCATGTTCTCCGACCTGCCGCCCTCGCGGATGCGGAAGGGCAAGGTCGTATCGGCCGAAGAGGCGGTGCGGGTCATCCGGGACGGCGACACCGTGGCCACGGGCGGGTTTGTGGGCATCGGGTTCCCCGAGGAGATCGCCGTCCGTCTGGAGAACCACTTCCTGGAAAACGGCGCCCCCAAAAACCTCACACTGGTTTACGCCGCCGGCCAGGGAGACGGCAAGGGGCGGGGGCTGAACCACTTCGGCCACGAAGGGCTCGTATCCCGGGTGATCGGCGGCCACTGGGGGCTGGTGCCGAAGCTGGGCCGACTGGCCATCGACAACAAGATCACGGCCTACAACCTGCCCCAGGGGGTCATCTCTCACATGTACCGCGACATCGCGGCCCACAAACCCCGTACCATCACCAAAGTCGGGCTGGGTACCTTCGTGGACCCGCGCAACGGCGGGGGCCGGATCAATGCGACCACCACTCGGGAGATCGTGGAACTCATCGAGTTCGACGGCGAGGAGTACCTCGCCTACAAGACCCTGCCCATCAACGTGGCGATCCTCCGGGGTACCACGGCGGACCTGGACGGGAACGTTACCATGGAAAAAGAGGCCCTGACCCTGGAGTCGCTGGCCATCGCCATGGCAGCGAAAAATTCCAACGGGTTCGTCATCGTCCAGGTGGAGCGGATCGCCGACCGGGGGACGCTGAACGCCCGCCAGGTCAAGATCCCCGGCGTCCTGGTCGACTGCGTGGTGGTCTCGAGCCCGGAACATCACTGGCAAACCTTCGCCGAGGCCTACAACCCCTCCTTCAGCTCGGAAATCCGCGTCCCGGTGGGGTCGATCCAGCCCATGCCGCTCAACGAACGGAAGATCATCGCCCGGCGGGCCGCTTTTGAACTCCAGGCCAACAGTGTGGTCAACCTGGGCATCGGCATGCCCGAGGGGATTTCGTCCATTGCCAACGAAGAGAAGATCCTCGATTACATCACCCTCACGGCCGAACCGGGGGTGATCGGCGGGCTGCCGGCGGGCGGCCTCAATTTCGGGGCGGCCACCAACACCGACGCCCTCATCGACCAGCCCTACCAGTTCGATTTCTATGACGGCGGGGGCCTGGACCAGGCGTTTCTGGGACTCGCCCAGACCGACCGGGCGGGCAACCTCAACGTGAGCAAATTCGGCCCCCGGCTGGCCGGGGCCGGCGGGTTCATCAACATCAGCCAGAACGCCAAAAAGGTCATTTTCGTGGGAACCTTCACGGCCTCCGGTCTCAAGGTGTCGGTAACCGAGGGGAGGCTGTCCATTGATCAGGAGGGCAAGGCCCGCAAATTCGTGGACGCGGTGGAGCACGTCACCTTCTCGGGAAAGGTGGCGGCGGATCGGGGCCAGCCGGTGCTCTACATCACCGAGCGGGCGGTGTTCCGCCTCACCCCAGAGGGGATGGAACTGACGGAAATCGCCCCCGGCGTGGACCTCGACCGGGACATCCTGGCCCAGATGGACTTCACGCCGGTCATCGACGGCGATCCCCGGCCTATGGATCCGCGCATTTTCCGGGAAAGGCCCATGGGGCTCAAGGACGACCTTCTCGAATTTCCCCTTGAAGAACGGCTCACCTACCATCCGGGGGAAAATCTTTTTTTCGTCAATTTCGAGGGATTCGCCGTCAAAAGCCGGGAGGACATCTACCGGATCAAAGACGCGGTGGAACGGATGCTGGAACCGGTGGGCCGGCGGGTGTTTACCATTGTCAACTATGACAATTTCTCGATCCTGCCGGATCTGGTGGACGAGTACATGGAGATGGTGAAAGGGCTGGTGGATCGCCTCTATTCCGGCGTCACCCGGTACACCACCAGCGCGTTTCTGAGGATGAAGCTGGGCGGGGCGCTGGAGAAACGGGGCGTCGCCGCTCATATTTACGAAAGCCCCGAGGAAGCCCGGCAGGCGTTGGCGGACACCGGCCGTTGATGGCGCCACGCCCCCAACGAATCAAAAACGGCAGGTCCCGGTTGACCCTGGAACCTGCCGTTTTCCGATTGGTTAACGGTTACGGCGGCGGTTTCGAGCGCCCCGGTCAATCCCCGACCGGAACCGAGATGTAGTGGCGGACATCGAGCAGCACTTTTTCGCCGCTTTCAACCTTTCGGAGCTTTACCTGACCGTTTCCGAGGTAGGTCACGTCCAACTTTTCTCCCTTGTAGGCCCGGTCGTAGATGTTGCCGTCACCGACGCTGCCCGGGGCGAATACCGTGCCCGTATAGCTCCGCCCTTCCCGGGCGGGCGTGTAGAGATTCACGGGCGCCTTAATCCCGAACTTCGTCAGGGGAATGTATTGCATGTCGGCGGCCGCCACCGTGGTAGCAGCAAACACCAAGGCCAATACCGTAACCAACAGCAGTCCATAGGTTCTCATCTTCTTCCTCCTTTGAGATGCGTTCATAAACAGCCGGTTTTTCTGCCCGGAACCCATACCTTTTTTCATTTACTCCCATCATACATCATCCACTTTTTCCATGGCAACAGGTTTTTTGCAGAATCGCCGGCATCCTCACACACCGGGGACACCGCGGCCCCTATCCGTCTCCGTCGTTCCGGCATTTGGACAGGGATTTCTTCAGAAAGTCGATATGGGCGTCCAAATGGCTCAGATAATCTTCATAGCCGGAGAAGAGTGCGGTCTCGATCCGCTGGAAATAGGTGGCTTCCAGATCCGCCATGTACTGCCGAAAAGCGGTTTCATATGGGGTTCCCTCCCCTTTTCGCCGATGCTGTTTCTCGATCTCTACGCGCCGCTTTTCAAGGGTGGCTCGAATCGCCCCGATGGATTTGCGCAATTCATTGATGCGGACCCGCTCCGTCTCCAACTCATCGCTCCCCTCCTGGGCCGCCTCCAGCAGGGCGGCCCATTCGTCCCCGTTCCGGGAGGTCACGCATTTGTAAAGGGAAAAGGTCAGCTTGCGCTGGTTTCGGGCTCGGGATTTGATCGCCACACTGTATTCGCTCCGTTTTTTTTCCAGGGCCTGCCGCTTCATAACGGTGGCGCGGTAATCATCCCGCAGAGACCCGGCCAGGGCGGCAGCGGCCAGGGTCAGATAGAGAATTCCCACCGTCAGGGCTCGCCGGACGAGCCGCCGGTGCTGTCGTTGACTTGGATGGTCCATTGGGTCACTCCTCTCCCGCCGACGCCGATGCCGTCAGGGGCGCTGAGTCGAACCGGGCGTTCCAAAAGGATTGGACGATCCGGTTGAGCACTCGTCTGGCCTTTGCTTTGGGCTTGAGAAACATGATCGCATAGTAGCCGGCCGCGTCGGCATTGCTGTCCAAGCCCTGCCGGACGACCCGAAAACGGATGGGGGGCAGTCGCCAGCGGTCGAACCTGAACTTGGCAACCCCTTTCATGCCCACCGTCAGCGGCGCTTCCGTCCGGATCAGCGCTCCCCCTTTGCTGAAATTTTTGGTGTTGAAATCGATCCGGCGCCCCTCGACCCGGATCTGACCGGGCACCACAATGGGCAACCGGTAAAATTTCTGGATCAGGTGCTGTTCTTCCAACCCTTTGAGAATCCGGATATAGCTGAGCATGGTGTTGGTCTGCTCTTCCAGGTTCTGATACGTCACCACCGATTGTTGCGCACTCTCGAGATTCCGGGCGACCACATCGCTCATCTCCGCCGTAGCGTCGTTGATGGCCTGGACCCCGTCGGCTTGTTCCTCGAAGGCGGCGATAATCGCCCGGACCTCCTCGCCCACCGCCGTGATATGGCGGGACGCTTCCGAAAAATGGGCGATGTTGGTATCCATCAGGGACTGCTGTTCGCTGATCTGATGGGTGATCTTGAGGATGAGTTCCCCGGTGTCCTGGGCGGCTTGGGAGGCCTGAAGGGCCAGTCGCCGCACCTCATCGGCCACCACTGCGAAGCCCGCGCCGGATTCCCCGGCCCGGGCCGCCTCTACGGCGGCGTTCAGCGCCAGAAGATTGGTCTGAAAAGCGATGGTCTCCACCGTGTGGGTGATCTGTTCGATCTCCCGGTTGGCGTCAGCGATGGCCTGAATGGCGTCGGATAACGCGTCCATAGAGCCGGCCGTCCGCTCCACGCGTTCGGAAGCGGTCTGCATGATCGTGCGAACCTGATGGGCCCGGGCCGCCGTGTGTTGCGTCGACCCCAGGAGCCGTTCCACAATGCCCGCCGTGTGTTGGAGGCTCCCGTCCTGCGTTTCCGCTCCGACGACCAACCGCCGGTTGTCTTCGGAAAAACAGGTGGCCGCATGGGCCACCTCCTGCATGCTGCGGATCATGCCGTCCGTGATCCGTTCAATGGTGGACCGGGCCGATCGCCAGGTGATCACACCGATAATTACTGCCAGCAAGACGGCCACCCCGCCGATACAGATCAGAAATACCTGACGGGCGCCGACCATCGCCGCACTCTCGGAAAGGGCGGTATTGGCGGTTCTTTTCATCAGAGTTGCGGACTGGATGATCTGCCGGTCGAGGGCTCCCAGGCTGTTGTAGATCCGGTCGACGCTGTACGCCAGTTCTCCGTCCGCCTGCATCATCTCTTTCACCGCCGCAAACATCTCCCGGATCAGCCCGGCCAGGTCCGTCAGTTTGCGGGACAACCAGAGAGCGTCTTCACTGTCGGCCAGTTCGAGAAGCCGGTTTTCCGCAGCGTTTTTCAGCAGGGTTTCCGCCTTTGATTCAGCGGCTTTCACCGCCGATATCTCCCGTGCCAGCAGCACGTCCTTGATGAGGATGTTGAGTTCGTTGCTGTCGGATCGCAGGGCCATGGCGGACTGAATCGTGGACAGGGCCGTGTTGGTGCTTGTGGACAAGACGTCGTTGACTTCAATGGTCGCCGCCATCACCGTGCCATCCACCCGCGCCAGCGCCGCCTCGGTCAGGGACGCCAGTTCCGCCTCCAGGCCCCGGCGCAGCCCGACCATCCGATCCGAAAGCACTGCATCCGCCGTTGCCGGGTCCGCCGCCATCTGTTTCCGTTTGGCCGCCACCAATGCGGTCACACGGGAGGCCACCCGCTCCATTCCCTCGACGACCGTCCCCTTGAACTCCGAATCCCGGTGGAACCGGACCTCCTGGCGGGTTTCCCGAATCAGATCATCGATGGCGGTCTCGGCGTAGTCGATGAGCCCGGCCGCCAAGCCATCGGGGATTTCGGTCCCCTCCCCGACGTTCACGATTTCCCGGTAGTAAGACCGGACCTCCATGGCCGTCATGATCACCGAGAAAGCCATTTCTGTGGTTGATGTCATCTCTCCGAAATTGTTTCGAATCTCTGTGATGGAGCGGTCGATCTGGCGGGTGGCGGCGAATTCGGCCTCTTCGGCCACCTTGGTGATGAGACCGTTGACATCCTTGAGGCTGTTGACATTGCGGCGCCGCAACTCCGCCAATCGTCCTTGAGCCAGAAGCTGCCGTTCCTTGATCTTTGCCAGGTTTTGGAGAGGGGAGACGATCGGTTCGAGGGAAACCCCCGAGACCGTTCCCGTAGTATCGGCCAGCTCCGCCAGTTCCGACTCCGCTTTTGCCAGGGCCGCATCATCTTTAGCCCTCCCGATGGCCGTCACAAGGGCTCGCAGGGGCATGAGCTGCCGGAGGCGAACGTTTTGGTTGTCGATATTGATTTCGATGGATCGGGTGGTGGCCGACATATTGGATTGAATCTGGTGCAGGGAAAAGATGCCCGCCGTGACGGACACCCCGGTGATGGCTGCGCAGAGCAGAAAACCGCCCATGATCCGCCATTGCAGTGTCACCCGCGACCAGAAATTCATTAAAATCGGCCTCCTCTCCCCATTTGGATGGACGCTGTTCGTCCGTCATTGCGATGGTCACCGTTTTCCTCCTCCATAGCATCACCGACCGCCAAACACAATAGGCGGGGGCACCTGTTCCTCAATCGGAAAGGATCGCAAGGCGGAAGTGAAAAGCTGACGTGGCCCATGCAAAGCCCCTCGGCCTACGATTCGGGCTTTCCGCCATGGCCACCAGGTCGGAGGAAACGGACACAAAAGGATCGGTGATGCCTTTGATGTCCGTTTCACGGGGTTGGCCGTCCCGCTGGATCGTAAAGTCGGTTTTTTTCCATCGCCTTTTGCGGAAAACACCCATTGCGGTTCCTTGCCGGATGGGAAAAAATAGAAGATCGACCCGACAGGGGTCTGCAGCAGCGCGGCAGGATCACACAAAATGATGTCCCGTCAGGGTCGGCGGGAAAGGAGCCCCATGAAAATCGTCTGTCCTGTATGTCATACCGGTTATCAAGTCGATCCGGCCCGGATCCACGCCGGCCAAACCTTTGCACGCTGCGGAAGGTGTAAAACACGGTTTTCGCTGAAAGACGACAGCGGCAAACCGGTCCGGTCCGAACCGCCCCCATCCCTCCTGACCTGCCAAAATTGCGACCGGACCATCGGCCGGCTGGAAACACCGCACCGGTTCCAGGAGCATCTGGTCTGCGCCGACTGCATTCAGCGCCTGAAAGCCGACCTCCCCCGTCAGCGGGAGCAAGGAACGCGGCCCGCCGAACGCCGGCCCGGGCATCAGGATACCCCTCCCCGCCGGAACGGTCACCGGTCTTCGGGAAGCCTTTTCGCCAGGCTCCGGGGGATGCTGGCCGACGATCTTGCCATCGACCTGGGAACCGCCAACACCCTTATCTATACAAAGCGGCAGGGGATCGTCCTGAACGAGTCTTCGGTGGTGGTGGTTCACACCGATATGACCAACGGCAAACGGGTGCTGGCGGTTGGGGTGGAGGCCAAGAACATGGTCGGCAAGACGCCGGCCAATGTGGCGGCGATCCGCCCCATGCGCGACGGCGTCATTGCAGATTTCGAGGTGGCCGGCGCCATGCTGGGCCGGTTCATCGGCAAAGTCCGGGGAAGGATGCGCTTCATAAAACCGAGGATGATCATCGCCGTCCCTTCGGGCATCACGCCGGTGGAGCGGCGGGCGGTGCGGGAATCGGCCCTTCAGGCTGGCGCCAAAGAGGTCTTTCTCATCGAGGAGCCGATGGCCGCGGCCATCGGCGCCAATATGCCGGTGACGTCTCCCACCTGCAACATGGTGGTGGATATCGGCGGAGGAACCACCGAAGTGGCGGTCATCTCCCTGGGCGGGGTTGTGGCCGGACGGTCCGTCAGGATCGCCGGCGACGAAATGGACGAAGCGATTGTCCGGTACGTCAAGAAGCGTTACAATTTTTTTATCGGCGTGCGGACCGCCGAAGAGATCAAGGTCGCCATCGGTAATGCATGCCCGGACCCGGACCATCCGGAGATCCTGGAGGTGAAAGGATGGGAGATCTTTTCCGGACGGCCGAAAATCCTTGCCATCAGCGAAATGGAGGTGCGGGAGGCCATCTCCGACCAGTTGACGTCTTTTCTGGAAACCATCAAAATCGTCCTGGACCAGACACCCCAGGAACTCGCCGCCGAGGTGATCGATCAGGGCATCCTGTTGACCGGCGGCGTGTCGATGCTGAAGAACCTGGACCGGTATCTGGAGCGGAAAAGCGGCATTCCCGTCAAGATGGCCGACGATCCCCTCTCCACCATTGTGACGGGCTCCGGCAAGGCCCTGGACGACCCCCTTCTTTTCAGGCGGGTGATCAACGGCCGGAACACTGCCCGCAAGGGCTGACATCCGTTTCCGTCTTCAGATGACCTTGCTCAAAAACCCCTGGGTTCGCTCATGCTGGGGATTGCTGAAAATCTCCCGGGGGGTGTTCTCCTCGATGATCACCCCTTCGTCCATGAAGATCACCCGGTCGGCCACCTCCCGGGCAAAGCCCATCTCGTGGGTCACCACCACCATGGTCATCCCCTCCCGTCCCAGCTGCTTCATGACCTCCAGCACCTCGCCCACCAGTTCGGGGTCCAGGGCGCTGGTGGGCTCGTCGAAGAGCATCACCTTCGGTCTCAGGGCCAGGGACCGGGCGATGGCCACCCGCTGTTTCTGGCCGCCGCTGAGGTGGTCGGGATAAACGTCGGCCTTGTCGCTGAGCCCCACCTTCTGGAGGAGTTCCAGTCCCAGCGCCTGGGCCTCGCGTTTCTCCATCTTCCGCACCTTGAGGGGCCCCAGGGTGACGTTACCCAGGGCGGTCATGTGG
>CAYPCE010000091.1:0-14376 GCA_964409085.1 uncultured Desulfobacteraceae bacterium | reverse complement strand
CCGCCGAAATCTTTTTCAAAGCCCGAGGGAATCCAACCCCTCGGGCTTTTTGGGTTTGTGTGATGATTGTTTGAGGCGGGTTACGGCTCGTAAAAGGCCACAACCGGATCCCTCAGGATGGATTCGATGGCCTTTCCCGCGGCTTCGGCGGCCTCCGGAAAAACATCGTCCAAAGAACGGACATGGCGAAGATTGTCGGCCGTTCGAAGGATCAACATCGCCAGATCCCCTTCCGCCAGTTCCGATACCTTCAGGATTTCCTCCCAGGACAGGGTGGCCGACGCCCAGAGATACAGGGTCAGTGCCGGTCGGAAATAGAGGGGTTTGGGGCTGAACCCTTTGTTCAGAAGATGTTCAACGAATTCCCGAAGACCGTCTTTCACCTGATGAAATGAGCGGACGAGGGGCTTGGGGACGATCTTTTTCTCCATCCGGTCATCGGTCTCCCGCTCGTTGACGAATGAAGCGATGATGCCCGCCATCTGGGCGAAGTCCGAAACCGGAAAGAGATTTTTCCGGAGCCCTTCGGCGATCATCAACGGGTCGTCCACGCGCAGTTGCGACGCCCAGACCCCGTCCTCCGTCAGAAAATCAGATGGGCCGACATACCCGGCTTCCTTCAAAAAATCCAGGTACCGCAAAAAGTCCCGCCACAGGTACTCCGGGTCATGGATAAATGCTTTCCCCCTGCTCTTCCGCTTCTTTTTCTTGCGTTCCAATAACAGGTATGTGGCGAACGATCGTTCCAGCAGGTTCTTGATCTCCGATGGGGAGTGGGATAGCAGCAGGTTGAGGGCCATGGAGAAATTGATTTTGATCTGGCTCATGACATCGGTCGGCGGGGAATTGAACAATTTTCCCACGAGTTCGATGTCCATAAACTTGCCCGGTACCGCCACACCGAATCCGATATTGTCCATGCCGCGGCGCCCCGCCCGGCCCGTCATTTGGTGGAGTTCCGTCGGTGTGAGGGGAACGAATTCCACCCCGTTGAAGCGATCGGAATTGAAAAAAACGACGGTTCTGGCTGGAAAATTGACCCCGGCCGCCACGGTCGAAGTGGCGAAAACCGCGTCCAGCAATCCATCCGTCATGAGCTTTTCGATCACGATTTTCCAGGCTGGCAGGTGTCCGCTGTGGTGGGATCCCACCGCCAGGTTTTCGATGTGCCATATCTGCCGATGATCGGACAGATGGGCGCTGTGTCCCAGAAGTTCTCCAAGGCGGTCCGTGATCCGGTCCCGGCGGGCCGGATCCTGGATCCGGTTGTCCAGGCACAGTTCCAGGGCATTGTCGCAATCGGCCCGGGATTTCAGGAAAAAGATGGCGGGAAGCAGTCGATATTTCCTCAATATCCGAAGAAGGTCGCCCATGGGCGGTAGCTTTGTCGGGGGAGAGAGGAGGGGCGGTTTTTTGGTGTTGATATAGGAGCGGACCCGCTTGTGCAGCCGTTTCTTTTTGGCGGCCTCCTGATTGGAAAACAGGGGCAGCAGGGTGCCGGATGGGTGCAGAAAAAGCGGGTAAAGCGGAACCGGCCGCTGGGATTCCGCTACCACGGCGCATTGCCGGGACCGGATGGAGGAGAGCCAATCGGCGATCTGGTGGGCGTTGCCGACAGTGGCCGACAGGAGCAGCATGGGAATCCGTTGCGGGAGGTAGATCATGATTTCCTCCCAGACCACCCCGCGGTCCTCATCTCCCAGAAAGTGGGCTTCATCGAGGATCACGAAATCGGTGTCGAGGTCCTCGCCGCGGTGCATGGCGTCATAGAGCTGGTTCCGGAGGATCTCGGTGGTGCCCACCATCACTGGAGCATCGGGGTTCTCTTTCCGGTCGCCGGTGAGGATGCCCACGTTCCGGGAGCCGAAAAGTTCCGCGAAATCGATATATTTCGCATTGCTCAGGGCCTTCAGGGGCGACGCATACCAGGATTTTCCACCCTTTTCCAGGGTCCGGGAAATGGTCTGCTCCGCGATCCAGGTCTTTCCGGCCCCGGTGGGAGCGGTGACGAGGCAGTCATTTTCGCCCATGGCCGAGAGGGCTTTTAACTGAAAGGGGTCCGGCTCGAACGCGGATTCTGCCGGCACCCCGATGGTGGAAAAGACTTTTTTGAGCCGGCTGTCCGCATCGGGTTTCGGGCGCATGATCTCCGATTTTCCGCCCCGCCGACGCCTGGGCCGCCTTTTTACCGGCCGTTTGTTGGGTTTGGGGTGGTCTTCCATCAGGAAGTGAATTCTTTAGCGATTTCGCGTACGCTGACCAGGGTCTGGGATTGAACGTCGAAGGGGGAAAGACCTTCGAGGTCGGCTTCGATCATGGCCGGATCATAGGGAAGAAATCCGAGGATGGGGAAATCCTGGAGGTGTTGCCGGATGAAATCCCTATCTTTATCGTTGCGCACCTTGTTGCCCAGAACCAGAATATTGGCCAAGCCAATTTGGGAAGCGAGCTGGCGAATATGGTCAGCGGTGTCGATGCTGCGCCGGCCCGGCTCCACCACCACGATCAGGTTGTCCACGGATTTCGCCGTGGCCCGGCCGAGATGCTCGATGCCCGCCTCCATGTCCATAAGAACATATTCGTCCCGTGCCAGGACGATATGGGTGACCAGCACCTTTAGAAGGGTGCTTTCCGGGCAGATACAACCGGCGCCCCCTTTCTTGACCCCGCCGAGCCGCATGAGTTTGATATTGTCCTTCTTGATGGAAAGGGAGTCCGGAAGATCGTCCACTTTGGGGTTGAGTTTGAAAAATCCGCCGATGCTGCCGGGTTTGGCCTCTGTCCGTTCATAGATCAGTTCTTTCATCTCCGAGATGGGGACGATCCTGTCGGCATCGGGAATCCCGAGGGCCGCCGCCAGGTTGGCGTCCGGATCCGCGTCAATGGCCAGCACATGCTTTCCCATTTCGCTCAGTGTTCGAATCAACAACGCAGAGAAAGTGGTTTTGCCCACGCCTCCTTTGCCGCTTACCGCAATCTTCATGGGTCGTTCTCCTCGTTGGGTATTGGGGGCTTATCCGAAAATCGCATCTTTTGGACCCATGCGGCCTTGCTTGGGGCCACAATCTATGGGTTTCGGACAAGTTCCAAGTGATCTCAGCTATCTGAAACCTAAATTTTATCATGCTCTTAATCAAATAGCAAGGACCGGATTCCGGATTTCCGGGCCCTGTTGCCGGGACGGGACACATCGGGATGCATCCTGCCTGAAGGCGCATAAAATCTTACTTTCTTTATGGGATGTTTGATGATATAAATAGTAACAGCCGATCGACGAAATGGGAACGCCGATTCATCGGAATGGCGCAACGGAAAGGATCGTGACCGTCAACTGGATACGTTCGAAAGTCGGTTTCAGACTCTTGATGACGGGTCTTGTCGTCCTGGTACTCTCTGCCGGATACATGACCTACATGACCCAGTGGTTGTCTTCTGAATTCAGGGTGATTCAGGCCCGCCGGACCTCCATCCATCCCCCGGTGGGCGACGGGTCGGTTGACGAACCGGGGAAAATCGGAACGACGGCTGAACGGGTTTCCCTCCGGTTTGTGTCGATCACCCTGCTATTCCTGGCCGCCGGGATCATCCTGGTGACCCTGCTTTTTCTCCGCTATCTTGTGAGGGTTTCAGAAGCGGGCGGCGAATCGATCCTCTCCTTCGAGGGGGCGGAGATGGAAAGCGATGAGCTGCTGATGGAAGAGGCCGATCTGGACGAAGATTCGGATTCGGATGAAGCGGGAGGCGACGACATTGCCGAACTCCTGCCGGGTCCGTTGGGTCTTCTGGAGGAAGAGGAGTCCGGTGCCCTGGCCAGCTCCTACAGCAAAATGTTTGAGGTGATGCAGCGGATCAACGAGATCGAAAAACAGCACAGCATTGAGTTGGCCCACGCGAACGAACAACTTCAGGTCGAAATCAGTGAACGGAAACGGGCCGAGGCTGAAATCCGGCATCTCTCCAGCCGGTTGATCAGCGGGATCGAAGAGGCCCGGAAAAACCTGGCCCAGGATCTTCACGACGAATTCGGTCAGACATTGGCCGCGCTTCACATCGAAGCGGAATCCCTGATGAAGGTCATGCCGCCGGAACTTCGCGATCAGCGGAAGCGGATCGATGATCTCGTTGCATTGATTGAAGCCCTGGGAGACAAAATTCGCAGCATTTCTTCCGATTTGCGTCCCGACCTTCTCGATGATTTGGGACTCGTCCCGACGCTCCGGTGGTACATCGAGGAATTTGCGGACCATCGACAGGATCTGATCATTGATTTCCAGACGGTGGGGTTTCGCAAGCGGTTTTCATCCGAAATCGAACTCGCGCTGTATCGGGTTTTTCAGGAGGCGTTGAACAATGTGATCAAGCATGCCAGGGCCACCCATTTCACCGTCACGCTTACCTATAGCCATCCGAAAATCATTTTCATCCTGAAAGACAACGGTATCGGATTCGACCAGGACAAGAGCACGGATGGGATCGGCCTCCTGGGCATGCGCGAACGGGTGGTTTCTTCGGGGGGCACCATCGCCATTATTTCCGGCAAGCGGAAAGGGACCACCATACGGGTGGAACTGCCGGTATCAGAGGAGCTTCAACATGAAGAAGAAGATTAAGGTCTTGTTGGCCGATGACCACGCCGTGGTGCGGGAGGGGTTTCATAAGTTGCTGGAAGAACAGGAAGACATGGAGGTGGTGGGAGAGGCCGGGGACGGGCTTCAAGCCGTCAAAAAAGCCAAGTCGCTCGGTCCGGACGTGGCCCTTCTGGACATCGCCATGCCGGAACTCTCCGGATTAGAGGCAGTGGGATTGATCAAGGAGGCGTTGCCCGATACCCAGGTGGTGCTCCTGTCCATGCACAACAAGGATGCCTATGTCCATCAAGCCCTGGCGTCCGGCGCCCTGGGGTATGTGCTCAAGGCGTCTCCCACAACGGAAATCCTCGAGGCGATCCGCACCGTCTACTCGGGCGAGTATTACCTGAGTTCCAAAATCAACTCCAAGCTCATTACCGCGTTTCTCAAAAGCCGGACGGAAAAACCGCCGGTCAGCGGCTATGACCTGCTCTCGGAACGGGAACAGCAGGTCTTTCGGCTGCTGGTGGAGGGACGGTCGACCACGGAGATCGCCGACATTCTCTGCATCAGTTCCAAAACCGTGGAGAAGCACCGCGCCAACACAATGAAAAAACTGGATATCCATAATATGGTCTCCATGGTGAAATACGCCATCAAGATCGGGATCATCGGCCCGGAACTCTGGGAGGATTGATGGCCGAAACCCAATTTAACATATCCGATCCGACCCTCCGCCGGATGGTCTATGCCATCGGGGTGATGGGCATCATCGCCTTCGGCTTTTATACCCTGAGTCTCCTGGAAGGGGTGCTGCTGCTCATGCTTCGGGTGCTCACCCCCTTCCTGGCGGCGTTTCTGCTGGCCTACATCCTGGCCCCCATCGTGATCGCCCTCCAGCGGCAGTTGGGGCTGGGACGGATCATGGGCACCCTGGTGCTTTACATGGTCATTTTCCTGGTCGTATTCCTGCTGCTGGCGTTTCTCATTCCCAAGGTGATCACCCAGTTGATCGAACTTTTCGAGATCATCAAAACATCGATTCCCGTGCTGTTGGACAAACTGGCGGAAAATCCCTACATCAAGTTGGACCGCGATCTCATCGAAACCCTTCGCCAGAAGATCCAGGACGTCCAGGTCGATTACGAAAAGATCATGGCCATGGTGGTGCCGAGCCTGAAGCGGCTGGCATCGGGCGGATTCGAGGCGGTCGGGATGGCGACCCGTTCCATATTCAGCGGGGTGGGATCGGTGATCGGGTTTTTTTCTTTTATCGCCTTTGTGGGGATCATCAATTTTTACCTGATCGTCGATTGGGAAAAGATCCCCCGAATCGTTCGGAAAATGGTCCCCTTAAAGATGCGGAACCGGTCCTTTGACATCCTCGAAAAAATCGATCGCGCGGTCGGCGGGTTCTTGCGCGGGCAGCTGACGGTTTCGATCATCGTGGGCAGCCTTTTCGCCATCGGGCTTTTCATCATGGGCTTCATGGGATTTCCCAGCCTGCGCAATTACAGTGCATTGATCGGGACGGCCGCCGCCATCGGCGGGTTCATCCCCTACCTGGGCGCCCTCATCGGCGTCACGCCGGCGATTTTTATCGTCCTGTTCAGCAGTGGCGTCTCCTGGGGCCCCAAATTCATCGCATTGATCGGGGTGATCGGCCTATTTTCGGCCATCCAGGCCATCGAAGGATTCATCCTGCAGCCGAGGATCGTAGGCCGTGGCGCCGGGCTGCATCCCCTGGTGGTGATGCTGGCGCTCATCGCCGGGGCCCAGTTCGGCATTGGCGGCATGATCGTGGCAGTGCCCCTGGCCTCCATCCTGCGGGTCCTGGTGCTGGAATTTTACTGGAAACCGCTCTTGCACCGGCACATTCCCGCGGAAGAAGACGCCGCCTCGGCCGGTTGACATCGGAACCCACAGAAGAAAGGCCTTTCATGTTGCTTGCAAAAGACATTATGACGAAGGACCTGATCACCGTCAGTCCCGACACCGAGGTCGCCAGGGCGGCCACCCTGCTGCTGGAGAACCACATCAACGGCGCACCGGTGGTGGATGCATCGGGGGCGCTGGTGGGGATTCTCTGCCAGAGCGATCTGATCTTCCAGCAGAAAAAACTCTCCCTTCCTTCTTTTTTTACCTTTCTGGATGGATTCATCCCGTTGACGTCCATGAAGGAGATGGAAAAGGAGATCAAAAAGGTCTCTGCCGCCACTGTGGAGCAGGTCATGACGCCGGAGCCGGTCACCGTGGAGGCGGATACGCCGATTCAGGAGGTGGCCTCGCTCATGGTCGAGAAGCGATACCATACGATCCCCGTGATGGCGGAGGGAAAACTCGTGGGCATCCTCGGGAAGGAGGACGTGCTCAGAACCGTTCTTCCCCGGTCAGAAGACGGCGATTCGGAACCGGATACCGGATCGGAACCCTCTTGAGAGATTGTCTTGAAACCGTGAGTGTGAAAAGGAAAGGGGATGCAGATGGACAAGATCGCCTGTTGTGTCGATTTTTCGGACAACGCCAATGTCGCCTTCGACGCGGCCGTCGAGATGGCCCAAAAATTCGGCGCCCGCCTCTACATCATCCATGTGGTCCCGCCGGAGGTGAATCCCATCATGGCGGATTCCCTCCTCAAATCCCCGTCCGAAGACCAGGCTTCCCTGATCCTGAAGATCGAGGCCCGGATGCAGGAGGAGTACGGAGTGCGGGTGGGGGAAGATAAAGATTATGACCTGGTGGTGCTGGATGGTCATGTGTCGACCGAAATCCTCCAGTACCTGTCCGAAAACGAGATCGACCTGGTGGTCGTCGGGGCCTATGGCTTGACCGGCATGGGGCTCGTGGTGTTCGGCAGTGTGGCCAAACGGATTTCCCACAAGGCCCCTTGTTCCGTCATGATTGTGCGCAGCGGCGAAAAGGCGAGCCCCTGACGTCCGGTCATTTGATATAGCCGGCCCGTTCCAGGTACAGCAGAACCTCCTGGGCCGACTCGTCCGGGGTCATATCGGTGGTGTCCACAAAGACCTCGGGCCGGGGCGGCGGTTCGTAGGGGTCGTTGATGCCGGTAAATCCCTGGATGAGGCCGGCCCTCGCTTTGGCATAGAGTCCCTTCCGGTCCCTGCCTTCACAGACCGACAGGGGCGTGGCCACATGGACCTCCACGAATCCCCCGTAGGTTTCGATCAGGTGCCGGATTTCATCCCGGGTCCGCCCGTAGGGCGCGATGGGCGCGCAGATGGCGATGCCCCGGTTCTTGGTGATTTCACTGGCCACGAACCCGATCCGCTGGACATTGATGTTTCGGTCTTCCTTGGAAAACCCCAATTCGCTCGACAGATTCCGACGGACGATATCGCCGTCCAGAAGGGTGACCGGCCGCCCTCCCATCTCCAGGAGCCGCGCGTAGAGGATGCGGGCGATGGTGGATTTGCCGGCGCCGGACAGGCCGGTGCAAAACACCGTGAACCCCTGCTGATGCCGCGGGGGGTAGGCGCGCTGGAGGACGTCGATCACCTCCGGGAAGGTGAACCAGTCCGGAACCCGCCTGCCGGTTCGGATCCGCTGGTGGAATTCATCGTTGGAAATGGAATAGATCGTGTCCCCCGACGGCACCTCGTCCGCCGTCATGTAATCATCCGCCTCCTTGACGTAGACCATCTCGTCGAAAGAGACGATGCCGATGCCCAGTTCGTCGCTATGGGTCGTCAGCACCTCTTTTGCTCCGTTCTGATCGTAGAAGACCTGCTCATCCGGGGAGGTTCCCGGGCTGGCGTGGTGGCGGCCGATGATGAAGTGGGTACACCCATAGTTTTTCCGGATGATGGCGTGGAGCAGGGCCTCCCGGGGGCCGGCCAGCCGCATGGTAAAGGGGAGCAGGCTCAGGAGCATCATGTTGGGCGGGTATTTGTGGCTGATGGCCAAATAGCTTCGGGTGCGGGTGTAAGCGTCGATGTCCCCGGTCTTGACCCGGCCCACCACCGGGTGGAGCAGGAGGTTGGCCTTGGCCTCGGCCATGGCCCGGAGGGTCATCTCGAACTGGGCCCGGTGGATGGGGTTACGGGTATGGAACCCGACGACCCGCCGCCACCCCAGCTTGGCATAGAGACGGCGGAGTTCCCGGGGCGTATGGCGCAGACGCCGGAAAGCGAAATGGAGCGGGTACTGGACCCCTTCCACCGCCCCCCCGACATAATGGGTGGCCTCCGACTCGACCAGGCGGTCCACGCCCGGATGGGCCTTGTCCCGGGTACCGTAGACGGCCTCCGCTTCCCGGTCTTTATCGATTTCCCAGACATCGTCCACGGTCAGAACGGCCACCATGAACCCTTCTGAATCCCGGAGGGCCGCCGGCTGCCCTGGCTTCAGTGAGTCCGCCTCGGTTCGGGAGATATCGAGACAGATGGGCAACGGCCACAAGACGCCATTGGGCAGCCGCATTGTATCCAAGACCGACTCGTAGGTCTTCCGGGTCATGAATCCCCCGAGGGGGGAGTAGGCCCCGTTCATCAGAAGCTCCAGGTCGGAGAGCTGCCGGCTGGACAGGCTGATGCTCGGCATTTCCATGGCCAGCTCCCGGAGGTCCCCGACCCGATCCGAATCGGCGAGAAGTTCCACCAGCTCGCCCCCGTGGGGGACCACGCGAAAATCGTCGCTCATGTGATCATTCCTTTATTTCGATTGGCGAGGAAATTGGCTCAGGCGGACCTCAAGGCGGAAAGGACCTGATTTTGTTGATCGGCGTCCAGGTAGGGGTGCATGGGAATGCTGAAGATCCGATCAGCGGTCTCTTCGCTGACGGGAAAATCGCCCCGGTGATAGGGGAGACTGGCAAATGCGGCCTGGAGGTGGAGCGGCTTCGGGTAATAGATGGCCGTGGGAACGGACGCCCCTTTGAGGACGGCTTGCAGCGATGTCCGGTGACCGGCGTTCTGTGCGAGGATGGAATACTGGGCCCATACGGAGCTGTGTTCGGCCGGCACGGTGGGGGCGACCAGGCCCGGAATCTCCGCGAGCCCGTCGGTGTATCGCCGGGCCGCAGCCTGCCGGCGCCGGATTTCATCCTCGAAGATCTCGATTTTGGCCAGGAGGATCGCCGCTTGGAGGGTATCGAGGCGGCCATTGATGCCGATCCGGATGTTGTCATACTTGTCCGATCCCTGGCCGTGAACCCGGATGGAGCGCATTTTGTCCGCCAGCTCGGGATTGGCGGTCAGGACGGCCCCGCCGTCGCCGTAGCATCCCAGCGGTTTGGCGGGGAAGAAAGAGGTGCAGGCCACCTCCGCCAGGGATCCGGCCCGTCGCCCCTTGCAGGTGGCCCCAAAGGACTGGGCCGCGTCCTCGATGACGTAAAGATCGTGTTTCCGGGCTACGGCGTCGATGGCATCGTAGTCCGCCGGCAGCCCGAAAAGGTCGACGGCGATGATCGCTTTGGAGTGCAGATCCGGCCTTTTCTCTGTCAGGGATTGCACAGTGGCGTCGATTGTTTCCGGATCGATATTGTAGGTGACCGGGTCGATGTCGGCAAAAACCGGCGTGGCCCCCAGAAAACTGATGACCTCCGCCGTGGCGATGAACGTGAAGGGGGTGGTGATGACCGCATCCCCGGGGCCGATGTCGTAAGCCATGAGCGCCATGAGCAGGGCGTCCGTGCCCGATGCACAGGCGACCGCCTCCCGGACGCCGGCAAACCGGGCCAGACGGGCTTCCAATTCGGCTACCTCGGGTCCCATGATGTATTTTCCGTGATCCAGTACCGTCCGGATACGGGCTTCGATACTGTCCTGAATGCGCGCCTGCTGGGCCGCAAGATCGATGAACTGCATACGGTTTTTCTTCTCCGATGGAAATGTCGCAGCCGGCCGCCCCTTTACGGGCTACTGGCTTCCGCTCAGCTTGATGATCAGTTCGTTTTCCGCTACGACGCCCAGTTCCTGCCGGGCGATGCTTTCGATATAGGCCGGGTCGGTTTTCAGCCGTTCGATGGACCGATAAAGGGTCAGGTTTTCCCGCATCAGCCGGCTGTTTTTTTCCACGAGCCGATCGCGGTTTTTCTCCAGCATGTTGAGATCGGCCAGTCCCTTGTCGCCGAATAGGATCAATAACAGCAAGACGAACAGAGCGGTGACGGCGAATGTCAACAACAGGTTTTGTTTCGGCATTAGTCCGTTCCTGTTCTTTTGCGAATGATGGCGGCCACCGTATGGAGTTCCGGCGATTTCATGACCTTTGCCATCAGTGCGTAAGTCAAACATCCGGCGGCGATGGCCCCGCCGATCTGGGCTCCGCGCGATAAACCGCCGCCCCCCTCCACCGGCAGCAGCCGAAAGGCCACCCCCCAGACGATGGCCCCCATTATGGCAGAACAGATGAGGGATTTGCAAGCAGATTTAGCACTTTCCGTCCATCCGGCACCATCGAGCCGTTCCCGCAGCCGACGAATGAGCAGAATGAGGTTGATCATGGAGGCCAGGGAGGTGGCCAAAGCCAACCCCGCATGTTTCAGGGGCCCCATGAGGAGCATGCTCAGGAGGATGTTGGCAATGATGGAGATCGTGGCGGTTTGGACCGGCGTGCGGGTGTCCTCCAGGGCGTAGAAGGTGGCGACCACGATCCGGACGGCCGAAAAGGCCCACAAACCGATGCTGTAGTAGAGAAGGGCTTCGGCCGTCCGCGAGGTGGTTTGCATGCCAAAGGCCCCGCGTTCGAACAGGAGGGCCACAATGGGTTCCCGCAACACAATGAGCCCGACCATGGAGGGGAGGGTGATGAAAAGGATGAGGTTGATGGCCTGGCCGAAGGTCCGGTGGAGCCCCGCCATGTCCCGCTTGGCGGCGTGACGGGACAGGCTGGGCAGGACGGCCGTGGCCAGGGCGATGGCGAAGATCCCCAGGGGAAACTGGACCAGCCGGTCCGCGTAGTAGAGGTAGGAGACGCTCCCTTCGGGAAGAAGAGAGGCCAGCAGGGTGCCCACCAGAATGTTGATCTGGTAGACGGCGGCGCCGAACACCGCCGGCAGCATCAGTTTTCCCACCCGGATGAGCCCCGGGTGGAAAAAAGTGGCCCGTTCCCAGAATCGAAATCCCTTGGAGATGAGAAACGGTGCCTGGAGGAGGAGTTGAAGAATCCCGCCCATGAGGACCCCGAAAGCCAGGCCCACGGCCGGTTGTGCCAGATGGGGGGAGATGAAGAAGACCGACAGGATAATCGCCAGGTTGAGAAATACCGGCGCCAGGGCAGGGGCGGCAAAATGGCCCAGTACGTTGAGAATTCCCATGCAAAGGGCAACCAGGCAGATAAAAAAAATGTAGGGGAAGGTGATCCGGGTCAGGACTACGGTCAGGGCCATTTTGTCGGGGGAATCGGCGAATCCGGGGGCGATGACGCGGATGAGGAGCGGCGCAAGGAGAATCCCCAGAAGGGTGATGGCGGCCAGAATGGCCGACAGCACGCGGAGGGCGCTCCGGGCCAGGTCAAAGGCTTCCTCCCGGCCTCGGTTCTCCAGGTAATCGGTGAAAACAGGGATGAAGGCGATGCTCAGGGAGCCTTCGGCAAAGAGCCGCCGCAGCAGATTCGGGATCCGAAAGGCCACGAAAAACGCGTCGGCCCCCATGCCGGCGCCGAAGAATCCGGCGATGGCCATGTCCCGCAGAAACCCGAAGATCCGGCTCAGGAGGGTAGCCGCGCCAACGACGCCGGCGGCCCTGGTGACCCGTTTGGTCTCAGATCCCATGGATCGGAATCGCCGCTGTCAAATCGCGCTGCTCATCTTCAGCATGTTCCGGTTGACCGTCAGCTTGTACTCGGAATGGATCAACTCATGGGGCCCCTGCCTGAAAGGGACGTGGACGAGCAGGGCGCGCTTGGGCCGGATGTGGATATGGGGCAGGCGCGAGGCCAGTTTTTTCCGGGGACGGATAAAGGCGGCCAGGGTGATCTTCAGGCTCTCCACCGCCTCGCCGACCGGGAGGGTGACCGGATGGGTCCGTCCCTTGGGCAGTTCCCTGGAAAGGGATTCCCCGGGTTGGGAAAGGGTCAGGTTGTGGCCCAGCCGGAGAAAGCTCTGGGGCGCGCTTTTGAAGGCCGGGGACCAGAAATGGAACGGGACTTTTTCCCATTCCGGCTGCGGTGCCCTGGGCAGGTTCGCCACCCGCACCAGGTCGGCGTAGGAGTTGAGGATCACCCCGGAAACTTCCGCCTGGATCCGCCAAAAGGGCAGAAAAACGACCGCTTCCTCCTTCGTCGGGATGTGGGCCGCGGGGAGTCGCTCCAGCTCGCGTCCGCCGGCCTGCCACATGGTGTTGCAGTTGAAGCAGCTCAGGGCAAGGGTCCCGGGGTCGCCCTTCAGGTCCCATCCGCATCCGGGGCAGAGGGTGGGCACGAACCGGATCGCCGGCGCCGGGGCGTCCTCCGGCAGTTCCGCGATCTCCCCGGCATCCCCCGGCAGATATTTGTTGAGGACGCCGTCATAAAGGTGGTCATCGACATAAAAAGGGGCGTAGATAAGGCTCACCTGCTCGCCGATGTGGCAGGTGAACGCGGCCCGGGCGGCTACTGCGCCCTGTCGGTCCTCGAAAATTTCGGTGACATTTTTGAGGGAAAGACGGGGTTTGATGCGCCGGCCCGGTTCTTTGTCCGTCATGAACCGCAGCTTAAGGGCCTGGCTCCGAAGTCCGAGGGACTCCGGAAGGCCCGAGGCCGTTACCGCGGCGATGCTGGCGTCGGCGACACGGTGTTGCACATCGTCGTTGATGAGGCTGAAGGTCATGCCCCGGAAATGCCAGTAGGGGACCCACAGCAGGTCGGCATCTTCGGGCGCCCTGGCCGGCAGAGCGTAGCGGAAAAACGATTTCCCCACCAGAAACGATTTGACCCGGCAGAAGGGGCAGTCGAACAACCGCTCCGTCTCCACCAGTTCGGCGGGGGCCCCGCACTGGGGGCATTGCAGTTCGACGGAAAACTCGGTCATGCGCCGATCTTTTCACCACACTGGTTGCAGAATTTGGAATCGGTCAGGTTTTCCGCACCGCACCCCGGACACACCCGGGGGGCGGGCTTTGTCTCCGCCGCCTGACCGCACCGGGGGCAGAATTTGGCGGTGGGGGTCAGGTTCTTGCCGCAGTTGCCGCATTTGCTGAACACCACCTGCTGGTGGCCACACTGGTGGCAGAACTTGGCGTCGCCGGGAATCGAATGCCCGCACTCCTGGCAGGCCGTACCCGTCTGTTCGGGTGGCGAGGCCGGCGGGTCGGCGGGCTGCGGCCCCTTTCCGGAAAAATACTGGGCGAACATGGCCGGCATCATCACCCCCATGCCTGCGCCCATGGCCGATTGCCCTTCTCCTTCGGATTCCGATGCTTTCTCCATGGCCATGGCCGCCTTCATCTGCATCAGCTTGTTCATGTCGTCGAAAACGCCCATGCGGCTCCGGTCGTCGATGGCTTTCTGAACTTCCGGGGGCGGGGTGATGGCGTTGATGTACAGGCCCTTTAAATCGAGGCCGAACCGCTGGAAATCCTGGGTCAACCGCTCTGAAAGACCGTCCGACAGTTCGTCGTACTGGGCCGGCAGGTTCAGAATCGAATCGATGGTTTCGCCCATGTAGTCGTTGAACCGGGAGACGATCACCTGGTTCAGATAGTCTTCTATCGATTCAGTGGAATAGACGCCCTGGGTTCCCACCAGGTTGTTGACAAAGAGCACCGGCTGATAGATGCGGATGTTGAAGACGCCGAAGGCCCGCAGCCGGATGAGGCCCAGTTCCGAATCCTTGTAGGCCACCGGGTCCCGGGTCCCCCATTTGAGGTTG
>CAYPCE010000090.1:0-14459 GCA_964409085.1 uncultured Desulfobacteraceae bacterium | reverse complement strand
CCTCCAGCCCGGCGGGCGGGATGTGGCGGCGCTTGGCCTGGAAATTGATGGCGCCGACGGCGTCGTCGGGGGACGGGGTGGATTCGGTTTCAGGTTCAGGGTGTTTGGGTTTCTTTTTAGGGGGCATGAAGAACCTCGTTTTACGCCGCTGCCGGATCTAAACTGACAATCTCCACTTCCATTCTGTCTTTCACGGGATGGTCGTCGGAGAGGAATTTGTCGATGGCGTCAAGGGTTTTTGCATGGAAATATTTTTCTCCGCATTCGATGCAGACTTCAGCATCGACGTTTTCGACGATATACAGGCGCTTTTTAAACCAATGGTGCCGTTTAACCCGCTTCTTGATGGTTTCCCCATCACAAAATTCGCATCGCATGAGATCACCTATAAAGCATATCCGGTTATGATGATAAGATTCGCACTTTCTCTGAAACGGCACAATACATGAATCAATCTGCCGTCCTGGGCCGGGGCCCTCTATGCGATATCTTGTTCCGCGAGCATCCCGCGTCATTTTTTTCTCTAATCGGCCTTTCCGGATCGCATTTTCAACATCGTTCCGATCCAGATCGTCATCCAGCATTTCTTCTTCGGCGTGTGAGGACAGATAGTAATTTCTTTTTTTTATATCAGTCTGAATTTTATTTAAAATCGACATCTTTTAACGTCTTCATACGGCGACGCCTTCCTCGCTCCTGGCTCAAATGGCATCGGGAATCGATTATGGGGAAATTTCCCGACTGTCATACGCCATTTCGGGAGTGGATGCAAGTATGCGTTGGAGGATCGTCGAATTTTACAGCAACCTATTTATCGATCCATGACAGTCAAAAAAGAACTCGGAGAAACAATTTGAATGTTTTGCCATTGTTTCAGCAACAACAAATGGTTATCGCCAGATATGATGTATTCCGCATCCGCTTGGTACGCTGTTTCCAGAACGCGATCGTCATCCGGGTCCTCTTCGATGACTTGCACGTTTATTCGAGGGGTTACAATTTCGAATGTATCGATGAACGTACCCACGATTTCGTCGACTTGGAATGCGCTCAGACTGAATTTCGGTCGCGATAGAACGGATTCCACCTCTTGCAGAAGGAATGGCGAGATAAAATTGGTGATGGCCCCTATCGACGATAATCTTTGGACTCGTCTGGAATTACCGCCAAAAAGAACACCGGAAACCAGAATATTCGTGTCGCATACGACTCTCAATCCGCTTACGGTTTTTCCGCCCTGTAGGCAGAGATTTCGGAAGCGACGTCATCCACCGACAACTCATTTGCTTCCCTCACCGCATCTCCCAAGCGAAAGACTTTCTCCCACTTCTGCTGACGCTTCATGTAAAAACGAGCCGCCTCCCGCAACAATTCGGATCTTGACCGCGACTGCCGCGCGGCCTCCGCGTCGATCTCGGCGAGAAGGTTCTCCTGAAATGATATGTGGACGGTTACACTCGGCATTGTCTGCTCACCACCCCTAAAAATCACTAAACTCATCATCATCGAACGGAATCACTTCCTCCGGCTTCACTTCCTTGGCGGGCAGGGCTTTGAGGTCTTTTTTGGGGGCTTTCTTTTTCAGGGGTTTGCCTTCCTGGGATTCCCAGGCGGGCCGATGGTCTTTTTGGCGGGCTTTTCCTTTGGGTTTGGCGGGCGCCCAGTCCTTCGCGGACTCTTTGTGGCGGACCTTGAACATGGCCATGGAAGAGGCCAGCTCCTGGGCCGTGGCGGCGTTGTCCTGGGTGACCTTGTCCATCTCGGCGATGGCCTTGCTGATCTGCTCGAAGCCGCTGGCCTGTTCCTTGGACGCCGCGGCGATTTCGCTCACCAGGTCGCCGATCTTCTCCGATCCTTCTCCCACGGTGGTGAAAACCTCGTTGGAGACCGAAACCAGCTTCGATCCTTCCTCGATCTTGCCCACGGTCTTTTCGATCAGCGCGGCGGTCTCCTTGGCGGCGTCGGCGGCCCGCATGGCCAGGTTCCGCACCTCTTCCGCCACCACGGCGAAGCCGGCGCCGGCCTCTCCGGCCCGGGCCGCTTCCACAGCGGCGTTGAGGGAGAGGAGATTCGTCTGGAAGGCGATCTCGTCGATGGCCTTGATGATCTTGGAGGTGTCCTTGCTCACCTCGGAGATTTCGTTCATAGCCGCCGTCAGTTGTTTCAGGGAATCCATGGCTTTTTTCATGTCTTCCCGGGTTTTCGCCACGATCTCGTTGGCCTGCTCGGCGCTGTGGGCGTTCTGTTTGGTCATGGAATCCAGCTCTTCCATGGAGGAACTGGACTCTTCCAGGGAGGCGGCCTGCTCCGACGCGGCCTGGGAGAGGCTTTCCGAGGCCGACGCGTTGGCACTGATGGTCAGGGAGAGGTTTTCCACCAGTTTTTTCATGGACGAGAGCAGTTGGCCCAATTCATCGCTCCGGTCCGCCGTCACCTGGACGGTGAAATCGTTATCCGCCAGCCGATCGGCCACCGTCACCGCCTGCCGCAGGGGGCGGCTGATGCTGCGGGTGATGAAAACCGCGAACAGGAACCCGAGGACAATCAGCAGGCCCCCCGCCACCAGATTGAAGCCCATGGCCCAGCGATCCGACGATTTCACATTTTCCATGAAATGGGCGGCGTTCCGGTCGGCCGTCTGGATGACGCCGGCCAGCGCATCGGAAATGGCCTCTACATGCCGGTTGTTGACGCCTTCCATGATCGCCGCGCCGCCGGCGCCGTCGGCGGCCGTGGATCTTTCGATCAGCTTCCGCCGGATGGGCCGCCATTCTTCGAATCGGGCCTTGATCTCCCGGATCGTGTCCTGCTGCTCCGCCTGGTGATTGTCCATAAGCTTGTTCTGGAGGATCGCCAAATCGGATTCGATCTGCTCTTCATAGGCCGGGATTTCGGCTGCGGCCGCTTTCACCGCCGACGGGGTCTCCGCCAGCCGCACATTTTTGGTCGCCCGGTGGATCCGGACGAGATTGGCGTCGATGCGAAGGGCCGCGCTGCTGACGGCAAAGGGATGTTCATACAGTTCGGTGGTCTTCAGGGCCAACTGGTTCATGTGATGGATGGACACGTAGGCGGAGATGCAGAAGAGCAGCAGCAGGATGCCGAATCCGAGTCCTAAACGATAACCGATCTTCACGTTTTTGAGCAACATTGGCACACCCCGTCGGGCTTATCCCGGTCGTTTCAGGTTCAAAAAATCAAAAGGCCCGCTCTTACAAAACGATATCCAGGAAATAAATACAAATTCGTTCCCTCTAAATCAAGGGAATTCTGGGGCGGCCCCCAGGATATCCGCGATGGGAGGATAATCCCCGGCCTCCCGGTTCCGGTAGAAAAGATGGACAGCATCCCCCGGACCGGCCACGAGCACACCGCCCTGCTGAAGGGCATCGCCCTGGATGGCGGTACTTCCATGGCCGGAAACGACGGCCCCCACCAGGGAGGTGACTGATTTCAGGCCCATCATGCCGCCCATGCCGTGCTTGAAATCCAGGGCCTTGAAAACGGCTTTGTCCGGATCGGTGTAAATCCCGGCGGACCAGCCGGTGACCCCGCGGAATCCGGGGATCCGGTCCGGGGGGCCGTTGCCGACCACCACCCGGCCGAGGCCGGCTGCCGCAAAGCCGTCCCGTGCCCTTTCCAGGTCGGCCACCTGCCGACGGGCGATGGGTCAGCCGAAGTGGCGGATAAAGATGAGGGCGGTGGGGCGATCCTGCCACAACCCGGTGATGTCCACCTCGGCGCCGGTCTCGTCCAGCACCGTCAGGCCCTTGAGGGCCACCGGTATCCGTTCCCTTTCCGTCATGGTCGGTTTCCTTTCCTGATACCCTGTTCGGGTGGGGTTACACATTGTCGATGGCCACCGGTTCGATCTCGTCGGCCGGTGCAAAGCCGAAGATGCGGCCGTAGAAATAGAGTTCGGCCTCCAGGGCCCGCCGGATGTTTTGGGACCGGCGGAATCCGTGCTGCTCCCCCTCGAAGGGGAGGTAGGCGACCGGAATCCCTTTCCCCCGCAGGGCCGCCACCATGGTCTCGGCCTGCTCCGGCGGCACCACCTCGTCTTCGAGGCCCTGAAAGAAAATGGCCGGGCAGGAGAGCCCCTCCACGGCATTGATGGGAGACCGTTCCACGTAAAGGTCCCGCCGTTCCGGATAGGGGCCGACGAGGCTGTCCAGATAGCGGGATTCGAATTTGTGGGTCTCTTTGGCCAGGGCCTCCAGGTCGCTGACGCCGAAGAGGCTGGCCCCGGCCCGGAACACGTCCCGGAACGCCAGGGCCGCCAGGGTGGTGAACCCGCCGGCGCTCCCGCCGCGGATGGCCAGGCGGTCGGGGTCCACATCGCCCCGTTCCGCCAGATGGCGGGCGCCGTTGACGCAGTCGTCCACATCCACGATGCCCCATCGGCCCCGCAGCCGCTCCCGAAAGGCCCGTCCGTAGCCGGTGGAGCCGCCGTAGTTGACGTCCAGCACCGCAATCCCCCGGCTCGTCCAGAACTGGATGCCCAAATTGAAAGCGCTGGAGGCCGCTGCCGTCGGCCCGCCGTGGCTCATGACCAGAAGGGGCGGTTTCTCGTCGGGGAGGAGCCCGGAATCCCGGTTTGCGGGCGGATAGAAGATCCCGTGGGCCGTTTCGCCGCCGGCCGTGGGGAAATCGACCGGTTCGGGAAGGGCAAAATACCCGGCGTCGATCCGGTTGCGGAAGGACGACCGGAGGATCTCGGTCTCTTCCGAACGGGTCCGGAACCGGACCACGGCCCGGGGATTCGTGGGCGAAGCCCCCAGAAACAGGGCTTCTCCGGACCGGACGTGGAGCGCTGCGATGTCGGTGCAGGGCGTGGCGATCTCCGTGGACTCGGATGTGTTCACATCGATCCGGGCCAGACGCCAGACGCCGTCCCGGCTGAAGGTGCAGAGGATCCGGTCGGCCCGGTCAAAACCGTAGGTGGACATGCCGAACACCCACTGGGGCAGGCCGAATTCGGCGTCCATGGGCAAGACCGGCACAGTCTCGCCCCCCTCGATGCGATAGAGGTTCCACCAGCCCGTCCGGTCCGAAACGAAATAGAGGGCGCCGTCCGGGGACCATTCCGGCTGAAAGATGGATTCAGAGGGGCCGCCGGCCACCCGCTCCGGGTGGACGGGGAGCCCCGCCGCGTCCAGGGACGCCGTCCACAGCTCGGTCCCGTCCCAGGGCATGTTGGGGTGGTTCCAGGTGAGCCAGCACAACCGGGTCCCGTCGGGGCTGAGGCGCGGGGTGCTGTAAAAGTCGTTTCCCGCCGCCAGGTGGGCGACGCCGCCGTCCGTCAGCGAGACGGCCGCCAGGGTATTGCGGGGCTCTTTGCCCCCGGCCCCGTGATCCTCGCAGACGCAGAGGAGCCGGTTCCGGTCCGGATCAAAGCGGAAATCGGCGAACCGGTTGCCGCCGGCCGGCGTCAGCGGCGCCGGGTCCTCTCCGGGTTCCGCCCGGTAGATCCGCTGGTCGCCGAAATGGACGAAATAGGCGATCCGGTCCCGGACGAGGAAGCTGCCGCCGCCGTATTCGTGGACCCGGGTCCGGACGTTGAACGGGGGCGGCGTCACATCGGTCGTCCCGCCGTCCGGGGTTTGCCGGACCAGGACGTACCGGCCGCCTTCGGAGGGCCGCATCTCCAGCCAGTAGACATTCTCTCCGTCGAACATCGGCTCGGCCAGCCCGATGCTCTCGGATCCGATCAGGTCGCCGGTGATGGGCGACCGCCAGGCGCCGCAGGGGGCGTATTGGACCATGAATCCTCCTTTTCCGAATAACCGGCCCGGGCCGTCTCTCCATAATGGCCGGCCCGGTACCCCTTCTGGAATCCGAATTCCCCGGCGATGCGCCGGTGCCGGGTGTGAATCGACGCCAGGGGGCTGAACTTCCGGTTGATCATGATGTACTCTTTCCGTTGGTGCGATTGTCCGACAGATCACAGGATAACAGGGATATTTCTGAAAATCAATACGGTCTTCACCCCATTTGGTGCCGGCCCGAACCCGGACCTCCGAGGTTTTCACCCCCCCGGAGGTCCTTGCCCATAGGATCCGGGCCACTCTTCGTGCGGTATTCTTATTGACTCCCGGCGCCAATGCGTATTAAATAATCTTTTTGATGTCCCGGCCGGGCCACGATCCAGCCAGGGCGGGGACCGACATCCGAGCGATTTCCGACGATTCCCGCCATGGACCGGCGTCTCAAGCATAAATCCTTAACCGACCGGAGCGGCAGGTTTTGAACGACGACAACAGCAACGGCGGGCCGAGTACACCCCAACCCTCCCATCCGACCGGTTCCGAGGGCGAGAATCATGCGCGGCTTCTGGATACGACGTTCTCGGGCGGTGACAACATCGAAAAAATCCGGGAGATCCTCTTCGGCGCGCAACTGCGCCGATTTGAAGAAAGGTTCACCGCGCTGAAGGAACGGCTCACCGGAGAAGTGGCCGACCTGCGCCGGGACACGGGCCGCCGGCTTTCGGCGGTTGAAGATCAGGTCCAGACCGAGATGGCGGCTCTCGCCACCCGGCTCCGGGAAGAACAGGAAGAACAGTCCGCGGCCCTCCGGCGCATCTCCCGGGAGGTCCAGGACAACGACGGGCGCTACCGGAAAAAGCTGCAGCAGCTGGCCGACGGGATGACCAAAGGCCACCGGGACGTCCGGCGTCAGCTGACGGAGGAAACGGAACGGATCGCAGACGAGGCCCGGCAGAAACACGAAGAGACCCTCTCGGTGCTGGACGACGCCATCCGGAAACTCAACGCCGAGGCCATCGACCGGCCCACCCTTTCCCGCCTTTTTCAGGAGATGGCCCTTCGGCTGGACCGGGATCTGGCGGACCGCCTCAACACGGAAATAACGGACGGCGCCGATGGCTAACGACCAGACCCTCCCGGCGCCGGCGGTCTCCGGGGACATCTCCCCCGGGGAACGGGATGACCTGTCCGAACTCCGACGGCTGATCCTGGAGCCGGAGCAAGTCCAGATCCGCCAGATCCGGGAAATTCTGGAAGGGCTGGAAGTCCGGCCCGAGGATGTGGGCAAGGTGCTGGCCGAAGCGATCCTGCTCCGGTCCGAAACGGACAACAAACTGAGCATGGCCTTGATCCCCACGGTGGAAGAGACGGTGCGGGCTTCCATCCGCAAGGACCCCACCACCTTCGAGTCCATACTCTCGCCGGTCATCGGCCAGACCATCCGCAACGCCATCGCCCACGCCTTCCAGGCCAAAATCCAGGATTTCAACCAGACCCTGGTCCGGAGCCTTTCCTGGCAGGGCCTGAAATGGCGGCTGGAGGCCCTCCGCACCGGCAAATCCTTCGCCGAGGTGGCGCTGCTCCACAGCCTCCTTTACCGGGTGGAACAGGTCCTGCTCATTCACAAAGAGACCGGACTGATCCTCCAGCACATGACGGCCGACAGCCTGGAATCCTATCAAGATGCCGACATCGTCTCGGGCATGCTCACCGCCATTCAGGATTTCGCCCGGGATTCCTTTGACATGGACGAAAGCGAGACCCTCCAGACCTTCCAGGTGGGGGAACTGACGGTCTGGGTGGTCCAGGGGGAAATGGCGCTGCTGGCCGCCGTGATTCGCGGCGATCCGCCCGAGGACCTCCGGATCACGCTCCAGAAAGCCCTGGAGGAAATCCATTTCGAAAAAGGAGAGGCGCTCCGGTCGTTCGACGGCGACCCGGGCCCCTTTACCGCCATCCGGTACTGCCTCCGGACCTGCTTTGAAGCGGCCTACGAAGGGCGGAAACGGGGGCGGTTCCTGCCCTGGCTCGCCTTTCTTCTCCTCATGATCGCCGGCGGCATCGGGTTCTATTATGGGCTTTCCCATATCGACTGGGGACGGAAGGCGGCGCCGCGACCGGTGGTGACGCGGCCGATCCGGCCGTTCGATGGCACGCCCCGGCCCGACGCCTCGGAGACTGCGGGCGACGCCCTCCTGACCGATCTCAAGGACCGGCTCAACGCCATTCCCGGGATCATGGTGACCGATGCTGTCCGGAAGGGGGACGGATACCACATTTCCGGGCTGCGGGACCCCCTGGTCCCCGACCCGGCGGGTGCGCCCGACACCTGGCTGACCGGGATCTCCATCCCCCCCGAAACCCTCACTTTCCGGTGGGTTCCCTATCAGGCCCTCCACCCCGATCTGGTCCGGCAGCGGGCCCGGCGGCTCCTCCATCCGCCGCCGGGCGTCGCCCTGGCGTTCCGGGACGGCGTGCTGAGGGCAGAGGGGGCGGCCCCCCACGAATGGGTGGAACGGTTTCGGATCCTGGCCCCGGCCGTGGCGGGGGTCGTGGACATCGACACGGGGGACCTGACGGACCGGACGGTCGCGGGTTTGGAGGCGGCCCGGCACACCATCCAAGAGATGGTGATCGCTTTTACCTTCAACACCGCCCAGTGGCGGCCCGACCAGCGGCCGAAACTGAAAACCCTGCTGGCGACGCTCAAGGACTTCCGTCGCCACAGCCGGGAGCTGGACCGCCCCTTCACCCTGGAGGTCGTGGGCCATACCGATTCCACCGGCACGGAACGCCACAACAAGACCCTCAGCCGGGAGCGGGCCCGAACGGCACGGGATTTTCTCATCCAAAACGGCATGGACCCCTCCCGGATCCGGATCGTGGGCGTGGCCGATAACGCGCCCGTCCGGGAAGAAAAAACAGAGGAAGACAAGGCCATGAACCGGAGCGTCACTTTCCGGATTATCCCAGCGACCCCGCCGCCAGAGAAAGAGGAGACCCCGGTATGGCCGTGATCCAGAAAAAAATCTGCATGGTCGGCTCCTTTGCCGTGGGCAAGACGAGTCTGGTGGCCCGATTCGTCAAGGGGATCTTTTCGGAAAAATACCTCACCACCGTGGGGGTGAAAATCGACAAACGGACCGTGACGGTGGACGACCGGCAGGTGAACCTGATGCTGTGGGACCTTTACGGGGAGGATGATTTCCAGAAGCTGAAGACATCCTACCTCCGGGGGGCCGCCGGCTATTTTCTGGTGGTGGACGGCACCCGGCCCACCACCCTGGAAATGGCGATCCGGCTGGATGCCAAGGTCCGGGAGACCGTGGGCGACGTCCCCCGCCTGGCGCTCTTCAATAAGGCGGACCTCCAGGACCAGTGGGCCGTAAATCCAGAAAAGACATCCCTCCACATCCCGAGCCTCATCACCAGCGCCAAGACCGGCCAGAACGTCGCCACCGCATTCGAAACCCTGGCCCGCATGATGGTGACCCCATGATGGATGGACTGTTCGCCGCCCTAGACCAGGCCGTAATGACCCGGACCGCCGCCGGCGCTTTTCGGCTGGCCGCGCCGCCCCCGGCCTGGCTCAGCCGGTTTTTCGACCCGCGGACGGCGGTGGGAGATTCCATCGCCCCGGGGGACCGGTTCCCGTTTCTGGAAAACTTCCTTTTCGATGCGGAGGATTTCTGGGCCGGTTCCACGGAGGGCCGGATCCGGTCCGGGTCGTGGATCGAGGAAGACCCCTCGGGAACGGAGTGGGCCCTGGAGGCAACGGCCGTCGTACTGGATGACCGGAAGGTCCTGCTGCTCTCTTTTCTGGGCAGGGCCCATGAAGAACGGGTGAGCGCCCTGCAAAGCGCCCGGGAAAACCTTTTCATCCGCCAGTTCCTCGAAGAGGAGGTGAACCGGCGGACCGCCGACATCCGGAAACGGGAAGAGGAGATCGCGCTTCGCCTGGTCTGGGCGTCCGAGAGCCGGGACGAAGAAACCGGGGCCCATATCCGGCGGATCGGCCGCTATGCCGAGGCCCTGGCCCGGTCCCTGGGGTGGGAAAACCAGGCGGCCGACGACATCCGCATCGCCGCCACCATGCACGACATCGGCAAAATCGGCATCCCCGACCGCATCCTGCTGAAAAAAGACCGGCTCACCTTCGAGGAATTCGAACTCATGAAGGCCCACCCCAAGATCGGGGCCAACATCCTCGACAAATCCGACGTGCCTCTCCTTCAGTTGGCCAAAGAGATCGCCTTGTGTCACCATGAAAAATGGAACGGCGCCGGCTACCCCCAGGGCCTCAAGGGCGAGGCGATCCCCGAAAGCGCCCGGATAACGGCCATCGCCGATATCTACGACGCGCTGGTCCATAAGCGCATTTACAAAGCCGCCATGGCCGAAAAAGAGGCCGTCGCGATCATGGAAGCCGAAAAAGGGGCCGCTTTCGACCCCCGCATCTTCGCCCATTTCCGCCAGCTGTTACCGGTCTTCCGGCAAATCCGCGCCGACGTCCGTTAACCCTCCCCCAACCCCACCCCCGCCATCTCCGCCACCATTCCCAACGTTTCCCGGGCCGACCTGTACTGGAATTGCCAGAGCTGGGCTTCGAGGGTTTTGAGGGGAGCGCTGTACCGCCGGTCCGGCAGGCCGTCGGCCAGATGGTGAAAGGCGGCTTCGGCCCGGTATCGGTGGCGCGCGAGGAGCGTGTCCAGGGCCTGAAACCGGTCCGCCAGGTCTTCAGGGGAATCGGCCGGGGCATCCGGTGGCGGGGCCGCTTCGGGACCAATGAAATCCCCCAGGCTTTCCACCGCGGCAGCGACCCCTGCCATGGCCGTTTCCAGCCGATCGATCTCCCCGGGCGTCGGATCCTCCCCTCCGTCGTGAAGCCGCGCCTCGATGGCGGCCGCCACTTCGTACAGGAACCGCGCGGCACAGTTGCCCGCCACCCCTTTCAGGGTGTGGGCGATCATCTGGGCCTCGGCCCGCCGGCCGGCGCTCAGGAGGGCCCGGAGCCGGTCGGCCACGTCGCCGTATTCAGCGACCAACTGACCGACCAGACGGCCCAGGAGGCGGCGGTTGCCCCGCAGCCGTTCCATGGCCTCGGCCACATCGATGCCCGGCAGGGTGGCGGGGAAGGGGGCTTTGCCGGTTTCTTCGGGGACCGTTTCCGGAGGGGAGGCCGCCGCCGGGCGCACCGGGGGGGCGTCCCCCTCCTGGAGCCACCGGGCCAGTGTGCTGAAAAACGTTTTCAAATCCAGGGGCTTGGTGACCACATCCACCATTCCCGCCGCCAGGCATTTATCCCGTTCTTCGGGCAGGGCATGGGCCGTCATGGCGATGATGGGCATACCGGTCCGGTCCGGCCGGGCGGCCCGAATGCGGCGGGTGGTCTCAAGCCCGTCCATGCCGGGCATCTGGATGTCCATGAGCACCGCATCGAAGTCCGTCTCGGCCACGGACGCCAGGGCCGCCGGACCGCTGTCCGCCAGGAAGACCCGAATGCCCTCGTCCGCCAGCAGGTTCTGGACCACCTCCTGGTTGATGGGGTGATCCTCCACCACCAGGATCCGGATCCCGGCCAGGTCCGGATGGGACGGGGCCTCCACGGCCTGGACCGGCAGATCGCCCCCCACCGCCATGGGAACGGTGAAACTGAAGTCGGAGCCCACTTCCTCCCCGCTGACCACCTGGATGCGGCCCCCCATCATCTCGACGATCTGCTTGCAGATGGCCAGCCCGAGCCCGGTACCCCCGTACCGTCGGGAGGTGGAGTCGTCGGATTGGGTAAAGCTCTCGAAGATGACCGCCAGCTTGTCCTGGGGGATTCCGATCCCCGTGTCCGACACCTTGAAGCCCACCAGGGCCTGGTCCTCGGTCTGCCAGTCCACCACATAGCCCGAGACGGTGACCCGTCCGCCCCGGGGCGTGAATTTGAGGGCGTTGCCGATGAGATTGGTCAGCACCTGTTTCAACCGGAGGGGAGAACCCACCAGGATATCCGGGAAATCCGGGGCGTAATCGAAGGCCAGCTCGACCCCCTTTTCCCGGGCCCTGTCCACGAACAGCCCCGCCAGTTGCCGGCTCACCGGGGCCCAGGCGAACGGGGTCGTTTCCAGGCTGAGCTTGCCCGCCTCGATGCGGGAAAAATCGAGGATGTCTTCGATGATCCCCAAAAGGGTTTGGGCCGAGGCGTCGATCTTGTCCAGCTGGGCGCGTTGCGTGGCGGACAGGTCCGGGGAGCGCCCCATCACGGCGACCAGGCCCGTGATGGCGCCCAGGGGGGTGCGGATCTCGTGGCTCATGTGGGCCAGAAACCGGCTCTTGGCCCGGGCCGACGCCTCCGCCGCCTCCTTGGCCAGCTTGAGCCGTTCGGCCCGTTTCCAGGGGGAGATGTCCTGGACCAGTCCTTCGTAGAGAACGACCCCGCCCCCGGTGCCGCGCACGCCATGGGCGTTGACCAGCACCGGCACTTCCCCGCCGTCGAGGCGGTGGCAGACGGTTTCGAAACTCGCGGCATGGCCGCCGCCGCTGATTCGCTCCGGAAAACGGGAGCCCGGGTCCGGGTCCAACCGGACATGACCGAGAAAATCGATCCCCTCCCGGACCATTCCATCGGCGGAATCGTAGCCGAGCATGGTGGCCAGGGCCGGGTTGGCCATGACGATCCGGCCGTCGAGGTCTGTCTGGAAAATCCCCTCGGTGGCGTTTTCCACGATGGAGCGGTATTTCTCCTCCGAGGCCAGAAGGGCCGCTTCTTTGGCCCGGATGGTACCGGCCATCCGATCGAAGGCCCGGGCCAGCTCCCCCAGTTCGTCCCGGCGGCCGACGGCCACGGGCGCGACCGGGGCTCCCGATTCCAGGCCCTCCGCCGCCGCCTTGAGGTGAAAAATGGGCCGGGTAAACCGGCGGATGGCGAAAACGACTACCGCAGATGTCAGGGCCCAGACGACGGCCCCCAGGAGGACCGCTTTCCGGATCAACTCCCGGAACTCCTGCTTCAGCTCCCCCTTGTCCACGCAGATCCCGATCCAGCCGGCGGCCGGCGGGCTCGACGCCGGGGCGGTTCCCGCCCCCAGGAAAAGGGACGCCTCGGTCTCCGGGGTCCCTTCCGGCGTCACGGCGGACCAGAACTGCACCACATTTGCTTTTTCCCGGACATACACGGTGGCGGCCCCGGCGATACGGGCGGCGGCCGCTTTCACGATGCGGGAATCGGGCGGATGGGCCGGCCCGTCGGGGTGGGTCCGGGACCGCCAGGTCAGCAGGTCCCCCTGATCGTTGTAGACCATCATCCGGGTGACCCCCTCCTGGTCGAAAGCGGTGTCCGAGACTTCCCGGAGCAGGTCTTCGCTCTCGGAGATCACCGCCAGCCGGGCGTTCCGCGCGATGATTCGGGAGAGGACCTCCCCGTTGCGGATGAGGACCCGGGTGAGCATGCCCCGCTGGTAATGGATGAAGAGACCGGTGAAGCCGGCGGTGACCGCCAGGATGAACACGGTCATGAAGAGGCAGACCCTGGCGAGAAAACCGAACCGGATGGCGGAAAGGAGCCCGTGACTCACGACGGGCCCCTTTTCCGGTTCCGCACCTTTCCCAGTGTCTTGATGTTGATATCGACCCCCAGTTTCCGGGCGATTTTTGGATTGACCCGCACCACCGGGGTACGGGCGTACCGGTGGCGCTCGGCCGGGGGCGGCACGTCCCCGCCGAGGACCGCCGCCGCCATTCCGCCGGCCTGGGCCCCCATGTCCTTCGGGTCGAAAGAGATGCTCATCAGCGCGCCCATTTCCAAATATTTATCCGAGAACGCGATCACCGGCACCCCCCGGGACAGGCAGGTGAGCAGAATGTGGCGGACGGTTTCGGCGGTGACCACGCTCAAGTCGGGCAGCAGCCAGAAGACCCGGATCCGGCCGATCATTCCCTGGAGGGCCCCGGGAACACCGCCGGGTTCCGACAACGGCGTTTCGACCAGGTCCACACCCGCATCGGCCGATGCCTTCCGGGCCCCGGCGACAAAGGGGGCCATGCGGCCGGGATCGTAGATCAGGCCCACCGGTCCGGACCCGAAAGAGGCGGCCGAAAAGATGTCCATTTGGGTCCGGGCCGAGACGAGCATCCGCACCCCGAACCGGTTCGGCCGCTCGGAAGCGCCCGGACCGGGGTCGAGCACCATGACGTAAAAGACCGGCCGGTCCCGGACCGCCGACAGGGTCTGGAGGGCCTCTTTTCCGATGGCCAGCACCGCATCCGGCCGGGTGTCTCGAATCGCGTTCTCCACCGTCTCTCCTCTCCGCTCCGAAAGGACGAACCGGTCGATCCGGCAGGCGCAGGCGCTTTTAAAGCCTTCCACAGCGGATTGATACGGCCCGACACGGAAACTCTGGACGGCCAGAACCCGGTATTCCGCCAGCGCGGTGCCGGTCAGGCCGAGGAGCAGGACCGACGCGAAAAACAGGGTACCCAGCATGTGGAGCGGACGGCGGCTCATGGGCGTGTGGCGATCTTCAGGAGATCGAAACTCCTTATTGAATATACGTGAAAAACCTGATAAACACCGAAATTGACAGCGTACCGGCGGTGATGCCCCATTCGGCACACCCCGCCCACAGCAGAACCACCACCGCAACCAACAGCTGCACCAATCGACACCGCATTTCGGCCCATTGTTTTGTCATATGGAATTGGGTT
>CAYPCE010000089.1:0-14508 GCA_964409085.1 uncultured Desulfobacteraceae bacterium | reverse complement strand
CTTTTTGAAGACCCGGGAGTACCGGTAAGGGATATTGAAAATGCCGGCCTTGATCATCGTTCCGGCCATTTTGGGGCGAACACAAGGTTCGCCCCTACCGAAATCGACGGGTTGCACCGTAGCACCGTAGGGGCGATCCTTGTGATCGCCCTTTTTGGCCGGGATTTTGATCAAGGCCAAATAAACGGATATTTGCGAAGGTTTGACCGCGTGGGATGATCTGGACGAGGGTTACGGTTTGCCGTCCAGGACTTCGCGGATAAAGACCGCCATATCCCGAGCATCGACGGGCTTTTCGGCATATTTGCGGATGCCGAGAGCGGCTGCGGTTTTTTCGGAGATTTTTTCGCTGTATCCGGTGCAGAGGATCACGGGCAGGTCGGGCCGGATGCTCAGGAGTTCACGGGCCAGCCGGTCTCCCGTCATTTTCGGCATGGTCATGTCGGTGACGACCAGATCGAAGCCGTCCGGGTCCGACCGGAACAGCGCCAGGGCCGCCGCCGGATCGGTCCGGATCTCCACGCGGTAGCCGAGCTTTTCCAGCCACTGTCGGTTCATATCGACGATGGCCTCCTCATCGTCGATAAAGAGGATGCGCTCGGTTCCCCCGGGCGGCGATCCGCCGGGCGGTGCATCGGGCTCGGCCGGCGTTTCCCGGGCCGGCAGGAAAACGTCGAACGCCGCTCCCCGGTCCTTTCGTCGCCGCATCCGGATCCCGCCCCCGTGCCCTTTGACGATGCCGTGGACTACCGCGAGCCCCATCCCCGTGCCCTTGTCGACCGGCTTGGTGGTGAAATAGGGCTCGAAGATCCGCTCGCCGTCCTCCGGCGATATCCCCTGGCCGGTGTCGGCGACCGTCAGCCGGATATAATCGCCGGGCGGAAGATCCGCATCAAAGGCCGTCGCGCCCGATCCCAGGACAACCGGTTCGAGGCGGACCTCCATCGTGCCGCCGTCGTCGGCCATGGCGTCCGCGGCGTTGCCGCACAAATTGATCAGGATCTGGTGGATCTGGGTGGCGTCGGCTTCCACGGTGGGCAACCCATCCGGAACGGACCCGCGGATGTCGATGGTGCTGGGGAGGGTCGATCGCATCAGCTTCAAGGCTTCCCTGACGATGGGCGCCAGGTTGAGGGGCTTTTTCTTTTCCTGGGATTTGCGGCTGAAGGTCAGGAGCTGCCGGACCACGTCCCGGGCCCGCAGCCCGGCCTTTACGACCTCCGCCACGAACGGGCGGACCGGACTCCATGCCGGAAGATCGTCTTGCGCCATCTCGGCGTTGCCGATGATAATGGCCAGAATGTTGTTGAAATCGTGGGCGATGCCGCCGGACAGCGTGCCGATGGCCTCCATTTTCCGGGCCTGAAAAAGCTGGGCTTCAAGGCGCGCCCTCTCTTCTTCGGCCCGGACCCGCTCCGAGATATCCCGGATAATGCCCATGAAACCGACGGTCTTTCCTTCCGTATCCTTGAAATCGAAGATGCGGGTTTCTCCCGGAAAGGAATCGCCGGATTTTTTCAGGTAATCGATGGTCAGAAGAAGTTGACGTTCCCCGCCTTTCTTCTCCAGCTTACCGCCGAGGGTGTCGAACTGGTCCTTGTCGGCGTAGAGCATGCGCGTCTTTCGCCCCAGAACCTCGTCCAGGTGGTAGCCGAAGACCTCCGTGAACGCCCGGTTGGCGGAAATGATGTTCCGGTCCAGATCGGCCACCACGATGACGTCCCGGATGCTTTCGAACAGGGTTTTGTATTGCTCTTCGCTGGCCCGCAGTTCCCGGGTCCGCTCCTCAACAGCCCTTTCCAGGTCTTCCTCTCTCCGGAGCAGCAGGGCCCGGCGGTGGTTGTTCTCCACGATCAGGGCGATGAGGTTGACGGTGTTTTCGATGTAGGGCCGGTAGGGGAGGAATCCTTCGGGGTCCGACAATTTCAGGAACAGGAGTCCGTACAGGTCGAAAATCGTCTGGATTTTAAAGCATTCCAGCCGATGTTCGAGCCGGAAGGCCGCCAACGGCGATTCGGGGCTTTCCCCGTCGCGCACCCGGTCCGATATCGCTTGAAAGAGCCCCCGGCAGGCGTCGGCGTCGACGACCGGGTCGTCGATCTCGGAATGGAAGGTCCCGTTGAAGAGCATTCCGGCGGCCTGGACCCCGGGAATGCTCGATAAGCCCCTGCAGGCGAACCGCGCCATGGCGTCGTCTTCCTGCATGAGGTGGATGGTGCTCTGGAGGAGAATGATCTTGCCGAGGATCTGGGCGTCAGCGTCGGGCATGTTTAGAAACCATTAGGAGTAGGAGGCGGCGGATGGCAAGGCGTCGGGGGCTCGGTTCACGTTCGGCATCGATTCGGTATGGACCCGCTTAACCGGCCTGTCGATCCAGCCGATCGGTGTATTCCTTCAGAAATACATCGGGTTCGACGTAGCTGGGGTTTTTCACCAGTTGGCCCCGGACAATCATCATGGGATGGACGCTCAGCATGTCCATGACCAGCGCGCCGTCGAACCGCCGGGCGTCGTACTGGCAGACCGTGGTCAGCGGATAGTCGTCGAGGATCCGGTTGAGTTTCGCTTCGTAGCGGAGCAGATCGGGCACCGTGGCCCGGCCTTCGATGAGGGCCCATGACATTTCGCCCGCGCCCCGGGCGCCGGCGTATCCGGCCTGGATCGCGTTGGTGTAATAGTCGCCCACGACGCCGAGCATGAACTCCGACGTAAAATAGTCGTCCGGGCAGAGGGTGTTGTGTCCCCGGGTAATGTCGAAATCCGCCTGTTTCTCATCCACGTCCACGCCGAGATCCGCCAACTCTTTCCGCATTTCGTCGGGCGAAATGTCGTCCACGAGATAGAGCAGCTTTTCATGGTCTACCCATCCCTGCCGCAGAAACTTGGCCATGGTCCGTTTGCGTTCATGGTCGTCGTTGTACAGGTAAATGATGTGATGCCCTTCACTGAACTTCTCGTCCGTGAACCCCATTGACACTTCCCTGCGTTTTTTTTCCATTCTCTCCCCCTTTCGCCGCGTTGGCGTATTGAAACAACACGCCTGTTACCTAACTTGACCGCAACAGAGGGCAATGTCAAGGAGAGACTTTCACTCGGCGGCCGCCCGGGACGCGAAAAAGCGCGTGAGACTTTCCACCAGTTCCGCCATGTACCGGACATCGAGGGTGTCCATGCGGTCGGATGGAAGGTGGTAATGGGGATTGCGGTAAAAGGACGTGTCGGTGACCATCACCGCCGGGTAGCCCTGATCCCAGAAGGAGGCGTGGTCGCTCAGGCGGACCGGCGGCAGAATCTTGCCGTTGAAGGGGACGGTGAGCCGGATGACCGGCAGATCAGGGTTTTCGCGGAAGGCCCGCGCCATCTCGCGGCTGAATCCCCGGGCTTTCATGTTGCCCACGATGCCGATGAAATCCCCGGTGTCCGGGTAGCCCCGAAGGCCCAGTGGAAACGGGTATTCCTGGCAACCCGGTTGATGACAGGCGTACCCCACCATCTCCAGGCAGATCATGCCGTCGATCCGCTCGCCGGTTTTCCGCGCGATTCGGGCGTAGTGCCGGCTGCCCATTTTGGACGTCCCGAAGGCCGGCGATTCCTCCAGGGTGAAGGCGACCAGCCGGATCGCCGTGGAACGGGGCAATCTGTCCCGCGCTTCCACCAGGGCCCGGCCGGTCTCCAGCATCACCGCCACGGCGCTGGCGTTGTCGTCGGCCCCCGGCGTGTCGGCGACGGTGTCGTAATGAGCCCCCAGCAAGTACCGCTTTCCGAGCGCGTCGGCGGGGCCGATATCGGCGATGAGGTTGGCCACGGTCAGCCCCTTGTACTGAAAAGATTGCCGTTCGACGGACAATCCCATTTCCGACAGGACCCCTTCGATATACCCGGCGGCCCGCTCCAGGTTTTCGGGCCGATGGACGCTCCGGTCCCCGATGGTCTCGGTCAGGACCGTCAGGTGGCCCCGCAGCCGCTCCGCCGTCTTTTCCACATCGATCATCTTGTCCTCCCGGGGTCCGGCCGCCATGGCGGCGGCGATGGTCATCCACCCGCACAGGGCCACGATAGCGGCGTCAAAAGAGACCCTGTCCTTTTTAAGAATCGTTATTGACAACAACCGCTTTCTTCTTATGTTTCCACCCATGAGCGTGCGAGACTCGAACAAGCTCATTTTTCACTCCCTCTGACAAAGGGACGCATTTAAGGAGACCAGCTATGAAGACGATCACACCCGACAGCCTCGTATCCATGACCTTTGACCTTCGCTGGAAAAGCGAGGAGGCCGCCCACACCGAACGGTCCTTCTCCCGGGTCAATCTGTGGCGGGACCTGCTGCCCGGCGATCTGAGCACCGAACTGACGTCCGCCGGCCCCGGAGACCGCTTTCACCTTCAGGTGGCGCCCGGCCGGGAACTGCCGGCCCACGACCCCAAAAAAGAGGTGGCGCTGAAACGGGACCAGTTCAACGACGCCGCGGCAACGCCGCGTTACGGGCGGTTTTACCCCAAGGGGTTGCTGAGGGGATTGACCAATGTTTTTCCCCAGAACGTCCAGCCCTTCCGTTGCGTGGGCGTCGAATCCGACACGCTCAAAGCCGATTTGAACCATCCGCTGTCCAAATACCCCATCGACCTGACGGCGACGGTGGCGGATGTCTGGCAGAAACCCTACGACCGGGGCGGCGAATGCGCGTCACTGGTGGAATGTCTGGCCGACGGGCCGGGGATGCAGGTTCGCTGGAACGGCCGGGCCACCGATTTCACCGGCAACGGGGCTCTGTCCCGGGAAGACGAACAGCCCGACGACCGGTTCTACGCCAAACCCCGGATGGTGAACCACATCGACGACCGGGCCATCGAGGAGATTTCGGCGCTTTACGGCAGCCTGATGGAACCGGGGATGGACGTGCTGGACCTGATGAGCGCCTGGCGGTCCCATGTGCCGGAATCGGCGGAACTCCGGTCCCTCGTGGGGCTGGGGATGAACGCCGAGGAGATGGCCGACAACCCGCAGTTGACGGATCATGTGGTCCACGACCTCAACGCGGACCCGGTCCTGCCGTTTCCCGACGGGTCCTTCGACCTGGTTCTCTGCACGGTCTCGGCGGAGTATCTGACCCAGCCGGAAACGGTGTTCCGGGACGTGGCCCGGGTGCTGCGGCCGGGCGGCCGGTTCGTGGTCACCTTTTCCAACCGGTGGTTTCCGCCCAAGGCGATTCATCTGTGGACCGAACTCCACGATTTTGAGCGGATGGGGCTGGTGATGGAATATTTCCACCGGTCCGGCGGTTTTAAAGGGCTGGAAACCTTCTCCTCCCGGGGATGGGACCGGCCTGCTTCGGATAAATATTACCCCCAGATGCGGAAAGCCGACCCGGTCTACGCGGTTTGGGGGCAAAAAGCCTGACCCTCCCCCCAACCCCCTCCCCTGAAAGGAGAGGGGGAGTTAAAATTCAACATGTTATCTATCGTTAAAATGATCCCTGACCCACCTCCCCCCTTCCCTTTCGGGGAAGGGGGGCCGGGGGGGTTAGGTCATGTCTCCCCATCCAAAACAAACCGTATCGTCCGATCCAACGTTTCCCTCGCCACCGGCTTCATGATGAAGGCTTTGATGCCGATGGCTTCGGCAATCTTTTCGTCCACCAGTTCGCTGTGGCCGGTGCAGATGACCACCGGGATGTCGGGCCGGATGGCGATCAGTTTTTCGGCCAGTCGATCGCCGCGGATGTGGGGCATGCTCATGTCCGTGATCACCAGATCGAACCGGCCCGGGGCCTCCGTAAAGAGATCGAGGGCCTCGACGCTGTCTGTGAGGGCGACGACCTCGTACCCCAAACGGGAGAGCATCCGTTCCAGCATGAGAATGATGGGGGTTTCGTCGTCCACCACCAGCACCCGTTCGCTGCCGCCCCGCACCGTTCCATCCTTTCGGGCCGGCTTCTCCTCCACCTGAACCGCCTGGGTGGGCAAATAGATATCGAATCGGGTTCCCCGCCCCGGTTCGCTGTCCACCAGAATATCGCCGCCCAGGTTCTTCACGATCCGGTAGACCACCGACAATCCCAGCCCCGTCCCCTTCCCCTCGGGTTTTGTGGTGAAATAGGGCTCGAAGATCTGATCCCGGATCGCCGGCGGGATGCCCGGGCCGGTGTCGCTGACGCTCAGCAAGAGATAGCGGCCCGGCGCCGCGCCGGTTTTGGCCACCATGTGCTCCGGCATCACTTTGGTTTCGGACACCCGGATATAGATATCCCCGCCGGTTTCTTCCATGGCGTGGTGGGCGTTGGTGCACAGGTTCATGATGATCTGGTGGATTTCGGTGGGATCGCCCGACAAGGGCCCGCAGGCGTCGTCGATCTCATGGCGGATCTGGATCGTCGAGGGGATGGTGGCCCGCATCAGTTTAACCGATTCTTTGAGAATGGGCTGAACCCGGAACGGCCGCCGTTCCGCCGTTTCCGAGCGGCTGAAGGAGAGAATCTGTTTCACCAGATCCGTCGCCCGACGGGTGGAGACGAGCACCTCGTTCAGGTATTTCCGCACCCGCTCTCCCTCCGGCGTTTGTTCGATGGCCATCTCGGTGTACCCCATGATGGGATACAGGATGTTGTTGAAATCGTGGGCGATGCCGCCGGCCAGGGCCCCGATGGCCTCCATTTTCTGGGACTGCTGGAGCTGGCCCTGGAGCTTTTCCCGATCCGCCTCCATGGCCTTCTGCTCGGTCTTATCGGTGTAGATGGTCGCCAATTCCCCGGTGGGAAGTTTGTAGACAAAGCCTTCCCGCCACCCTTCGATCCGGCTGTCTTTGTAACAGCGGGTGGGTTGGTGCTCGGGCTTTCCGGTCCGGTTTACCCGCTGGAGGACTTCAAACAGGCCGAATTCCTTCACACCGGGGAACACTTCCAGCAATCGTTTACCGAGGATGTTTTCCTTGGAAATGTTTTCGATTCGTTCTCCGGCGCGGTTGAAATCGACAAAAACAAAATCCTGCCCGTCGTCTATCGGCCGGTAAACCGCCACGCCTTCGGTCATATGATCGAACATGGCCCGGTACCGGGCCTCGCTCTCCCGCAGGGCCTGGAGGGTCTTCTGCCGCTCGGACAGGTCCCGGACCGTCGCAAGCAGCGCCTTTCGGTCGTCGTAGTCGATCAACCGGACATTTATCTCAGAGGGAATCCGCCACCCTTCCCGACTGACGTGGACGGTTTCGAAAACCACTTCCCCCTTTTTCAAAACGGTCCGGAGCATGTCGGGAAACTGGCCGGCGGTCTCGGGGCTGTTGATGTCCCGGGGCGTCATTCCCTTGAGTTCCTCCCGGGTGTAACCGAGCCGCCGGCAGGCCTCTTCGTTGACCTCCAGAAACCGCCCCGTTTCGTCCAGGATGAAGATGGCGTCGGATACGCTATTGAACAGGGTCCGGTAGCGGTCTTCAACCGTGGTCAAAACCGCGTTCCGATCCGCAAGATCCGTCTTCAGGCGGTCCCGCTCGGCCCGCAGGCGGTCCTCGGCCTGTTTGATCCGGAGCATCGCCTTGACCCGCGCTTTCAGTTCATTGTTATCGATGGGCTTCGAGAGGAAGTCGTCGGCCCCGGCCTCGAGCGCCCGGACCTTCAAGCCAAAGGGGGCGTGGTGGGCCGTCAGGAGAATAACGGGAATATGGGCGGTTTTTTCGTCCGCCTTGAGGCGACGGCACATCTCCACGCCGTCCACGCCGGGCATCTGGACGTCCAGAATGGCCGCATCGGGCGGGTCGCTCTTGGCGATGGCAAAGCCTTCAACGGCGTGACCGGCGGTGACGATCCGGCACCCCGGCATGTATTCGGTTAGCAGGGCCTCCAGCACGATGAGGTTGTCGGGGTTGTCGTCCACCGCCAGGATGACCGGATTTTCCATGGTATCTCTTTGGCTCCTACAGGGGTTATGTCGATGGCGCCGCCTGTGTCCACTTCCGGACGACGGCGATAAGCGTTTCCGCTTCGATGGGTTTGGAAATGTAGTCGTCGCAGCCGGCGGCCAGGATCGCCTCCCGGTCGCCCTGCATGGCCCGGGCCGTCAGGGCCACGACGGGGATGTCGGCCGACGCCGGCGCCGATTTGATCCGGCGGGCCGCGTCCAGCCCGCTGAGGCCCGGCAATTGGACGTCCATGAGGACCATGCCGGGGCTGATCTCGCGAACGGCGGCCAGGGCCTGGGGCCCGTCTTCGACCATCCGGTATTCGACGCCATGGGCCTCCAGGATGGCCGCAAGGGTCAGCCGGTTGTCCGCATTGTCTTCCACCACCAGGATCGGACCCGTCCGCACGCTTTCCGGAACCGCCGGTTCCGGAAACATCGCCCGGACGGCGTTGACCAGTTCTTCCCGATCCGCCGCGCCTTTATAGACAATACCATGGACGCGCTGGTCCTTCAATCGCGCTTTTTCCGCTTCCGTCAGTTCCTTGGCAGTGAGCACCAGCACCGGCATCCCGCCGCCCTCGCGGTCGGCCCGGATCCGGTCGAGGAGCTGGAACCCGTCCATCTCCGGCATCATCAGGTCCAGAATCACGGCGTCGGGCGGGCCGTCCGCGAGCTTTTCCAGGGCCTCGCCGCCGCCGCCGGCCCGCCGGACCCCATACCCGCTCTCCTCCAGGGCCGTCCGGATCTGGAGGGCCGCCACGTCGTTGTCCTCCACCACCAGAACCAACGGCCCGTCGGGCCGGACGGCGTCGTCGCCCGCCTCCCTCGACAGCCGGGCCAGGGCCGATTCGATCCCCTCCAGCAGCTCGGCCTTGTCGTAGGTTCCTTTCTGGATGGTCCGGTTGACCGCCGCCTTGAGGCGCATGCGCTCGCCCCAGTTCAGGTCTTTGGCTGTAAGCACGAGCACCGGCAATTCCCTGAGAGCCGATTCCCGCCGCACCCGGTCGAGCACGGCGAACCCGTCCATTTCGGGCATCATCAGGTCCAGGATCATGACGTCGGGCGGATGGTCCAGCGCCTGCCGGATGGCGGTATTCCCGTCCGGCGCCGTCTCCACCCGATAATCGTATTCCGACAACAGAACCGACACCTGTTCCCGGGCCACCGGGTCGTCGTCCACCACCAACACCCGGCGGACCGGATGGTGGGCCGCCACCTTTTCGATCTCCGTCAGCAGGATGTGCCGGTCCACGGGCTTCAACACGTAGCCGGCGGCGCCCAGGGCGAAACCGGTGTCCCGGTCCTGGCTCACGGAAATGACGATCACCGGGGTGTCCCGGGTCTCGGCCGCCTCTTTCAGCCGGCGGAGGACTTCCCAGCCGTCCATGTCGGGCATCAGGATGTCGAGGGTGACGGCAAAGGGCCGGAGTTCCCGTGCCATCCGGACCCCTTCCCGGCCGCTGGTCGTCGTGGCCACGCGGTACCCCGCCGAGCGGAGATGGTCCCGGATCAGGCCGCAAACCGATTCATCGTCGTCGATGACGAGGACCGTCCGGCGTGCCGGATCGCCCGGAACGGCGGGGCGGGGTCCCCTCGAACGGGGGCGGGAAGGGGACGGTTCCTCCGGGAAGGAAGGAGACAATCGGGTTTCGCCGTCCGGGAGCGGTTCCATCGGAAGCGTCAGCGTAAAGACGCTCCCGCGGCCCGGCGTCGATTCGGCCCGGATGTCGCCGCCCATGAATACCGCGAGGTTGCGGCAGATGGCCAAGCCCAGGCCGGTCCCTTCATGGCGGCGGGTGGTAGAGCCGTCCACCTGCCGGAAGGCGTCGAAAATGTAATCCAGATCCGCTTCCTCGATGCCGATGCCCGTGTCGCGCACGGTAAATTCGACCGCGTCGTCCACCGCCGCCGCGGTCACTTCGATCTCGCCGGTTTCAGTGAATTTCACGGCATTGGAAGCGAGGTTGAGGAGAATCTGCCGAAGCTTGTCGGCATCGGCGGTCAGCGCGACGCCGTCCCCCACCCCGACCGAGACGCCCACCCCTTTTTCCCCGGCCAGGGGCCGGATGGTGTCCATGACGCCCGACAACAGGCGGTCCACATCAATGGGTTCCGGATGGAGGTCCAGGCGGCCCGACTCGATCTTGGACAGGTCCAGGAGGTCGTTGATCAGGTTCAGCAGATGGCGGCCGTTGCGTTCGATCACCGACAGGTACTGCCGGTCCTGATCGAGGTCCTTTCCGACGCCCCGGTTGATCATGAGTTGGGAGAGCGCCAGCACGCTGTTGAGGGGCGTGCGGAGTTCGTGGCTCATGTTTGAAAGAAATTCCGATTTGAGCCGGTCCGCCATGGCCGCCTGTTCCTGCTTCCGCAGCAACTCCGCCTGCCGGGCCTTCAATTCCGCCGCCTGTGCCTTCACTTCTTCGGACTGTATTTGCAACTCTTCGTTGGCGTGATTCAGGGCCTCGGTCTTCTCTACGAGGGCCTGGTTGGCGTTCCGGGTCGATTCCAGCAGGTTCCGGATCCGGCGGTTCTGATCGGCGGTGTAGAGCGCGGTGGAGACGACCTGGCCGGCGGCGTCCAGAAACTCCCTCTGGACGGGATCGATATCGTTGAAGGCTCCGACCTCCATGACGCCAAGCAGGTCGCCATTATAAAGGAGGGGAAAGGCGTAGATGGCCCGGGGCGGCTCGCTGGCCGTTCCCGTGTTTCCCACGGCCTCCTCCCGGGCGATATTCGTCAGCAGGATCGGTTTCCCCTCCACCGCCACCTGCCCCACGATTCCCTCACCGGGGCCGAACCGGGCGGAAAGATACCGGCGCTCCACAAAAGCGTAGGTGGCCCGCAGGTCGCAGTGCCCGGCCTCCGGGTCATGGAGAAACAGGGCCCCGACGCAGGCTTCCACGTACCGGGAAACGTACCGGATCGACCGGTCCGCCAGTTCCTGGAGATCCGGAACGCCCGGGATCTCGCGGTTGAGGCGGTTGAGCCCTTCCTGTATCCACATCCGGTTCCGGAGTTTGTCCAGGAGGAGGTTGAAATGGAACGCCATTTCGGCGATTTCGTGATGGCCTTCCACAGATGCCGGCTTGAGGACGCCGGTTTCGGTGATCTCCGACATGGCGCCCTTGAGGCGGTTGATGTTTTGGTGGATGCTGCTGATGAGGAGCCAGCCGATCAGGACCACACAGACCGCCACGAACAGGATCGCCAGCAGTGTGTTGCGCTGTATCCGGTTCTCCAGCGCCCTGGCTTCCGCCATGAAGCCGTCCGCCTTCCGGCCGGCGTAATCGGAGAGGGCCGCGATCCGCTCCTCAAGAAGTTCGGCGTAATCGCCGGCCTTCCCACGGGTGAATTCAAAGGCCGCCTGCTTGTTGCCTGCGCGTATCCGCCGGAGCATCTCCATGCGCACCGGCTTCCAGCCTTCGAAGGCCGCCAGCGTTTCCTCGGCCATCCGGCGTCCTTTGTCCCCCAAAATCCATTGGGAGACGCGCCGCAGGTTCTCCTGGACGGCCTGCTCTTCATCCCGAACCGCCGCCATCATATCCCGGAGTTCCAGTTCGGATGCGGACAGGGATTCATCCTTCATCATCCGGTGCATCCGCACCACGCCTACCTGGGCGCGCAACGCCGCGCGGGACACGCGAAAAGGGTGATCGTAGAGACTGGCGGTGAGGTCGGCCAGGGCGGTCATTTCCATCAGGGAAAAGACTGCGAAAACGGAGAAAAATCCGACGAGGAGGGAAAACGCCAGCATCATCCGGCGTTTGATGGAAATGCGATCCAGGAATTTCATTATTTGCCGCCGTTCTTCCGGAAAAATGTCATGGCATCACCCGCATAAAGATTCCGGCGCCCGTTTCCAGGGGCCGGAATCCTCGCGGGAGACGGGCCGCCGCCGCCTCGCAATCGCCCAGCACCAGGCATCCGCCGGGGCGGAGCGCCCGGAGAATTTTTCCCATGACCTGGCACTGGCAATCGGGACGGTAATACATCAACACGTTGCGGCAGAGGACGAGATCGAAGCCGCCGAACACGCTGTCGGCCGGCGCAAACCGGGACATGGACAACAAATCCTCGTTGGAAAACCGGACCATGTCCCGGATATGCGCCGCCAGTTCCAGGCCCTCCGCCCGCCCGGTGAAATACCGGTCGATGAATTTCAGCTTCGTCTGGTGCAGACTCTCCCGGGAATAGCAGGCCGTTTTGGCGGCCCGAAGCCCCTCGACGCTGATGTCCGTGGCGAAAATCAGGGGCGACCAGTCCGCCGGTTCCCGCCGCAGGGCCTCGTAGACCAGGATGGCCATGGAATAAGCCTCTTCGCCGGCACCGCATCCGGCGCTCCAGATGCGGAGATCCCTGCTTTGGCGGCGGTCTTCGATAATCCGGGGCAACACCTGTGCGGCGAGGGTTTCGAACACCAGCGGGTTCCGGAAGAACGCGCTGAATCGGATCAGCAGGTCTTCCACCAGGCGCGCCGGCTCCAGCGGGTCGGTCCGGAGCCGGTGGAGGTAATCGCGGGGATCGTCGATGCCCAGCGATTCCATCCGCCTCCGGAGCTGGTTGTGGAGGGTCTCGGGGCGATAGTCGGAAAAATCGACGCCCTGCTTTTCACGCAGGGCGTCGATCGCGGCGGGCAGGATGTCGATCGCGGCGTTCTTCCTTTCTCAGCGGGGTTAGCCCGGGGTCTCGTCCGGATCGATCCCAAGAGAACGAAGCCTTTCGGCCAACCGGTCGGCGCGCTGCCGCTCCACACGGGCGCTTTCGGCGCCGGTTAGCAACAAGTTCCCCCGGTCGTCGCACCATCTCAGCCATTGCGCGCGATACCCCTCGAAAACCCCTTCCCAAAGGGTCAGGCCCAGGCCGACCCGGGACAGGTTTCGATCCAGTTTGGGGATGTACTCGCCCACCGCCAGTTCGAAAATCCGGAGCGTCTCCTTCTGGATGAGGCGCTGAGGATCGAAGACGGCGTAGTAAAGCGCTCTCATGCGTTCATAGCGCTTCAGCTTTTCGTCCAGTTCCCTGCCCTTTTGATTGGAGACCACTTCGATGACCACGTCCGGGGGCTTCCCGAACTCCCATATCATATAGGACCGGTTTCGCTTCTCCCATATATTTTCGTGGACCTGGACATCGAGGCTCAAAAACACGTCCGGAACGACGGCCTGTTCGTGGATGGTGTCGAAAACGCCGACGTTGGCGGCGGCCAGAAAGGGGCGGCCGGGCCGCCAGGACGCATTGACGGCATCCGTCAACAGGCGTTGCTGTTTTTCCGAAAACAGGTTGTCCACGGGCTCATCGTCCTCCGTAATGAGATGACCGATTTCCGGTTCGGGGATACCGGCGGAATCCGGATGGGTGATGGTTTCCGTCATGTTCTCATCCTCCTGAAATGATCCGGTTGGCACAGACGCACTCCCCATCATTATGGTTTCTTCTCATCCATATTTCAACCCAATCCTCACACCCATTCACCTCGGCCGGTGCGCCGGACGCCGCCTTCTTGGTGAACTCGACGCATTTGAACAGAAGCCCGAGGATGGCCCGGGCGATGAATCGGAACAATCGACGCCCATTTCTTCTTGTAAAATTTCCACGACTTTGGTCAACGAGCGCTTCATTGAGATCATGACGGTTCCGGGGGTGGCTTTTCTATATATTTAACCCCTTGCAGATGTTCAAAATGGGCATCCTGGGTCCAGACGCGCGCCTTTTCGGAAAGCGCCGTGGCGTAGATCATACTGTCGGCCATCGGCAACCGGTGCTCAATGCTCAGGAGCGCCGCCTTCATGGCGATTTCCTCGCTCACATCGATAACGCGTCCCTGTTTCATCTGCGCCACGGCCCGAAGCGCCTTCGACGCGTCGGAAACCAGATTCACTTTTTTGAACACTTCATAAATGCAAACAACGGATACCGCCAATTCATCCGTATTTTCAATCGCCTGGGAGAAGAACGCCGCATTGCCGCCTTCAAAAAAATATTCGATCCAGCCCGACGTATCAACGAGGTTCATACCCGGTCCTCATCTTCCCTTTCGAATGACGGGTCAAAACCTTTAAGAAAACCTCTCATCTCGGTCATCGGCCGAACCGGCACCAACTCGATCCGGTCGTCGAAGCCGACGACCTGCAATTTCTCACCAGGCCTCAACCCCATTTTATCCCTGATGCGACGCGGGATGACGACTTGATATTTGGGCGACAGCGTAACGGATTCCATATCGACCCCCTTTCTGTAATACGAATATCAGATCGATCCGAAAAACGTCAATACGCATGATGCAAACGAAGATCGATCACCAGACCTCCGAGGTTTTGAAAACCTCGGAGGTCTTTGGCTGGATTCAATTTTCAATACTTCACAAAATCCTCGTCCGGCGGCTCGGTTTCGTAGTCGTCGTCCTGCATTTCGAAGGCCGCGCCGCCGTTTTTGTTCTTCCTGTTGGATTCTTCCCGCCGGTTGGCGCCGCCTCCTTCGTTTTTGAGATGGGCGACCCGGGTCTTGGATTTCTTGCGGGCCTTGTCCCCGCCCCAGCGCTGGACGCCCCTCGAACGATACCCCCCGCCGTCGCCGTCGATCTTGAAAAACTCCATGGAACTCTGGAGCTGTTCCGCCT
>CAYPCE010000088.1:0-14530 GCA_964409085.1 uncultured Desulfobacteraceae bacterium | reverse complement strand
GCCTGATCCTCCAGGCTGTCAGCAGCGTCTGCTTTTTCCCCCTGGGATTCGCCGTTCTCTCCCGGATCACCCAAAAAGAAAATCGGAACGTGGCGGTGGCTTTGGTTATCCCCTTTGCGCATCTGCTGGGGGCCGGGCTGATTCCCGTCGTCATCGGGGTCGCCGGGGATGCGGGCTCCTTCGATTTGGGGGTTTTTCTGCTGGGAGGATTGACGCTGATGGGGCTTTTCCTCATCCGGTTCTTGAAATGGGGCGCCGCCGGGGCTTAACGCCCCTTTCCGGCTTCTTTATTCCGGGAGGGGATGGACGGCCCAGGGCGGGATGACCATCCAAACCGGCGCGCCCGGTTGCGAAGGGCGTCCGAGATGGGTCCACTCCCGCCGGGCGACATGGCATTGAAATACCCGATCGGCGGACTGGATGGAAATTTCGGTATAGGCGCCCCGGTCCACCGCCTCCACAAGACGGCCCTTTAGGGCATTGCCGCCTGGGGCGTTTCCATCCAATGCGATTTGCACGTCCTCCGGCCGAATGGCCACATAGCCGGGCCCGGAAAACCCCGCCGTCATCTCAAGAGACCTTTCTCCCACCCATGCCCGGCCGTTTTCAAATTCCGCCGGATACACGTTTTTGATCCCTACGAACCGGGCCGTGAACGCCGTTTGGGGCCGGTGGAAGACCTCGGCCACCGAACCGGCCTGTTCGATGCGGCCGTTACGGATCACTGCGGCCTGTTCCCCCAGGTAGAGGGCCTCGGAAAAATCGTGGGTCACCATGATGAACGTGGCGCGCGTCTCCCGATGCAATGCCTTGAGCAACCGCTGGATGTCGTCCCGGAACCCGTGGTCCAGGGCGGACAGGGGCTCGTCCAGGAGCAGCACGTCCGGGTTGACGGCCAGTGCCCGGACCAGTGCCGCCCGCTGCCGTTCGCCGCCGCTCAGGGCCGTGGTCCGGCGGTCCCGGAGATGGGCGATGCCCACCCGGTCCATCAACTCCCGGGCCCGGTCGGTGGCTTCGGCCCGGCCGGTTCTCAGGTAACGGATCCCGTAGGCGATGTTGTCCATGACCGTGAGGTGGGGGAAGAGGGCGTAATCCTGGTAGACGATGCCCACGCCCCGCCGCTCCGGCGGCAGGCCGGTCACGTCCCGGCCGCCGACGCGGACCGTTCCGCCGGTGATGGACGTCAGGCCGGCGACGGCTTCCAAGAGAAGGGTCTTCCCGGCCCCGGTCGGCCCCAGGATGAGAAAAAACGCGCCCGCCGGCACGCTCAGGGAGATGTCTTGCAGCGAGAAGCCCCTGAGATCGATGCGGAGGTCGTGGATGCTGACGGCGTGTTCTGAGGGGTCGGTCATCGGGTCGATCCGCCGCGCGGCGGGGTGGCGGCGACCCGCAGGGCGATGAACAGGGCCAGACAGACGAGGATGAGCAGCATGGCCACGGGCTGGGAATATTGGAGGCCGTAGGCCGTGAACCGTTCGTAGATGAGCACCGGCGCCACCATGGGATGGTAGGCCACGATGACGATGGCGCCGAATTCGGAGATGGCCCGGGCCGAACAGAGGATGAGCCCCGCCAGCATGGACCGCCAGGCCAGGGGAAGGGTGATCCGGAAAAAGGTCCGGCCCATGGATGCGCCCAGGCTCCGGGAGACGTTTTCCAGCCGGGCCGGCACGGCCTCGAACCCGGCTTTGACGGCGTTGATGTAAAACGGCAATCCCACAAAGGTCATGACCACCACGATGCCGGTGACCGTCCCCATGACCCGGACCCCGGCGGCCTGGATGACCTTTCCCATCCAGTGGTGCCGGCCCACGATCCCCAGGATGGCGATGCCGATGACCGGGTGGGGGATCATGATGGGCAGGTCCACCACGCTCTCGATGATCCGCTTGCCGGGGAACTCCCGCCGGGCCAGGAGGTAGGCGAAGGGCGTGCCGATGAGAAAGGAGACGGCCGCCGCGCACCCGGCCGCGTAAACCGACAGCCAGATGGCCTTGAGCACGGTCCGGTCGGCGGCGGCGTCCCTGATGTCCGACAACGTCGGAGACAGGAACATCTGGGCCAGGGGCAGAAGGATAAAGGCCGACACGGCGACGCAGGCCCCCACCGAGACCCATAGCAGGGGCCCGCCGCCGATTCGGCCGGAAGCCGACCTCATCTTCGCGCTATTCCCTCACCTCGACCCGGTCTTTGAGGGCGTCCGGAAGTTTGTCCATCATCTCCTGAGTGGGAATCCGTGCCGGGACGAATGGCGGCTGTCCCATGGACTCGAGGATCTTCAGCCCGCCGTCCGGATCCAGCAAGTAATCCAGAAACGCCGCGGCCGCTTCCCGGTTATGGGCGTCCTTGATGAGGGTGACGCCGTAGGTACAGGATTTGCCGGTCCGGGTCATCCAGGTTCCCGGCTTTTTGCCCGTGACCTTCACTTGGGCTTTTTGATAGAAATCATCGTAGCGGTAGTCGCCCAGGTTGATCTCCGAGGGCAGCTTGACGTATTTCAGGTCGTGCTGGACCGCCACGGAGAGGTACTCCCAAGCGTAATCCATGTTGCCGGTCTTGAGAAGGGAGACCAGCTCCACGGATTTGGGCCGGACGTTCTCCTTGGGCCGGTTGGCGATGAGCTTGTCGTAGAGTCCCGGCATATCGTATTGTTTTTCCGCCAGTTGCAGGACCATCAGGCTCCGGTAGCCGCAGGGGTCCAGGTTGGGGTCGGAATGGCCCCAGATCACGCCCTCTTTGGCGAGGATTTCGTACCAGTTGTCGGCGCTGATATCGCCGGCGTACCGGCTGTTGTCCGTATAGCAGAGCACGAGCTGATTGGTGGCGAACCGGACGTTCCAGTCCGCGTGTTTGGGGATGAGGCTCTTGTCGATGACGGCGTAGTCGGCAGACGCCATGATGTCCGCCGGCTTGCCCACCTCGGAGATCATCCGGGCCATCTTGGTGCTGCCCCCGCCCTCGCGCAGGATGTCCACCTTGGGATGCGCTTTTTCAAAGGCTTTCTCCATCTCGGCAAAAGGCCCCGTCAGGCTGCCGGCGTGGAAAATGATTACGTCTCCGGACAGGTCCGCGGCCGGGGCCGGCATTGTGAACAGGGCCAGTAAAAGCGTTGCCAGAAACATCCCCATAATCTGTTTTTTCATGCTTCCTCCTTGGGTGATAAATAAAAGAAATATCCTGAATCGGAGCATTTAACATCTGCGCCCAACCCCGTCAATTCCATTTTTCAACAAATTCTTGAAATTACCGATTGCAACCGACGCTGACAGGGTTTAATGAGCCAATATTCCGAATGCCGTTCATTGACTGTGTCTCCATTTGTTTATTGCTTGACAATTAAGCGACCTCTCCCGTATATCCATCGGTGCGTCGATGGTCGTTTCGGTCGGGTGGACGGGGTGGACTGAGTGGACGCTGTGGACAGGGTGGACGAACAGCCGCGGTGGATTGCGGTTTTGGAGAGTGAAATCTTTTACCCGTAAAAAGGAAAAAAAGGGGGCGCCATGAAAAAAACAGTCTGTATCACCGTTTGTTTACTGACGGCGTTTTCGGTCCTGTGGATCGCGCCGGCGTTTGCCGCCAAAACCATCAAGGTGGGCATCGTGGACTGCTACAGCGGTCCGCCATCCACCTACACCAACGACGTGCGGGACGCCTTCCAACTGGCCACCGACCGGATCAACGCCGAAGGCGGCGTGCTGGGCCGGCAGATCGAATTCGTCACCCGGGACAGCAAGTTCAAGGTGGACATCGGCCTGAGCGCGGCCAAGGAGCTGATCATGCGGGAAGGCGTGGACATCCTCATGGGCACCATCAACAGCGCCCTGGCCCTGGCCATCTCGGATCTGGCCCGGCGGGAAAAAATTCCCTTCTTCGCCACCTTCTCCAAATCGGCCAAGATCACCGGAGAGAACGGGCACCGGTATGTTTTCTCCATGAACGAAAATACGGCCATGGCGGGCAAGGCTGGCGCCGTGGGCCTGGCCAAACGCCCCTACAAAAAATACTGGATCGCCGGCGACGATTATGAATACGGCCACGCCATTGCCGACGGGGTTTGGGAAAACCTGAAAAAGATCAAGCCGGACGTGGAGCTGCTGGGGCAGTCCTGGTGGAAGGTGGGCGAGCCCGATTTCACGCCCTATATCACGGCCATCCTGGCGGCCCAGCCCGACGCGGTGATCGTGGCCACCGGCGGCCGGGACTGCGTCCCGTTTCTAAAGGCGGCCAAGGCCACGGGCTTCAACAAGGAAGTGCCCTTTTTCATGCATACGGCCACCGAGTTGTCCACCCTGCTGCCCCTGGGAAAGGAAGCGCCTGAAGGGGTGCTGGGCACGTCCAATTATTATTTCTACTACCCGGAGACGCCCCAGAACCAGGCGTTCGTGAAGGATTTTCAGGCCGCCTTCGACCGCCCGCCCAAAGTGGGCGCCCTGTATGGCTACATCACGGCCACCTTCATCGCCCGGGCCTTTGAAAAGGCGGGCGAGGTGGATACGGAAAAGTTCATCGACGCCCTGGAAGGCATGATGGTGGACAGCCCCGTGGGGCCGCTGACCCTCCGGGCCTACGACCATCAGGTGATGTTTCCCATGTTCATGGGCGTGACGAAGAAGTCGCCGGAGTACGACTTCCTGGTGGCCTCGGAGATCGTGACCATCCCGGGGGAAGAGGTCATGCCGACCGTCGAGGAGATCAAAAAGGCCCGTGGCGAGTAATAAGAGGAATCGGCGGCGCTCATGACGACGCTCACCCTTTCGGCCCTCCTCCAGCAGTTGCTGGTGGGGTTGAGCAAGGCCACCATCCTCTTTATCGTCTCATCGGGATTGAGCCTGGTGTTGGGGGTGCTGCGCATTCCCAACATCTTCCACGGGTCGCTCTACATGATCGGCGCGTTCATGGCCTATACCGTGGCGGTGGCCGTGGGCGGGTCGGCCGGGTTCTGGGTGGCGCTGATCGCCGCGCCCACCGGAGTAGCGGTGGTTTCCTTCGTCATCGAGCGGGTTCTCCTGTCACACCTCTACGAGCGGGAGCACCTCATGCTGCTCCTGTTCACCTTTTCGGTGGCCCTGGTGCTGGGAGACCTGGTGAAGATGGTCTGGGGCGCCGACTACCGGTCCCTGTCGCCGCCGGTCCTGTTTCAGGGCGCCTTCGACGTGTTTGGATTTCCCTTTCCCCGCTACAATTTGTTCCTGCTGGGGGTGGGGCCTCTGGTGGCCGCCGGCCTCTGGTATCTGACGAACCGGACGAAGATCGGCAAGATCGCCAAGGCCGCGGCCGTGGACCGGGAGATGGTGGGCGCGGTGGGGATCAACGTGAGCTGGGTCTTCGCCTGGGTCTTCATCATCGGCTGCTTTCTGGCCGGGCTGGGGGGCGCGCTGGTGGCGCCCATGCAGAACATCACCCAGGGGATGGACCACAGCATCATCATCGAAGCCTTCCTCATCGTCATCATCGGCGGCTTGGGCAATGTTTGGGGCGCGTTGCTGGGGGCGGTGATCTTCGGGTTGACGGATGCGGTGGGGATTCTGGTGTGGCCCCAGTTCGCCATCGTGTTTCCCTATGTGGCGGTGGTGACGGTGTTGTTGTTCCGGCCGACGGGGTTATTGAAATCGACGTGGTAGGACGGTCTGAACTGTGATTCTGATGATTTCTATCATTTGCCGTGATGATCCTGATCATGCGCATCACGAGAATCAAAGAAATCACAGTTCAAAATTTTTCAGCATCAGTCTATGATAAAGAAACCCATCCTCAGACATCCGGCCCTGTACATCGCCCTGGCCTTCATCCTTCTGCTCTGCCTGCCGCTGATGCTGTCCCGGTTTTACCTATACCTGCTGGCGCTGATCTTCGTCACGGGGCTTTTGGCCACCAGCCTCAACCTGGTGCTGGGGTTCGGGGGGATGTACCAGTTTCACCACGCGGTCTTTTACGGCGTGGGGGCCTACGCCTTTGCGCTCATGCTGACCAAAACCGGGTTGCCGGCCTGGAACGCCTATCTGGCCGCGCCCGTCGTCGCCGGGATCGTGGGGCTGGTCATGGGGCTTATCTGCATCCGGCTGTCCAAGCTCTATTTCGGGATGCTCCAGATCTCCCTGGGGTCCCTGGTCTGGGCCATTATCTTCCGTTGGTACAGCTTCACCGGCGGGGACGACGGGATCCACGGTTGTTATGTGAACGGGATCGATTCCACCACCAATATTTACTATTTCACCCTCGTGGCGGTGGGCGTCTGCCTGTTTATCATGCACCGCATCGTCCAGTCGCCCTTCGGACGGGTCTTTCAGGCCATCCGGGACAATCCGGAACGGAGCGCCGCGGTTGGGGTGAACGTCATGGCCCATCAACTGGTCGGGCTGGTGATCGCTGCTGTTTTCGCCGGTTTCGCCGGGGCTTTGTTCGTGACGGTGGAGGGATCGGCCTTCCCGGACCTTCTCTTCTGGACACTTTCCCTTGAGATCCTCATCATGTGTCTTCTGGGCGGCTGGTTCACCTTCCTGGGGCCGATGCTGGGGGCGGCCATCATCCTCTCCCTGCGGACGGTGGTGGGCATCTATACGGAATACTGGACCCTGGTGCTGGGGGTCGTCATGATGCTGCTGATCCTGTTTCTGCCCGAGGGCATTCTGGGATACATCAGCAAACGGCGGGAGGGTCCGGTGGCCGTGGAACGGACGGAGCCCTGACCCATGCTGGAACTGACCGACGTTCAAAAATCCTTCGACGGGTTCTTGGCGGTCCGGGACGCCCGGCTTTCGGTGGAAAAGGGCGCGGTGGTGGCGGTGATCGGTCCCAATGGGGCGGGCAAAACCACGTTGTTCAATCTGATCACCGGCCAGTTGGCACCGGATCGGGGCGCCATCCGCTTCAAGGGCGAGTCCATCGCCGGGCTTCCGGCCCATGCCGTCTGCCGGCGGGGGATCAGCCGGTCCTTCCAGGTGGTCAACATCTTCCACCGCATGACGGTTTTTGAGAATATCCAGACCGCCGTCTTGTCGCGGCGGCGGATGGGATTCCGGCTCCTTTCACCGGCCCGGTCCATGGCCCGGGAGGAGACGATGGCCATTCTGGAGAGCGTGGGGCTTTCGGACAAGGCCGGGCGGGTCTGCGGCCAGCTCGCCCACGGCGACCAGAAGGTGTTGGAGATGGCCATCGCCCTGGGCAACCAACCTGAATTGCTGATCCTAGACGAACCCACCGCCGGCATGTCCGCCGACGAAACGTCCGTGGCCCTGGATCTCATGCACCGTCTCTCCGAGGAGATGGGCCTGACGATTCTTTTCTGCGAGCACGATATGGAGATGGTCTTTTCCATCGCCCACGAGATCATGGTGATGCAGGCCGGGCAGACGATCCTTCAGGGAGACCCGGCGACCGTCCGGGCCGACGAGCGGGTCCAGGCCGCCTACCTGGGAGGCGGATGATGCTGCTGGAAGTCGAATCCATCCACACCTTTTACGGCCTCAGCCACATCCTGTTCGGGGTGTCGCTAAGAGTCGACCGTGGCGAGATCGTCTGCCTGTTGGGCCGCAATGGCGCGGGAAAGAGCACCACCATGAAATCCATCATGGGGCTGACGCCGCCCCGCCAGGGGACGGTCCGCTTCGAGGGTGAAACGATCATCGGAGAGAAACCCTTCCGCGCGGCGCGGCGCGGCATCGGGTTCGTCCCCGACGACCGGCGGGTGTTCGCCGACCTCACTGTGGGGGAAAACCTGGAGATTTCCCACCGAAAACCCAGGGAGGGCGACACCGGATGGGACCGCGACCGGGTCTACGACTTTTTCCCGGCCCTGAAAGCGATTGACGACCGACGCGCCGGCTTCCTGAGCGGCGGCGAACAGCAGATGCTCACCATCGCCCGGGCCCTGGTCACCCAACCCAAACTCCTCCTCCTGGACGAACCCACCGAGGGCCTGGCCCCCCTCATTGTCGAGATGCTGGCCGACGGCATCGAAAAACTCCGCGACGCCGGCCTCACCGTCCTGCTGGCCGAACAGAACCAGTCCGTGGCCCTGCGGTTGAGTTCACGGGTGTATATCATCGATAATGGGTCGATCAAGTATAGCGGGAGCGTCGAGGATTTGCGGGCGGATGAAGCGATGCGGAAAAGGTATTTGGCGGTGTGAAAAGATCAGGAACATATGGGATGGATTTGAAAGGATAGCTATGTTAACCGATTATATTAATTTGGCCATGAAGCGAGCCCATTACGAGATTTTAGAGGACAAGACGTATTTCGGAGAAATCGATTGTATAGATGGCGTCTTTGCAAATGCGGCCACGCTTGAACAATGTCGCGAACAATTGCAGGAGGTCCTGGAGGGGTGGATTGTACTGGGACTCCGCCTCGGACATGATTTTCCTGAAATAGACGGCATTCAACTGGTTTCCGAATCGGAAGTGGCCTGATGCCGAAACTGGGTCCAATCAAGCGCAGAGATCTGATTCGATACCTCAGAAAACTCGGCTTCGAGGGGCTGTATCCAGGCGGAAACCATCAGTTCATGGTCAAAGGAAATTTCAAACTATACATTCCAAATCCCCATGAAGGGGATATCAGTAAAGCGTTGCTTTCAAGACTCCTGGTGAAAGCTGGAATCGACAGGAACGTTTGGGAAGAATTGTAGACGCAATTGCGGGGAAATTTTTCTGGGAATAGGGTTTTTCATCAATATATCAGCCCACGACGGGGCGCCCTGATCTCCCTCCTCCTCATCACCCCCCTCGGCTTCGCCACCAAATTCTACACCGGCCCCGGCCGCCACTGGGTCAATAATTCCCTCGGCGGCGTCTTCTACGAAGTGTTCTGGTGCCTGGTGGTGTTCCTTTTCGCGCGAAAAGCCGTCCCCTGGAAGATCGCCTTGGGCGTCTTCATCGCCACGGCGATTCTCGAAACCTTCCAGCTCTACCATCCACCGTTTCTGGAATACATCCGGAGTTTCTTTATCGGCCGGACGCTGTTGGGCACCACCTTCGTACTGTCCGACTTTTTCTATTATGCCGTCGGCTGCGCGATGGGATGCGCCTGGATTCGTGGTTTGAAATCCCTGGAGTGAGCGTTACCCCAACCCAATAATTTTCAATGCTTTTTCGGCCGGGTAGAAGGCGTTGTAGTCGTATTTAAACCCCGGTACGCCGAAAAAGGCGGCCAAATAATTGCCGATCCAGTCAAACCCTTCCGCGAGTCGGGCGTCGTCGAGTTCGTAAATGGAGATGGCGAGGATGCCGTCCGAGAGTTTTGACGAGATGTAGGGTCCCCGGCGGGTCATGAATTCCGGGGGTTGTGGCGCGCCCAGGAATCGTTGGGCGATCTCTTTGGCGGATTCGGGCGGGTACGTCATGTGGGTGATGATGACCATTTGGGACCTTTCTTTCTCCTAAATGGTTTGATGCATGATCTCAAAAGCAATCCTATCATGCAGGCGGGGACAGAATGCAGTACCGGTTACAGGTTGGGCTTTTGGCGGCCGTATCAGCCCCCAACGATCACTCTTCCAAATCCTGCCGCGCCAATTCCGTTTCCAAGTGTCCATTCTCCTCTGCAAACCGCCGGTTCAAATAGGCTTCCACGCTGTGGCGTCGGAGCGGGATGCCGGCGTCGGTCATCTCCTGGATGAGTTCCTCTATGTGATCCGCCAGAAAGATCGCTTTGCTGGCTTTTGTTTTGGCGTATGCCCGAAGATTCTCGGAGCGCGACAGTTGAAAGGGCGTTTGGGCCAGGCATTCGGCCATTTCGTCGCCGATGCAGGTTTGGTAGAATTTCTCGGCGCTTCTGCTGTCCGCGACTTCGCCGGCGTTTACACCATCAGGGTGCAAAAACCGGTGAAAACAACAAACAGGGCGATGAAAGAGATGGTTCGGTTCATGACGGCCTCCTTTTTCTTTTGATTGTTCTGTTTCCCCCCTCATCGGGAAACGGTTGCGCCGGCCCAATTCGGGAACAGGGCGCATTTTATGTTCGGCATGGATCACCTATACCATGCAAAACCGTGCAAAACGGTTGCAGTTCCGGTTACAGTAGGATTTTTTTAGGATTTTTTGGGGGGACTACAGCAACCCGGCCGTGCGGGCGAATGAGACGAGTTTCGGGTCGGGGTCGATGCCCAGGTCGGTTTTGAACTTTTCGGCGGCGGCGTGGAAGACGTCCCGGGCCTTGTCCGGCCGGTCCATGTCGAGGTGGGCCTGCATCAGGAGGGTGTAGAGGCCGCCCTCGAGGCCGGTCTTTTCCACGGCGGAGGCCAGGACCGCCGCCGCGTCTCCGGCCCGGGCCATGCGGAGGTATCGCTCGGCCAACCGGGCGACGCCGGCGGCGTATTCGGCCCGCAGGGTCCGGCGGTGGTCGGCGATCCAGCCGGCGTCCCGGTCGTCCGGGAGGAAATCGGCCTTGTAGAGATCCACGGCTTCCTTGAGGTGTTCGACGTCCATATCGGTTTCCATTCCCCGTGCGATGCACTCCCGGAACCGGAGGGCGTCTACCCGGCAGAGGCGGCGGGCCAAAGAGATCCGCTTGTGGCGCACCACGATCCATTGGGGCGGCGTTTCCCCTTTTTCGCACCCGATGCGGCGGAGCCGCGACAGGGTCACCTTCAGGTTTCCGGCGGCCTGGGCCCCGTCGGCGTCCGGCCAGAGGACGTCCGTGATCCGGTCCGACGAAATTTTGGAACCGCCGAAGACGATCAGGGCCTTGAGCAGATCCCGGGTTTTCTGGCCACGCCACCGGTCGCCGTCCACGGCGGCGCCGTTCATGTGGATGCGCAGTCCGCCGAAGGTCTCGATGGCAACCGCCGGCGGTCCGCCCGACGGGTGGGCGGCCCACACATCCGGTTTCCGGACGAGGGCGGACCGGATGTTCCGGACGAACTCCCGGGGCCGGTGCATGGCGTGGGGCTCCTTGCCGTAAACCCAGAGCCGCTTCGCGTTGTCATAGGCCCGGCGCGCGCCGTCCATGTCCCTCTGCCGCAACCGGATGCGGGCGGTCTCCAGATGGGCGGTGATGACGTAGAGATTGTACCCCCGTTCCACCCAGATCGCCTTCCATTTTTCCAGAAGGTTCATGGCGGCGTCGGTGTCGCCGGTCTCCGAGAGAATCTGCGCCATCAACAGGGAGGTGTGGTGCTCCGGCACCGGCGATCCGCTCCGGCGGCCGAAGTCCAGCGCCCTCCGGGCCATGGCAAGGGCCTCGTCGGTTTTCCTCCGGCTGAGGTGGGCCGCGCCCAGGATGAAATGGTGCATCGACGCCTGATAGAAGGTGGATTCATCCACGCCCCGGCGCTGGAGGGCCGCGATGATCCGGCCGATCCAGGCCGCGTCGTTTTGGGCCGACGCCACATGGAGCGCGTTGAAATGGCCCAGCAGCCACAGATGATCCGGCAGCCCCCCGGTGTCCTCATGGGCGAAAATCGTTTCCAGTTCCCGCCGGCTGTCGGCGACGTTGCCGAACAGCAACAGGTAGAGCCCGAACATGAACTGAAAGGCGGCCCGGGGGACGAACGAGACGTCGGACAGGCCGCACAGGATTCTGGCGTCGGTGATGGAGGATTCCAGACGGCACAGGTCGGCGTTCCACAGGCAGGCGTAGATGTACATCATGGCGTTGTACACCCGGAGGTTGTTGGACCCGCCCCGGCGGGACCAGGAAACGGCACCGACGGCGGAGGCGGACGCCCGGTGAAGATCCCCCTTCACCGCGAATTCGATGAGGCACTGGCACCACACCAGAGACGCCCTGGCTACGGGGGGGACCTGAACATGGCTGGAAGCCAGGGCGTCGATTTTTCCGTACCAGCTGTCCAGACGGCCGAAGTCCCGGCCGCTTTCCCAGATGGACATGACGCCGGCGGTCGCCGCCGCGGCCGCGGCTTCCGGGTCGCCGGTTTCGAGGAAGCCGGTGTAAAATCGATTCAGTCTATCGGTATCGAGACACCCGTCGATGACGCCGGAAAGGAAGACCAGGCGGTCGGGAAGGCCCCGCCGGTCTGCCGTGAAAACCAGGGGCTCCAGATGGGTGCGCAAGGCGCCGAGATCCAGATTGAACCACCAGAACAGTCCTTCCCTGGCGAGGGCGGCGATGTATTTGTCCCACTCCTTATTTCGGAGGTATGCGTCGTATGGGGGGCTCAACTTTTCCGCATCGGGCATGATGGCATCCATTCGGGCGCGGCGCCGCGTTGCCGCTTTGCTAAACTGTTAATTCCCCAGGAGACCGACCAACCGAATCAGTTTGTCGCCGTGATCCGGGCCCCAGTTTCCGCCGAGCGCGTCTTCGGCCCGGCGGTAAACCTGATGGGCCTTGGACGGTTCCCCCATGCGAATGTATCCCCCCATAAGCTGGGCGTAGAGGGCGACGTTGGAAGGGTGCCGGTCGATCGCCTTTTCGAGATAGGGGAGGACCGTGTCGATGCAGTCCATCTTTTCGCACCGGTCGGAAAGGGCGACGACGCCGTCGGTGAATTCGGATTTCAGGGCCTCCCGGTGGCGGACGATCCAGGGGTCGTTGACGTCGTTTTTTAAAAAATCGTCGGTGTACAGGTCCAGCGCGGCCCGCAGCCTGTCGATGCGGGCGCCGTCCGACATCGCGTCGGCCAGTCGGGTCCGGAACCGGACGGCGTCCACCCGGCACAGGGCCGGCGACAGGGAGACGCGCCGGTTTTGCAGGCGGATCCACGGGGGCGGGTCGTCGTCTTTTTCGCACCCGAGACGCCGGAGCCGCCAGACGGCGGCCTTCAGGCTGGCGGCGGCATTGTCCGCATCGGGCCAGAGCAGGCGGATCAGCCGCTCGGCCGGCACGTCCGTCGCCCCCAGAACGATGAGGGCCTTTAAGAGCTGTTTCAGCCGGGTCCCCTTCCACTGGCGGTCGTAGATGGTGCCCGACCCCATGCGGACCTTCAACTCGCCAAAGGTTTGGATGTGGATCGGTTGGGCGGCTTCGGCAGGGCGGAGGTCGGCCGCCTCGCATGCGGAAAACAGGGCGGATTCAATTTTCTGGACGAATGCGGCAGGTCGGGTATAGACATATATCGGAGAATCTATGGGCCACAGACGTTGTGCGTTTGCATATTTCTCTCGGGCTTTTTCCTTTTTGCCTTTCCGGATCAAGATGTTGGCGATTTCCATCTCACTGGCGACCGCATACAGGTTGTGACCATTTGATGCCCAATACGCCTTGCCATTGCCCAGAAGTTGTTCAGCAGCGTCAAAATTGCCCATATCCGATAGGATCTGAGACTTGAGCAGCCAAATGTGGTTTTCAGGCTCCGGGCTTTTGCTTTCTTTACCTTTTTCTTCCGACAGTTGCGCGTGGTAAAATGCTTTGTCGAGTTCGCCCATGTTAAGGAAGGCGAGGCCGAGATTGTAATGAAAAAAGGATGTATGAAATGGCACTTCCGTCGGATCGTTTCGATCTTGAATGTCGCCGGAAAGTCTCCTTAGCGCATCCATATCCCCCATGCAAGCGGCATAAAGGATGGCGCAGTTGTTAATGACCATCCAAAGAAATGTCGGCAATTCCATTGTTTTTTTATGATGAACAATTTTTTCCAGTGTTCTTTCGCTTTGATGGAACCTGCCCCTGATCATTTGGTAAGCGCCGAGATGGGACAGAATGAGGGCTTTGGCGGGAAACTGGACATCCGGCAAATCGCACAATGCCTCCGCATCGGACAATATGGATTCGAGTTCCCGGAAGTGGGTGTTCCATATGCAGGAATGCAAATAGTGAATGGCGCCATGGGCGCGGAGGTTGTTGGCGCCGGCTCTTTCCGACCAGGCCAGGACCCGCTCAGCGGCTTTTTTCACCTTGATATGGTTGCATTCTGCAAATTGTACAATTAAACCCTGATAGTAAAACAACGCGGCAGTGGCGATCGGGGGCAGGCCGTCTTGATGCGTTAACAGCTCCTCGATTTTTTCGTGCCAACCCGAAAAACGGTCGAAGCCGACGCCGATTTCCCACGCGGACATGATCGCGGCCCCGGCTACGGCGGCGGCCGCTTCCCTATCGGCGGCATCTAAAAATTGGCCATGATACGTTTCGAGAATTTCCGACGTCGCCGTCATATTGACGGCCTCGGAGAGGAACTGAAGTCGCGGCGGAATGGCGACATGACGAGATGCCGATGCCAGAGGCACCAGATGGGCGGCCAGGACGGGGATGTCCATATTGAACCACCATGCCAACCCCTCCTCATTCAGGGCGGCGACATAGCGGTCCCACGCTTTTTGCTGGAAAAATTCGTCATAGGGCGGCTTTAACTGTCCTAAAACGAACATGGTCGCCGCCGCTTCTGTTTCCGAGACGCTGCCCTCAAAAGCGTTCTTTTTTCGGAGTGGGATGGGATCATCCTGTTGCCCAGAAATCAGCCTATATTTTCAATATCTTCAATAAAGTTAAAATATATCATGTTTAAATCCGTTTTTCAAGAATTAAGTACGACCCATTTCTGATTCCGGACGTCCGCCACCCCCCATCCTCCTTGAAAAATCGTTGACAATCCCCCGCGCTTTAGTTACATCATAGCTATAATATA
>CAYPCE010000087.1:0-14617 GCA_964409085.1 uncultured Desulfobacteraceae bacterium | reverse complement strand
TCATCCTCGACCCGGGTCAGGCGGGAAAAAAAATAGGCCCGGCCGCCGTTGAAGGGGTTCTCCTCTTCCCCCCGCACCGTTTTGAGCCGGATCTTTTTGAGCATCCGCCGGGTCACCGCCAGCCCCTTTTTCCGGAAAGACGACGACGTGCCGTCCAGGGAAAAGAGATCCACCTCGGCCTTCCGCTCCCGGACGAAGGTGCCCGAGCCCCGGCGGCGCTCCAGGATGCCTTTGCTCACCAACAACTCGATGGCCTGACGGACCGTGGGACGGCCGATGTTGTAGGCTTCGGCCAGCTTCAACTCCGCCGGAATCCGGTCGCCGGCCGGATATTCGCCGGAACGGATCCGGGCCATGAGGATGTCGGCCAGTTGGTGGTATAAAGGGATGGGGGATTGGGTATTCAGCATCGGATTTCTGAATTCGCTATCGTCCGTTCTATCGTTTTGTAGAGGCAGCATCCCATTTATTGGTAAAGTTGTCAAGACAATTTTCTACGGGCATGCCGCCTGAGCTTGAACCCCAAGCTTAAGGCTACCAAAGACGGGGGGACCTGACGGACGCAGGCGACGGCTCCGGGGGGTTCAAAAGGATTACAGGCCGCTTTTATTCGATTGCAATGGTCTTCATGTGGTTGATAGGGGGATCAAGACAAGCTTTATTGCCTATGGTTCATGCCAGGGAGTGCCAACATGGAAACCATAACCATCCCTGTGGACGCCAAGGCGCCCCGATCTTTTCGCGACTTCATGGCCTATTTTCATATTTGCCACAAAATCTAAAAAATGATCTCGGTCGGCTGGATCCCAAAGTCGTGGGGATTGAAGCTTTTGACGATGTTGCGGAGGTATTTTCCGGTGCGGGGATTTTGGCTGGAGAGGTTGACGATCTTTTCCTTGACCATGCCGTTTTTCCATTTTTTCTTCAACAGGACGATCCAGGGCCGCGTCTCGTCCACGGGCGTCGATTTTTCAGGAGATTCGTCGGGCGGGACTGTCACGAGCCCGAACTCACGGGTGTCCAGTTCGAGGAGGGTTCCCACGGGATAGACGCCCAGCATGTTGATGAAGACCTTCAGAAGGATCGGGTCGAAATCCTTGCCGGACCCCTGGAGCATGTAGCCGAGGGCTTCGTCGGGACTCAGGGTTGTGCCGCGGTAAACCCTGGGCGTGGTGATGGCGTCGTAAACGTCGGAAATGGTGAGAATGCGGCCGAAAAGGCTCACCGGCTTTTTCCGGTTCGTCTTGGGATAGCCCGACAGGTCGTACTTGAGGTGATGCTCGAAGGGCGCCACGAGGATCTCGGACAGGTGCTTCCGGGAAGCCCGGATCTTGACGATGAGCCGGGTGCTGTTCATGGAGTGCTTTTTGATCTCCTCGTATTCCTCGGGGGTGAGTTTTCCGGGCTTGTTGAGGATGTCCAGCGGTACCTCGATTTTTCCCAGATCGTGGAGCAGGCCGCAAATCCCGAGGCTTTCGAGCGAGCGTTTCGACAGCCCGATCCGTTTTCCGACGCACATGGAAAGGATCGCGACGTTGACCGAGTGGGCATAGGTATAGTCGTCGTAGAACCGGATGGTGCTCAGGGCCTGGAACAGGGGGTCGTCTTCGATGATGAGATCGACCATGTTCTGGATCATCCGACGGGTTTTGCCGATGCCGGCCGGCTGGTTGCCGGAGAGCTTGCGGGCGATCTCTTCCGCCGATTTGAGCACATAGGCGTAGGCCCTCAGCCCCTGCTGGGATCGACTCTGCTTTTGCACATCGTCGGTCTTGAGGACGAGCCGGATGCTTTGAAACGCGGGGTCGGCCAGCCGTTCCGAAAGCCAGCCCTGGGGCGAAGGCTGCTGTTCGGCCAGGTTCAGCAGCCGGGCGACAACGATGACCGCCTCCACGCCAAACCCCTCTGTGGATGTATGGAACCGCAGGGCGACGATCCCCCGTTTGGTGAAGTAGCCATAGAGACTGTCGAACAGGCCGATGGTCTCCCGCCGGTAGATCAGCTTGCTTTCCTGGAGGTAGATCCGTTTGTTGTGAAACCGGAGAACCAGGGCGTCTCCGCTTTCATGAAGACGGCGGGCGAGTGCGATGAATTTTTCAGCCCCACCGATCAGCGCCCGGTTGTTGTTCTGGTGGATTTTAACCGCATGAAGCAGACTGTAAAAGGATTTCACAAAGGCCGTGTAATGCTGTTCCCGCTGCCTTTCGTCGCCGGGGGACTGCGCCGCTTTCCCGCCAAACGACAGGGATTCGTCGGATTTATCGGCCATCGCGCCGCTCCATGGCCCGTTTGTAAGCAAGCCGGATGCCGGGCGTCTTGCTGTTGGCGGCTTTTTCCAGCACCGTTTTTGCCGCAGCCGTCTCCAGGGAGAGCAGGGCCAGAACGGCGCCGGTGCGCTGGGTCAATCGGTCCAGGCCGGCGACGGATATAAAACGGCGTCCCATCAGGGTCCGTTCCAGAAACGGGATGCTGAGGTCCGAGCCGCAACGACCGAGGGCGTGAAAACAGGCCAGCAGGTGCTCCACGTCCCGGCATTGATACAGGTGATGTTCGAGATACCCGCGCAGCAGATCTTCAGCCAGCCGCTGCCGGCGCTTTCCCAGGGTTCCGATCATGAATGTCCGAATGCCTTCATCCGCATCGTCGATCATCGGAAACAGCCGTTTGATTGCGTCGGGGTTTTTCTGGAGAAGCTGGAAAATCGCGTCTCTCCGGACGTTCTTGTGGGAATGGCGGGCCATTTTATAGAGGAGTTCCTCCGCTCCGGGATCGTCCAGCCGCCCCAGAATCCGGAGCACCTCCAGCGCCGCTTCTTCATCTTCCCCGTCGGCCAGTGTTTCCAGGGGCGTCAGATCGCTGCGCGCCAGGGAGACGATGATTTGCAGGAGCAGTTCCCGGATCTTTTCCGACGACGATCGGAGGCGCATGGGAAGTAAGGCGGCGATGGACCGGGGGTGGAGCAGGAGCAGCACCTCCTTCACGGGGCGGATGCGACGGTTGTCCAAAGCCTCAAGCCTCGGCCAGAGGAGGGTCAGGGATTCGAGAAACACGGGAGAAGAAATATCGTGAAAAAAATTGTCGATCAGCCGGACGGACCGGGGCGCCGCTTCCTTGTAGATGGAACGGACCTGATCCAGCCGCTTCAGCATTTTGAGACCCGTGGAAAAGGCCTCATGGATGAAGGTATCCTGAAGCGTGTCTTTTAAAAATGCCAGTATGACGGCGATGTCTTCGTGCTTTTTCTCCCCGGTGATGGTTTTGTCCCGCAGAATCAGGACCAGCACCTCAATGGCGGCGTCCAAGCTCTCCAGGTTCTCCTGTTCGAACACCATCTGTCTGAGGATGTTCTCCTCCTCGGGGGTCAATGCCCAAGCATCCGGTTTGTCCTTCGCCACGATGGACAGCGCGGCGTTTTCGGAGGGCGGTTCCGATCCGGCGACCGCCTCCCTCTCCCCCTCCCCGTCGCCGGCATCTTGATCCGGCGGGGGCGCCCCCTCGTTTCCGGACAGGTGGGGCAGCGAGAATCCGACGAGCGGATCGGTTTCCCAGAAGACCTCCCTGGCCTCGTACCGGATGTGGCGGAAATCGTTCTCCCACAGGGCCGTGACCACGTCGCCCTCTGTCTCTTCCTCCTGGTGGCGATAGGTTTTCAGAATGTCCAGAAACCCTTTGATCTCGTCCGACTGGAGGCCCTTCCTGAACTCGATCCACAGGATGCCGTCCCGGTACAGCAGGGCGCTCAACCCCTCGTCCGACAGGGAGGTGTAGACGACCTCGCCGCCCAGGAGAAACCGCTCTTTTTCAACAGAGACCTTCAGCGTCGAATGAGCGTTCAAGACGGCATCCAGCGCGGATTTGGCTATGGCCAGGCCGCTCTGGCAGATATCGTGATGCTCCGGGTAGAGCTGGAAGGCCTTGAACGCCTTGTCGAGGGTTCCGATTGCTTTTTCGGCCGATCGCAGGGACATGGGGGCGGCGTCCGATTCCACGCCCCCATGCGCTGTCATGATGATTAGCATGCCACTCCCAAGCGGGTTGTTTCATCCTGACGAGACCGGCATCGGCGCCCGTGTTCTGCGATCTTCTGGCACGATTCTCATCAGCGACTGACAAATCTCCATATTTTCTATCCGCGGATTGCCGTTTCTGTCAAAGATTCGGGGAGGTATCGGTTTCCCCCTTCCGCTCTTTCCACCAGATGATCAGTTCCCTGGCGTTGGACATGGCGTGGGACCCCTCCGGCTTGAAAGCGAAGACCACCTGTCCGGGCCGGCATTCCAGCCGGGTGGCGCGGATGGAGGTCAGCACCGTATCCAGCAGACGGCCATGGCCGTCGAGATCCAGGGTGACGACGCCGCCATCGGTCTCCTCCCGAATCCGTCCCCCCACCACGTCCCAGCCAAACAGACCAGAGGCCACTTTGGTCCCCAGGCTGGCCACAAGGCCGGATATGGTGCTGTCGAAATCGACGTCCTGGTCCACGACGTTGAGCCGGATCGCGTGGCGGTCATCCTCCCAGATGGGCTCACCCGGCGTCAACCGAACCCGGAACCCTCCCGAAACCCCTTTCTTCCTGAACCGCCCCCGAACCCATATTGCGCCGTCTTCGACATTCAGTGCCACATGGTCGATCCCGGCCTCATCGAGCTTTTTACGGACCCTTTCGTCTTCCCTGGCCATGCGATTGAGCCGCTCCTCGGACACGGACACCTCGTGCTCCCCGGCCACAAACTCCCTGATGTTCATTAGGCCTTTCCTAGCCTTTTCCACCATCTTGTCCAGCATCTACCCCCCATGCGTGGCGGCAGTCCGTATTTGATACAGCCATTGGTTGATAACCCCGGAGACTCCGGAAGGCTCAACCAGTAAGGTCATTTTTTACTACTTTTCCAGCATCGACGCCCTCAATCGTGCCAGGGTCTCCTCCGGCATGGAAAACGAGTGTTCGGCCGCCGGAAACGCCCCTTTTTTCACGTCCTCGCCGTAAGCCTCTATGGCCTGGATGATCGTGGGGCGGATTTTAGTGTACTGCTTGACGAATTTGGGCGTGAACCGGTCGAAAAGCCCCACCATGTCGTGGGTGACCAGCACCTGGCCGTCCACGTCGGGGCCGGCGCCGATGCCGATAACCGGCACGGAGACGGTTTCGGCCACGAGTTTGCCCAGGGGAGCGGGAACGGCTTCGATGATGATGGAAAAGACGCCGGCGGCTTCCAGCGCTTTGGCGTCCTCGATGATGGCAAGGGCCGCGTCGGCGTCTTTTCCCTGCATTTTGAAGCCGCCCAGGGCCGTGGCGGTCTGGGGCGTCAGGCCGATATGGCCCTGGACCGGGATCCCCGCCCGGACAATGCGGCCCACGGTCTCGGCGAAATTGACGCCCCCTTCCAGCTTGATGGCGTCGCACCCGCCCTCTTTGATGAGCCGTCCCGCATTGGTCACCGCCTGTTCGATGGAGATGTTGTAGCTCATGAAGGGCATGTCGCCGATGACCATGGGCCCCTTGCAGCCCCGGACTACGGCCTTGATGTGGTGGATCATGTCCTCCATGGTCACCTCTACCGTGCTCTCCAGTCCCATGACCACCATGCCCAGGGAGTCCCCCACGAGGGCGATGTCCACGCCGGCTTCATCGGCCATAAGGCCGAAGGGGTAATCATAGGCGGTGACCATCACCAGTTTCCGGTTTTCGGTTTTGGCGTTTTTGATGTCCAGGATCGTGGTTTTCTGGCGGCTCATGGGACCTGCCTTTCTTTATCGCTGGGGTTGTCGTTACTGTGAAAGCTCGGGATAATCGGGATAATGGGCCTGGAGGGTCCGGATCAGGGCGGTCAGGGTTTTATTGACGGGGACGAGAATCTCCAGCCGCTCCGCCATCGCCACCACGGCGCCGTTGATGGCGTCGATTTCGGTCCGGCGCCGGTGATCGACATCCTGGCCCATGGAGGATCGGTTTTCCCGGGTGGCTTCGGCCACCTTGAACACCGTATCCACAATATCCGGCGGCACGTCGATGCCCCGGGCGTCGGCCACCGCCGCGGCTTCTCTCACCGCGGTCCGGCTGAGCCACCGGGTGCCTTCCAGATCAAGGATGCCCCCGTTCCGGATCCCGGTCAGCGCGGTAACGGCGTTGATGCCCACATTGATCAGGAGCTTTTTCCAGATGACGGAGCGGATGTCGTCGGCCACTGTCGTTTCGATCCCGGCGCCGGTCAACGCCCCCGCGGCCCGCCGGGCCGGCGCGGGATCCGCCCCGGACCACATGCCGATGACCGTGGGACCGTTGCCGGCGTGACGGACCCTTCCCGGTCCGGTCAGGGTGGCGCCGTGGGCGGTCGTCCCTGCGATGATCCGCTCGTCTCCCGCGGCGTCGGCCAGGACTTCCGCATTGCCCAGTCCGTTCTGGAGGCTCAGGACGGCCCCGGATGGACCGCCAATTCGGGCCGCATCGGCGGCCGCCGATGCCGTATCCGAAGACTTGACGAAGACGATGCAGATGTCCGCCGGCGGGAGGGTTTCAATGTTGGTATGCGCGGGGATGGCGATGGTCCGGACCTCCTCTCCCCGTTCGATGGCGAGTCCCCGCTCGCGGATCGCCGTCACATGGGCGCTGTCCAGCGAGACGAGATGGACGTCGTGGCCCGATTCCAGCAGCATTGCACCGAAAAGGCTCCCCATGGCCCCGGCGCCGAGAACGGTGATTTTCATGTGCTCATCTCCCGTCGGTCCGATCTTCCTCCGAATTTTCATACAAAAGTTGCATCGATCAAAGGGGCGGCTTATAATCTCATTAATTCGCCCGCTTCTAAATTTGTACCACATAGGCGGGGCCACGCAACCGAAAAAACAAGCCATGAACCGAAAGGAGGAAAGAAAATGAGCGGAAAAAGAGCAACCCTGCTGGCCATCGTCCCGGCACTGATCTTTCTGACGGCCTGCGCCGCGACCCGACCCAATATCCAGGTCGACACCGCATCGGCTTCGCCCGGCACCCGGGTGACCTTCAAAGGGACTCCCCACGATTTGCTGGGCGACTACATCGCCGTGGGCGACAGGTTGCCGTCGGCGACGCTGGTTCAGGCCGGGACCATGCAGCCCGTGGACCTGTCCAACGAAAAAGGGGAGATTCTGTTTCTGAGCATCGTCCCCTCCATCGATACCAAGGTCTGCGAAGCCCAGACCCACATCCTCGGAGAAGAGGGCGACCGGCTGCCGGACAACGTCCGACGCATCGCCATCAGCCGGGACACCCCGTTTGCGCAGAAACGGTTCGCGGAGGAAGCGGGCCTCACCGACATCCAGTACCTGTCGGATTACAAATCGGGCGAGTTCGGCAAGTCCGTGGGGCTGCTGATGGAAGACCTGATGCTCCTGGCCCGGTCGGTGATCATCGTGGATGAAAAGGGCGTGGTCCAGTACATCCAGGTCGTGCCGGAGATGACCCACCTGCCTGATATGGATGCTGCTTTCCACAGCGCCACCCAGCTGAGCAAGAACGGCGCCTGATCCAAACGGGGCGTCCCCCGGTCCGCTGCGGGACGCTCCGCCCGTTTCGCTCTTTCTCTTCAACCCATCTCCCGGATTGTCGAACTGCATCCTCCGTCCGGAAAGCGGCACAGCGCATTTACAAAATCCCTTCCGCCCGGTATCCTCCCCCCAGCAAGAATCGAAAAGGAAGGAATCCTGCATTTTGAAAGGTGTCATGATCCGCAGGTTCGGCGACCTGCCCATCCGGTCCAAACTGACCGTCATCGTTTCCATCGCCTCCACCTTCACCGTTCTGGTGCTGGCGGTCTTTTTCGTCACCAACAAGGTGCTGGCGTTCCGGCGGAACATGACGGTCAATCTGTCCACGCTGGCCAAGGTGGTGGGCATCAACAGCACGGCGTCCCTGACCTTCGACGTGCCGGAAACGGCCCGGGAAATCCTGGCGGCGCTCCAGGCTGAACCGGAGATCTCCTTTGCCGGGATCCTCCGGCGGGACGGCAGCCGCTTCGCCGTCTATCGGAATCCGGATTTGCCGGCCGGCGCATCCCTCGATGAAGCTGCATTCAGACGGCTCCTGCACCGGTTTCAAACGGCGGACGCGGCAAAGGAACGGGGGTGGGTCCGGGGGCACCTTTTTTCCGCGGAATACCTGGACATCGTCGAGCCCATCCCCTTGGGAGACCGGATCATCGGATACGTCGTCATCCGGGCGGATTTGGGATCCTTGAACCGGCGCATCGCCCTGTCGGTGATGGTGGTGCTGGGGATGACGGCCCTGCTGTTCACGGTGGTCCATCTCATCACCCGGCGGCTGCACCGGACCATCGTGGAGCCCATCGCCGACCTGTCCCAGGCCATGGAGGCTGTGTCCGAGAAGGGGGATTATGCGGCCCGGGTGGTGAAAAAGAACGACGATGAGATCGGCGGGCTTATCGAGGGGTTCAACGAAATGCTGTCCCAGATCCAGAAACGGGATGAGGAACTGGCCCTGCACCGGGACCGGCTCGAAGAAGCCGTGGCCCTCCGGACGGCGGAGCTGACGGCGTCCAACGCCCGGCTCAAGAACGAGATGGACGAGCGGGCGACGGTTCAGGAGAAACTGTCCCGGGCCCAGAAAATGGAGGCCATCGGCACCCTGGCCTCGGGGGTGGCCCACGACCTCAACAACATCCTGTCGGGGATCGTCAGCTACCCCGATCTGCTCCTCCTCAACCTGCCCGATGACAGCCCCATGCGCAAGCCGATCCTCACCATCCAGAAGTCGGGGCTCAAAGCGGCAGCCATCGTCGATGATCTCCTGACCCTGGCGCGCCGGGGGGTCGGCACCAGCGAAGCGGTGGACCTCAAAACAGTGATCGAGACGTATCTCAACAGCCCGTTCCATCAGAAGCTCCTGTCCTACCATCCCGCCGTCCGCGTGGAGGCAAAGCTGGACCCGGACACCCCCAACATCATGGGGTCGCCGGTCCATCTCGACAAGACCATCATGAACCTGGTTTCCAACGCCGCCGAGGCCATGCCCGACGGCGGGGCGATCACCATCGGCCTGACCAACCGGCACATCGACCGGCCCATCCCCGGATACGAGGCCGTCCACAAGGGAGATTATGTCCTGCTGACCGTCTCCGACACCGGGGTCGGCATCGCCCGCGAGGACAAGCAACGGATTTTCGAGCCGTTTTACACCAAGAAAAAGATGGGGCGAAGCGGCACCGGGTTAGGCATGGCGGTGGTCTGGGGAACGGTCATGGACCATAGCGGCTACATTGACGTGGAGAGCGAACCGGGCCGGGGAACGACGTTTTATCTCTATTTTCCCGCCGCCCAGGGACAGACGGCCCGCTCGGTTGAAACCGCATCGCCCGCCGCCGACCTCCGCGGCAACGGCGAAACCATTCTGGTGGTCGACGATGTGCCGGAGCAGCGGGAAATCGCGGTCCAGTTTCTGAAAGTGCTGGGATACACGGCCCATGCGGTGGCCACCGGCGAGGCGGCCGTGGATCATCTCAGCGTCCACGAAGTGGACCTCGTGCTGCTGGACATGATCATGGAGCCGGGCATGGACGGCCTGGAGACCTATCGCCGGATCATCGACCGCCATCCCCATCAGCGGGCGATCATCGCCAGCGGCTTTTCAGAGTCGGACCGGGTGAAGCAGGCCCAGAACCTCGGTGCCGGGGCCTATGTGCGGAAGCCCTATACGCTGGATAAAATCGCATGCGCGGTAAAAGCGGAGTTATTGGCGAGGCGCATAGCAGCGGCGCCCCCTACTTGACCTCCTGGATGACCCTGGCAATCTGGAGCAGCGGCGCTTTGATGGTCAGTCCGGCCCGCCTGGCGGCGTCCAGATTGATGTGGAAGTTGACCCGTTCGGTGGTGGACACAATTTCCACCATGCCGCCCATTTGGGCGAATCCCGGGATGTCGCTGACAGTGAAAACCGGCGTTTGCGCCAGGCGGCCGATCATATGGGGCGCGCGGTAAGCCAGCTCCGGACTGACAAACAGGACATGACAACCGGCGGCCGCATCGGGACTGTCGATCTGCCGAAACACTTTCCCTTCTTCCCTGTCGGACTTTCTGCACAACCGCTCCAGGGCCCCGGCGATGGGGTCTTCTCCCAAAAGGCAGTAAGCACGGGTCTCGCCTGCCCCGGCGTCCCGAGGCCAAATCACGAATTGGCTCAGGTTGCAAACGATGGCCGCCCGGCGGTCCGGCAAGGTCCTTTGGGCCGGACTCCCGTAGGCCAGCAGCAGCAGCATCAGCAGGACCCCCGCCGGGACGACCCGCCGCCCAAATGACCGCTTTGGGGTCACAGCACGATCTCGACAAAAGCGGATACGAGGCAGGCCCGGCGCCGGGGATCGCTGGGCCGATAGGACCGCGAGCCGTCCCGCGATGGAAGGGCTTCGCCCATGCCGGTGATTTTTTGGACGAATTCCACAGACCCTTCCGATTCCAGGGCCGAGCGGCTTTGGCTCAGCACGAACTGATTGGCGTTGGTGGCCCGCAGGCGCGACAGGATCTGGTTGTATTGCCGGCGGCGTGCAGGGCCGGGCGGCGCCAGGTCCTCGATTTCATGCCGGATCACGGCTTCCAGCCGGGTGCCGGCGGCGATGGGGGTTTCGTCGGTGTATCCGACGGATCTGAGGGTGATCCGGACCGATCGGAACGGGTGGCGGCGCTGAAGATCCGCCACGGTTCCGGCGACGGTCGCCGCCAGATCCCGGAGCCTTCTCTTTTCCCGGCCCGGCAGATCGTCGATTCGGTAGCCGCCGCCCGGAAAAGAGACGGAGACGCGATATTTCGGATCCCTGAACCGCTCGATATTGCCCTGGACGATCCCGATTTTGCGGTTGTAGTCGTCTATCTTCTCAGGGTCGAACTGATCCGGATCAGCCTTCACCCTGGCGGCGTATGCGAGGATGCTGTCCAGGATCCGGAGCGACTCCTGCAATTCCGAGTCCGGGCTGTGGGAGAGTTCCGCCTGTATTTGGGATCGGGTCCGCTGGGCCGTCGAAACCAGGCGTTCCAGGTTCGGCGGTTCGGTTCCCGTCCCGGCGTCGGGAGCGCCGGGGGGCGCGGCGCAGCCTCCGGCCGCTATCAAGGCGCACAGAAGCCAAACAGAAATGGGGAATAAACGGCGGGGCGCAACCATCATCGCGTTCTCCTCACTCCCCGTCAAGCAGGGATTCTTGCTGCTCCAGGAGCCGCTCGAGCGCCATCGCCTTTCGGCGGTACCGGAGTTCGTTTTCGTAATCCTCGATGAGCCGATCCATCCGGGCGAGGCATTCCCGGATATCGCCGTCTGACGTCCGGGCGAGGAGCGGCTCGAACCGATCCCGCTCTTTTTTCAGGGTATCGACGATGGTTTCGAGGACGGGGACCAGCTCCGAAGCGACCGGTTGCCCCTGGCGTTCGGCTTCCGTCAGGTCTTCATACCGGGCAAGGGAGACAAACAGGGCGTAGGGGATGTCGACAACAACGATTTCGTCGCCGCTCGATGCCTTATCCGTCTCCTGGGCCGAAACGGGGGCGCCGGCCACGCAGAGCCAGATGATCAGCAAACCGGAACAGATGAACCGGGTTGTCGCGGGTCGCGTTGCCTTTTTGCGGTCGTCCATTATGCAGAGCCGTTCTCCATATTGTTCATCCTACCGGAGGGTCGGGTTCCGCGCAAATTTTTTAGTGAGTTTGGGCAATGGCGGAGGCGTGGAAGTTCTGAAACGATCTGTGCATCTGCCGAGGAGGATTGGGAGACATTTGTGGTTTATCTGGCTTTGAGTCTGGACTTCCAGTAGTCGGGTTTCCGGTGTAAATGCATAACCGCCTGGATCAGGATATAATGATCGCTCTCAATCGTGTAATAAATGCCATAGGGGAACCGTTCCACAAGATACCGACGGATATCTTCCTCGACCGGATGCCACGTTTCCGGATGAAGAAGAATCTTGTTGATGCCGTCCTCAATTTTTGAGACGAAATCTACTGCCAGAGAAGACGAGATGTTGAGGTAATATTGGGTTGCTTCAGCATATTCTTGAAGGGCTTCAGGATGAAAATCGTATATCATTTTCCTATCATGGCGCGTATTTGAGCAGACCCCTTCTCTCCGTTGACAGTCGCGACTCTCCCTGAACGGATTTCCTCTCTTCGCCGTTTTACTTCTTCCAAATGATCTGCGACTACTATTGAACCCATTCCATCTTCGACGCTTGCGAAAAGCTTTTCAGCCAGTATTATCTTGGACTCATTGGGAAGGGCTTGGGCTTCCTCGTATATTTCCTCTAAGGATCTGATCATGGGGCTCTCCTTATCAAATACTTAAAATATAGCATAAATCATTATTCTGGGCAACCCAAATCCGCAAACGTATCCTTGAATTTTGACAGCAGATGCGATCCATTGTTTCCATTAGACAGCATCACATCAACGACAACTGCCCCCGCTCGCCGTCATCGCCCCCGTCGTCTTCACCCGGAGCGACCGCTTCGATCCGTTCCACGTTCCGGAAGCCCCGGGAAAGCAGTTTTCCCCGTCTCCCCCGTTCCCCCTTGTAGGCCGCCAGATCCGCGCCCTTCAGCGTCATGAACCGTTTGCCCACATGGATGACGAGGTGCGCCCCCTCGGGCACGACCGTGAGGATCGATACGTATTCCTTGCGGGCCTTGAGCCGGGCCGGCGGGATCTGGATGATCTTGTTGCCCTTGCCTTTGGGCAGCATGGGCAGGTCCCGGACCGTAAAAAGCAGCATCCGGCCCTCGTTGGAGACGGCGCAGACGAGGTCGGTCTCGGGGTTGGAGACGCGAAGGGGCGGCAGGGGCTGAGCGCCTTTGGGGAGGGTCAGGACGGCTTTTCCGGCCCGGTTTTTGGCGTGCAGGTCCGACAGGCGGATGATGAACCCGTAGCCGGCGTCGCTGGCCAGAAGCAGGATCTCGTCGGATTTGCCCATGATCACGGCGATGAACTCCGCCCCGCCCGGCGGGTTCAGCCGGCCGCTCAGCGGCTCCCCCTGACTCCGGGCCGACGGCAGGCTGTGGGCCGGCAGCGTGTAGCTCCGGCCGGTGGAATCGAGGAAAACCGCCTCGTTGTTGCTGTGGCCCCGGGCCGCATCCTGGAGCCGGTCGCCGGTCTTGTAGCTGAGCCCCGCCGGATCGATATCGTGTCCTTTGGCGGCCCGGACCCATCCCTTGGCGGAAAGGACCACCGTCACCGGTTCCGAGGGCAGCAGGTCGGCTTTGGTGAAGGCCTGGGCCTCTTTCCGTTCGGCCATGGGCGAGCGCCGGTCGTCGCCGTAGGTCTTGGCGTCGGCCTTGATCTCCTTGCGGACGAGGGATTTGAGCCGGGCCTCGGAGCCGAGGGTCTTTTCCAGGGAATCCCGTTCTTTCATCAGGTCGTCCTGCTCGCCCCGGATCTTCATCTCCTCCAGTTTGGCCAGGTGGCGCAGCTTCAGCTCCAGGATGGCCTCGGCCTGGGCGTCGGTCAGGCCGAACCGCTCCATGAGCACCGGCTTGGGCTTGTCTTCGCTCCGGATGATGGCGATCACCTCGTCGATGTTGAGAAACGCGATCATCAACCCCTCCAGGATGTGGAGGCGGTTGATCACTTTGTCCAGCCGGTGCTGGAGGCGGCGTCTCACCGTTTCGATGCGGAATTCCAGCCACTCCCGCAGGAGGGCCGGCAGCGCCTTGACCTGGGGCTTGCCGTTGACGCCGATGATGTTGAGGTTGACCCGGTAGGTCCGCTCCAGATCGGTGGTGGCGAAAAGATGGGCCATGAGGGCGTCCACATCGACCCGGTTGGACCGCGGCACGATCACGAAACGGGTGGGCGCTTCGTGGTCGGATTCATCCCGGAGATCGGCCACAAGCGGCAGTTTCTTGGCCTGCATCTGGCCGGCGATCTGCTCCAGGACCTTGGCCCCGGAGACCTGGTGCGGCAGGGCGGTGACGACGATGTCGCCGTTTTCCCGGTGGAAGACGGCCCGCATCCGGATGGCGCCGTTGCCGGTCCGGTACATCTCCAGGATCTCCGACCGGGGGGTAATGATCTCGGCGCTGGTGGGATAGTCCGGCCCCGGCAGCCGCTCGCAGATCACCTCCAGGGAGGCGTCGGGGTGGTCCAGCAGGTGGATGAGGGCGTCGGCCGTCTCCCGGAGGTTGTGGGGCGGGATGTCGGTGGCCATGCCCACGGCGATGCCGCTGGTCCCGTTGAGCAGGATGTTGGGCAGACGGGCCGGCAGCATGGCCGGCTCAGTGAGGGTTCCGTCGAAGTTGGGGACCCAGTCGACGGTCCCCTGCCCCAGTTCGCTCAGCAGCAGGTCCGCGTACCGCGACAGCCGGGATTCGGTGTACCGCATGGCGGCAAAGGATTTGGGATCGTCCGGCGCGCCCCAGTTGCCCTGGCCGTCAACGAGCGGGTACCGGTAGGAAAAGGGCTGGGCCATGAGCACCATGGCTTCGTAGCAGGCCGTGTCGCCGTGGGGGTGGAATTTGCCCAGGACGTCGCCCACGGTCCGGGCCGATTTTTTGTATTTGGCCGTGGACCGGAGGCCCAGTTCGGACATGGCGTAGACGATGCGCCGCTGGACCGGTTTGAGCCCGTCGCCGATGTGGGGCAGGGCCCGGTCCAG
>CAYPCE010000086.1:0-14797 GCA_964409085.1 uncultured Desulfobacteraceae bacterium | reverse complement strand
TGCCTCGGGTTCGTTTTTTTCACCGGCGTGTCCAAATTCAGTCGGGTGTCGATCTTCTCGGAACTCAACAACCTGGAAGACGTCACCATGGTGGAAGATTACGCGGACATGATGGGATACACACAGAAAGAAGTGGAACGCTATTTTGCCCCATACATCGTCGACTTGGCGCAACAGCTCGATCTGTCGGAGCGGGACGCGATCCGGGAACTTGCCGTTTATTACAATGGGTATCGGTTTTCCAGGAAGGATCTTCGAGTCTACAATCCGTTTTCGCTCATGTCCGCTTTAAAACAAAAAGCCTTTGAGGACTTCTGGTTTGAAACCGGGACGCCGACATTTCTTGTCAATATCCTGCGCGAAAACAATTTTCCGCTCCCTATGATCGAAGGCCTGCAAACCGACAAAACCTCCTTCAGTACTTACGAACTTGAAGATTTAAATCCCGACGCGCTTTTGTTCCAAACCGGATACGTCACCATCAAGAACGTGGAAGGCCACATCTATTGTTTCGATTACCCGAACCGGGAAGTCAAAAATGCGTTTTTAAAGCACCTGCTGACGTCTTACGTCAAAACAAAAGACGCCTATTCCCAGATGCTGCGGCTCGCCGCCTTTCTACGGGAGGAGCGGCTCGACGACTTTTTTGACGCCATGGCCGCGATTTTCGCCTCGATTCCCCACACCCTGGAGACCCGGCGCGACGAAGCCTATTTCCACACTATTTTTTACCTGATGGTCAGCGCTTCGGGCGCGGACGCAAGGAGCGAAGTCCTGCACCACAGAGGCCGGATCGATCTGGCGGTAGCATTTGCCGACAAGGTCTATGTCATCGAGTTCAAGTGCAATCAGAGCGCCAAAGCCGCCCTGATGCAGATTCGCGACAAGGGATACGCCGACATGTTCCGGCAAAGCGGGAAAAAGATCATCTTGATGGGCGTCAATTTCGATTCCGAAAAACGGAACGTGGCGGAGTGTGAAGTTGAAGCGAACGCCTGAAAACCGCCTGCCGTCTATTTTGCTCCCATCCATCCAGGAGATGTTATGCCCAACCCCAAAAAACTCCGTTTCTCCATCGACCGCGGCGGCACTTTCACCGATATTTACGCGGAAATCCCCACCGAGCCCGGTTATATGGTGGTCAAGCTGCTGTCCGAAGATCCCAATAACTACGCCGATGCGCCCCGGGAAGGGATTCGCCGGGTGCTGTCGGCGGTGTCGGGGAAGTCGTTACCCAGGGAGAATTTCGATGCCCAGGGCGTGGAATGGATCCGCATGGGCACCACCGTGGCCACCAATGCTTTGCTGGAGCGGAAAGGGGTCCGGTGCGCCTTGGTGGTGACGAAGGGGTTCCGGGACATCCTGCAGATCGGCAATCAGGACCGGCCCAACATCTTCGACTTGGAGATCCGGAAGCGGGATCTGCTTTACGAAACAGTGATCGAGGTGGACGAGCGGCTCCGCATCCTGGGGCCGGAAGTAACGGCCGTGGATGCACCCGTTGTGGAGGGCGTCACCGGCGAGCGGCTGGCGGTGCTCAAGGAACCCGACATCGAAGCCCTTCGGCCCCAATTTCAGTCGTTGCTGAACAACGGCATCCAGAGCCTCGCCATTGTCTTCATGCACGCCTATGCCTGGCCCGAGCATGAAAAGGCGGTGGGCGAACTGGCCCGGAAGATGGGGTTTTCCCAGGTGTCCCTGTCGTCCGAGGTCATGCCCATGGTGAAGTTGGTGGCCCGGGGCGACACCACCATGACCGACGCCTATCTGACCCCTCACATCCGCAAATACCTCGACAGCTTCCGGGGCGGGTTTTCGGACCGCCTCGCCGACACCGGTCTCCTATTCATGCAGTCGGACGGCGGACTGGCCCAGGCCGACGATTTCACCGGGTCCCGGGCCATTCTTTCGGGGCCGGCCGGCGGCGTGGTGGGCTATGCCATGACCACCTACAACCGGGAGACCCGCCAGCCGGTCATCGGCTTTGACATGGGCGGCACTTCCACGGACGTTTCCCGGTTCGGCGGCGAGTACGAACTGGTCCATGAAACCGAAACCGCCGGGGTCCGGATCCAGGCCCCCCAGCTCCACATCAAGACGGTGGCCGCCGGCGGCGGATCGCGGCTGTTCTTCGAACACGGCATGCTGGTGGCCGGGCCGGAATCGGCCGGGGCCCATCCGGGGCCGGTTTGCTATCGAAAGGGGGGGCATCTGGCCGTGACCGACGCTAACCTGTTGCTGGGGCGGATCCAGCCCGATTTCTTCCCCAAGATCTTCGGCGAGACCGAGGACCAGCCCCTGGATCTGGAGGCGACCCGGGCGGCCTTTGAATCCCTTACCCGGGAAATCAATGAGAGTTACGCCGCTCAAAACCGCCCCCCCATGACGCCCGAGGAGGTGGCCTTGGGGTTCCTGCGGGTGGCCAACGAGGCCATGGTGCGGCCCATCCGCGAGATTTCGGTCATGCGGGGCTACGATATCAAGGAGCACGTGCTGGCCACCTTTGGCGGGGCGGGCCCCCAGCACGCCTGCGCCATCGCGCGGTCCCTGGGGATCTCGAAAATTTTCATCCACCGGTTTTCCGGCATCCTGTCGGCCTACGGCATGGGCATGGCCGACGTGGTCACCGAGCGGCAGAAGCCGTCGGCTGCGGTTTATGGCGCGGATGCGCTGCCGGATCTGAGCAGGGAACTGGATGCGCTCCAAAAAGAGTCCGAAACCGAGTTGGCGGACCAGGGGTTTTCAGCCGAAAACATCGTCAGCCAGCGCTACCTCAACCTCCGGTATCAGGGCACGGACACGGCCATCATGGTCCCCGGATCGGAAGACGGCGACTACGCCGCATCTTTTGAGGCGGTGTATCGTCGGGAATTCGGCTTTGTCCTGACCGACCGTGACATCCTGGTGGACGACCTGCGGGTCCGATCCGAAGGGAAGACGGCGGGGCTCAAGGGAATCCGGGCGCCGGAGGCGACGGACGATCCCGAGCCGGCTGCCGCAGTTCCCTGTTATTTCGAGGGCGGTTGGCGGGACACGGCCATTTTCCGGACCGACGACCTGGGCACGGGCCACGTTATCGACGGGCCGGCCATCCTCATGCAGGACACCTCTACCATCCTCGTGGAGCCGGGTTGCCGGGCCGAATTCACCGAATGGGGTGATGTGGCGGTGACGGTGGGGGAGGGTGGAGGCCAAAAAGTCGGCGTCGAGGTGGACCCGGTGCAGCTCTCCATCTTTTCCAATCTCTTCATGTCCATCGCCGAGCAGATGGGGCGGATGCTCCAGAAAACCTCGATTTCGACCAATATCAAGGAGCGGCTCGACTTTTCCTGCGCCCTGTTCGGCCCGGAGGGCGAACTGGTGGCCAACGCGCCGCATTTGCCGGTTCATTTGGGGGCCATGAGCGAGGCGGTCAAGGAGCAGATCCGCCGCCGCAAGGGCGAGTTGTCTCCCGGCGACGTGCTGGTCTCCAACCATCCGGCCGCCGGGGGGTCGCACCTGCCCGACATCACCGTCATCACGCCGGTGTTCCGGGAGGGCGGGATCATCTTCTGGGTGGCGGCCCGGGGGCACCACGCCGACATCGGCGGCATCTCGCCCGGCTCCATGCCGCCCAACTCCCGGTACATCCAGGAGGAAGGCGCCTGCATCGAGTCCTTCAAACTGGTGGAAAACGGGGTCTTCCAGGAGAACGGGGTCGCCGACCTGCTGAGGGCGCCGGGACGGATCACGCCTATGCCGGGGCGGCCGGCCATCGCCGGCACCCGGATCCTGGCGGACAACATCTCGGATTTAAAGGCCCAGGTGGCGGCCAACCAGAAGGGGATCGAACTGGTCCTGGAGATGGTGGACCACTATGGGCTGGATGTGGTCCAAGCCTATATGAAGCATGTCCAGAACGCCGCAGAGGAGGCGGTTCGCGACAGCCTGACGGCCCTGTCGGAAAGCAAGGGGATGGACGAGGTGGACACGGTGGACGCGGTGGACTATATGGACGATGGCAGCCCCATCGCCCTGGCGCTTACCATCGACCGGCGGGACGGCTCGGCGATCTTCGATTTTTCCGGGACCGGCCCCCAGATCTGGGGCAATTGCAATGCGCCCAAGGCCGTGACCAAGTCGGCGGTGCTCTATTCCCTGCGGTGCCTCATCGAAAAGGATTTGCCCCTCAACCACGGGTGCCTGATTCCCATTACTTTCCACATCCCGGAAGGATCGTTGCTCGATCCGGCCCCCGACGCCGCCGTGGTGGGGGGCAATGTTCTCACCTCACAACGGGTGGTAGACGTCGTGCTCAAGGCCTTCGGCGTAGCCGCGGCCTCTCAGGGGTGCATGAACAACTTCACCTTCGGCTCCGACCGGTTCGGCTACTACGAGACCGTTGGCGGCGGCGCCGGCGCGGGTCCGACCTGGCACGGCCAGACCGGGGTCCACACCCACATGACCAACACCCGGATCACCGACCCCGAAATCCTGGAGCGGCGCTACCCCGTGCTGTTGCGGGAGTTCTCCATCCGCCGGGGTTCCGGCGGGAAGGGCCGGTTCAACGGCGGCGACGGCCTGGTTCGGGAAGTGGAATTCCTGGAGCCGCTCAACGTAGCCATTCTGTCGGAACGGCGGGTCTTTGCCCCCTATGGGCTGGAGGGCGGCGAGCCCGGCGACAAGGGGATGAATTTGTTCGTTCGAAGAGACGGGCGGGCGTTGAATATCGGGGCGAAAAACGAGATCCGGGCGGAAACAGGGGATCGGTTCCGGATTTTGTCGCCGGGGGGCGGAGGGTTTGGGGGCTGCAAAGAGTGATTTTTTGATCGGCAATCAAGTCAACTGCGAAATGTGCCGTCCATGCTATTTTCCGCCGAGGGTAAAGGTGGCCGGCTCGGGTCAGTCAGAGAAAAGAAGGCTATCTCCAACACCCCATTTCTGGAATGTGTCAATCAAAATTCCAGATTGCTGCATTATGGTAGATTAGAAGCACGATTTGTACATGTTGTTGCTCAAACGCTAACGCCGGGTGGGGACAAAAAAATGCGGTTATCGGATAGGGGGGCAGGCTGGAAATCCGTCTTTCCTCAATAAATCGACAACGTCGATTCCCCGTCGAAGATATGCAGGTGCTCCAGGTTCAGGGCCATCCTGAACCGGTCGCCGGCCTTGACGATGCGGCGGCCGTCGCATTTGGCCACAGCCTTGACGCCCTGCAAATCCATGTGGAGATTGGTGTCGCTGCCCAACGGCTCGACGACCTCGGCGACGCCGTCCACTTTCCAGGTGTCGGGAAACGTCGCGGTGCCATTGTCCATGGTGATGTCTTCTGTTCGGAGGCCCATGATGACGTCCATTTCGTCGTGGATTTGGGCGTCGGGTTTTTGGGGGATGGGGATCTGAAAGTTCTCGTTGAATTTCAGCATCAGCGCGTCGCCGGCTTTGACGATGGTCGCGCCCACCAAATTCATGGGGGGCGACCCGATGAACCCGGCCACGAAGGTGTTGACGGGGTGCTGGAAAATCTCCAGGGGCGTGCCCACCTGTTCGATATAGCCGTCGCGCATGACCACGATCCGGTCGGCCAGGGTCATGGCCTCCACTTGGTCGTGGGTGACGTAGATGGTGGTGGTCTGCACCTTCTTGTGGAGCTGTTTGATCTCGATGCGCATCTGGGTGCGCAGCTTGGCGTCGAGGTTGGACAACGGCTCGTCGAAGAGAAAGACCGAAGGATCCCGGACGATGGCCCGGCCCATGGCCACCCGCTGTCGCTGGCCGCCGGACAGCTCGTGGGGTTTGCGGTCGAGGTAGTCGGTCAATTCCAGCATGGTCGCGGCTTCCTGGACCCGGGCTTCGATTTCCTCCTTGGGCACTTTTCGCAGCCGGAGCCCGAAGGACATGTTCTTGAAGACGTTCATGTGGGGGTAGAGGGCGTAGTTCTGAAAGACCATGGCGGCATGGCGGTCCTTGGGGGCCACGTCGTTGACGACGCGGTCGTCGATGCGGATTTCGCCTTCGGTGATCGTTTCCAGGCCGGCGATCATCCGGAGGGTGGTCGATTTTCCGCACCCCGACGGCCCCACCAGCACCACGAATTCCTGATCCTGAATGTCCAGGTCGATGCCGTGGACCGCTTCGACCTTGCCATACCGCTTTACCACGTTTTTCAACGAAACGCCCGCCATTTGCCCAATCCCGTTTTGTTGCTGTAAATCGCTTGATCGCCGCCGGGCTCCATTGCCCATGAGCGCTTGCCATCCATACAGAAAGCATTTTTCGGAAGCCGAAGTCAAGACCTGATTTTAACTCCAGATTAACCTTGACTCCCCTTATGAGACCTTCTACATTGCCTGTGAGTGAGGCATTCGTGCTGGTTTCCCGAGGGCGGGAGACCGGTGCGCCGGCATCAACCCAGCATGTTTCAACAAAGGAGGCGTAACGATGAAAGGACGAAAGTGGTTTTCGGTAATCGCGGTGTCAATCGTTTCCATCTTTTGGGCCACCCAGGCCATGGCGGTGGTGGAAGTCCAGTGGTGGCACGCCATGCGCGGCAGCCGCGGCGAGGTGGTCGATACGATCGTGAAGGCCTTCAACGATTCCCAGTCCGACTACAAAGTCAACGCCGTCTACAAGGGCGAATACGACGAGGTGGTCAACGCGGGCGTGGCCGCCGTCCGGGCCGGCAAGCAGCCCCACATCCTCCAGTCCTTCGAGGTGGGCACCCAGACCATGATGCTCTCCGGGGCCGTCTATCCGGTCTATCAGCTCATGAAGGACAAGGGCTACGACATCGACTGGAAGGCGTATCTCCAGCCGGTCCTCTCCTATTACATGGACAAGGACGGCAACCTCATGTCCATGCCCTTCAACTCTTCGACGCCGGTGATGTACTACAACGTGGATCTGTTCAAGAAGGCCGGCATCGACGTGCCCCTGTCCAAGACCGACCCCGTGACCTGGGACCAGATGGGCGAGATGACCCAGAAACTCGTGGATTCGGGCGTCCCCGGCGGCATGGTCACCGCCTGGCAGTCCTGGACCCAGGTGGAGAACTACAGCGCCATCCACGACCTGCCCTTTGCCAGCAAGGCCAACGGCTACGAGGGCCTCGACACCGAACTGATGATCAACAATCCCAAGCAGATCGCTCATATCGCCCGGCTCAAATCCTGGATGGACGACAACCGGTTTTTCTACGGCGGGCAGAAATACCAGGGGCCCAAATCGGAGTTCATCGCCCAGAACGCCGGCATCTACATCGACTCCATCAGCGGCATCGCCAAGCTCAAGGACGCGGTCAAGGATTTCAAATGGGATGTGGCGCCCCTGCCCGTGGAATCCTGGATGAAAAACCCCCAGAACAGCATCATCGGCGGGGCCTCGCTGTGGGTCTTCAAGGGGCACACGGACAAGGAATACGACGCCGTGGCCGCCTTCATGAACCACCTGGCCCAACCGGAGATGCAGATCCTGTGGCACAAGGAGACCGGCTATTTCCCCATCACCATCGGCGCCTATGAGCAGCTCAAGAAAGACGGCTACTACAAAGAGAACCCCTACCAGGAAGTGGGGATCAAGCAGCTGACCCGGCGCGATCCCACCAAGAATTCCCGTGGTCTGCGGCTCGGCTACTTCGTCCAGATCCGGAACATCATCAACGAGGAACTGGAACTGGTCTGGAACGGCTCCAAGACCCCCAAGGAAGCCCTGGACGCCGCCGTAGCCCGGAGCAACAAGAAGCTGCGGGAGTTTGAGTCGATTTATAAATAGCGAAATCTATCGTTTGACTAAGGTGGACGAAGTGGACATTGTGGACTGGGTGGACGAGGTGGACAACGGGAAATGCCCCTCCGTCCACCGGGTCCACTTTGTCCACCCAGTCCACGACGTCCACTTTCATATGAATTTGCCCATACCGCCATTTCCTGACGACCGGTCCCGGCCATGCTGAGAAAACGCTCCTACTTCGAGTCGAAACGCCTGCCGTACCTGCTGATCCTGCCCCAGATCCTGGTGACCGCCACCTTCTTCTACTGGCCGGCGGTGCAGGGGCTGGCCCAGTCCTTCATGCTCAGCGATCCCTTCGGGCTCCACAGCCGGTTCGTCTTGTTCGACAACTACATCCGGCTTTTCAAAGACCCGCTCTACCTGCGGTCCATCGTCATCACCCTGACCTTCAGCGCTTCAACGGCGGCCCTGGCCATCACCACCGGGCTGTTCATCGCCACCCTGGCCAACCGGATTCTCCGGTTCAAGAACATCATCCGGACGTTTCTCATCTGGCCCTACGCCGTGGCCCCGGCCATATCGGGCATTCTGTGGCTGTTTCTCCTCCATCCCTCCTTCGGCGTGGTGGCCATCGCCATCAAAAAATACCTGGGGGTGGACTGGGACCCCGTGCTTCGGGGCACGGACGCTATGATCATGGTGATCCTGGCCAGCGCCTGGAAACAGATCAGTTATAATTTCGTCTTTTTCATGGCGGGGATGCAGGCCATTCCCAAATCGCTCATCGAGGCGGCGGCCATGGATGGGGCCGGGCCCTTCCGCCGGTTCTGGACCATCACCCTGCCGCTGCTCTCGCCCACGCTTTTTTTCGTGACCGTGATGAACATCATCTTCTCCTTTTTCGAGACCTTCGGCATCATCCACACCATCACCCAGGGCGGGCCGGGGGGCGCCACCAACATCCTGGTCTACAAGGTCTACCAGGACGGCTTCATCGGGTTGAACCTCGGCTCGTCGTCGGCCCAGTCGATTCTGCTCATGGCGCTGATCATCACCATCACGCTGCTTCAGTTCAAATACGTGGAAAAGAAAGTGCAATACACGGGGTAACACAACCGATGGTCGAAAAAACGCCGATTCTGGACGCCCTGACCTACCTCCTGCTGATGCTCGGCATCCTGGTGGTCTGCTTCCCCATCATCTACACTATCATTGCGGCTACCCTCCCGCTGGAGGAAGTCTCCCGGGTGCCCATGCCGCTCATTCCCGGGGACCAGTTCTGGGTCAACATCAAGGCGGCCTGGAACCAGGGGGACCTGGGGACCCAGCTCTTCAACTCCTTCATCATGGCCTCGGGCATCACCATCGGCAAGATCGTCGTCTCCCTGCTGGGCGCCTTTTCCATCGTCTATTTCGACTACCGGTTCCGCACCGTCGCCTTTGTGACGGTTTTCTGCACGCTGATGCTGCCCGTGGAGGTCCGCATCCTCCCCACCTACGAGATGGCGGCCAACCTGTTCGGGCCGTTGCAGTACGTCTGGGACTGGCTCCACCTCAACGCCCTGCTGAGCTGGTTCGCCAACCACGACATTGAGGTGAGCCTGGAGTGGAGCCTGCTCGACTCCTACACCGGCCTTATCCTGCCCCTGGTGGCGTCGGCCACCTGCACGTTCCTGTTCCGCCAGTTTTTCCTCACGGTGCCGGAGGAACTCTGCGAGGCGGCCAAAATGGACGGCGCCTCGCCCATGGTCTTTTTCCGGAAGATCCTGCTGCCCCTTTCCAAGACCAACATCGCGGCCCTGGTGGTCATCGAGTTCGTCTACGGATGGAACCAGTACCTGTGGCCGTTGCTCATCACCACCAACCCCAAAATGACCACCGCCGTCATCGGCCTGAAGAACCTGATCCCCTCGCCGGAGGACCCGCCGGACTGGCACGTCGCCATGGCCGGGGCCCTGCTGGTAATGCTGCCCCCCATCCTGGTGGTGCTCTTCATGCAGCGCTGGTTCGTCAAAGGTCTCGTGGAGCGGGAGAAGTAGCGACATGGGCCTCAGCGACAGACCCCTCCTGGTGGATCCGGCTGCGTTCGGTCCTTTGTGTACCTGCGGGAAACCGCATCCGACGGTGGATGTGCGGCGGTATGCCGGCGACAACGCGTTTGCCGTGCTGGCCGACGATTGTCGGGAGGCCGTCGGTGATGGGCGGGTACTACTGGTGGACGATGAGAATACCCACGTCGCCGCCGGGGCCGCGGTCGTCGAGGCACTGAAGGATCGCGGCATCGATCCCATCCTGGCGACCATGCCAGGCGACGTGGAAATGACCGACGCAACGACGGAACGGCTCATGGCCGGACAGGATGACATCGGCCTCATCATCGCCGTTGGGGCGGGGACCATCAACGATCTGGGGAAATATGCGGCCAACGCGCACGGGCTGGATTATTGGGCCGTGCCCACCGCCCCCTCCATGAACGGCTACACCTCTTCCATCGCCGCAGTGAAGATCCGGGGCGTCAAGCGGACCCTGCCGGCCCGGCCGCCCCGGGCCATCTACGCCCATCCACGGATCGTCCGGGAAGCCCCCGCCAAGCTCCGCCAGTCCGGCTTCTGCGACATCCTGGCCAAATCGGTCTCGGACACCGACTGGCAAACCGAATCCATGCTTTTTTCCGGTTCCTACTGCCCGTTGCCCTCCGCGGTGGTGGCGGGTTCCGAATCGGCTTACATCCCCTTTCCGGAAAAGGTCCGCGACGGCGACCCCGAAGCGGCCGGCGGCCTCTTCGACGGCCTGCTCCTCTCCGGCGTCGCCATGACCCTGGCCGGCTCCAGCGCGCCGGCCTCCGGCGGCGAGCACCTGGTCTCCCATGTGCTCGATATGCGCGAGGGCCTTACCGGCCGGAAACCCGAACTCCACGGCCTGCAGGTGGCCGCCGGCGTCATCCTTTCGGCGGTCTGCTACCGGATGCTGTCTGAATTGGATGCATCCAATGTGGGACAGGGAAAAGCCGAACCTCGATTTCAATCCAATCTGGAGACGATCCCGGCGGTCTGGGGGCCATACGCCGACGAAGTCCGGGAGCGGTTCCTCCAGAAACGCGCCCAGTTGATGCAATTCGACGACCTGTTGCCCCGGCACTGGGACCGCCTCCAGCCCCTCTTCGCCGCCGTCCGGAAGCCCGGGTTCTTCCTCGGCCTCATCCGCCGCACCGGCTTTCCCATGACCCTTGGCGCCGTCCGCCTCACACCGGAAGAGTTCAAAACCGCCGCATTGACGGCCCGGACGATCCGGGAGCGGATTACCGTTCTGGATGTGGCGGCGCATGCCGGGGTGCTGGAATCGGCGGTGGAGGAGGCGGCTATGCTGATGGAAATTGAAAAGCCCTGATCCTAGAATGCCATCGAACGACGCCATGAACAAAACCCCGAAACAAAAAGCCCGCGGCCAAATGGACGCCATGTTGGCCGCGGGGTGGGCGGTTCAGGACAAAGCGGCCATCGACTCCTGGGCCGACCGGGACGTCGCCATGCGAGAGAATCCGACCGATATCCGCCCCACAGAGGATGCAAAATAAAGGATCGCGTTTTGATCCCCGACGCCGAAAGCCTCGCCGTGGAGTTCAAGAGCGACCGCGGCCCCCTGCCGGACAGGGAGCTGATCGAAACGGCGGTCTGCCTCGCCAATTCCGAAGGCGGCGAAATCTACCTCGACGTCGAAGACGACGAATCGGTAATTCTGAAGCAGAATCCGGTTTATGCTCGGTTTATGCTCGCTATGCGCGGTTAATCAAAATATTCCATTTAAATTCAAATTTTTATACACGAACAAAACCCAAATTGTCCAAAATTTAGAACCGAAACAATATCATTGAAACGCAAAGAAAGGGGCGCCAAAGACCAATGGAAAACAACCGGGTAGCCGTCATCATGGCCGGGGGCGTGGGGACGCGGTTCTGGCCGCTGAGCACGCAGGAGAAGCCCAAGCAGTTCATTCAGCTCTTCGACGACCGGAGTCTGTTGCAGAAAAGCTACGACCGGGTGGCCGGGATCGTGCCGGACGACCGGGTCGTCGTGCTCACCAATGCGGCCTTCACCCCGCTGGTGGCGGAACAGCTCCCCCAAATCCCGAGTGAGAACATCTTCGGCGAGCCGGAGCGGAAAGACACGGCCGCGGCGGTGTGTCTGGGCGCTTTGATCGCCAAAAAGCGGTTCGGAAACCCGGTGATGGCCATCCTGACCGCCGACCACCTCATCGAGCCCGTGGACGTATTCCGGCAAACCCTGCTGTCAGCGGTCAAAGCGGCCAGGGAGACCGGGGCGCTCTACACCTTCGGCATCCGTCCGACCTATCCGGCTTCGGGGTACGGGTATCTGGAAGTCGGTGAAAAGACGTCGGACGACGCCGGAATCGCCCATTTCCATCTCCATTCCTTCAAGGAAAAGCCGGACCTGGAGACCGCCCGACAGTACCTGGAATCGGGCCGGTATCTCTGGAATTCCGGCATGTTCGTCTGGACCGTGGACGCCATTTGCGGGGAACTGGAAAACCATGTCCCTGATCACGTCGACCACCTGGCCAAAGCCGTGGAGACCCTGGGGACGCCCGACTGGGAAGCGACCCTCCAAAAGGAGTTCAGCGCCGTCCAGCGGATCTCCATCGATTTCGCGGTCATGGAAAAGGCCCGGGATGTCCGGTGCGTGGCCGGGGACTTTTCCTGGCGGGATGTGGGGGGATGGCTGGCGATCCAGGATTTTTTGGAGCAGGATGCCGAGGGCAATTACGTCAAAGGGCAAGTCCACACCCTGGACGCCCGGGGCAACCTGGTCTTCTGCGATCAGCCCCAGGAAACCGTCGCCCTCGTGGGCGTCAGCGATGTGGTGGTGGTGCGCACCGGGAACCGGACCCTGGTAGCTCACAAAGACCGGCTGGAGGATGTAAAAAAGATCGTGGAATCGATGATGGCCCGCTGACCGATCGCAGCAATTCCCACCATCTGCCGGCAAGCGTTTTGAAAAGAAGCGCGGGGGACTCGAAGCTGATGATGTTTCCCCGTGCTTCCCCCTCGAACTTCACCTTCCCTTCCCCAAATTTCCCTTGACAAGCGCATTTTTCCGGTCTATCTAATTGTCGTACCATTTGGAACGAGCATCGGGGCATTCCAATGGACCGGATCTTGACAGGCACAACCTGTAAGACTATATTATTTCTATTATATAAAGCTTTTAACCGAAGTGGCTTTATTAGAGCACTCGTTTTCACTGCAAATTAATGTCGGACCATTAAGCGGAGTTACGGATAAATGTCGGACCAAACTGACAAATTAGGATTTTCACCCGCCAAAATGGGCAGGGCCGGCGAAGATGTCGCCCTGCAGATCGAGGCGGCCATCCTGGATGGGAAGATCCAGCCGGGGGAGAGCCTGCCCAGCGAGCGGGAACTCCGGGAGCAGTTTCAGACCGGGCGGGGCGTCATCCGGGAGGCCATGCGGGCCCTCAAGGAGAAAGGTCTCGTGGAAATCCGGAAAGGCGCCAAGGGCGGCGCCTTCGTCAAGGAGGCGGAGGTCAAGAACGCCAGCGAGTCCCTGGCCCTGTTCCTGAAACAGCGGGACGTAGACCCGTGCTTCCTGGTGGAATTCCGGGAGAGCATCGACCGGACGATCACCATCCTGGCCATTGCCCGGGCCGATGCGGCGGAAAAAGAGCGGCTGGCGGCGGATGCCGAAAAAATGGCCGCCCTGCTGGCCGACGGCAAGCCGGACATGGCGACCCTGGCCGAGATGGACCGGGAACTGAACATCCAACTGGCCCGGATGAGCCGGAACCCGATTTTCGAGTGGATCATGCAGGCCATCCAGCTCGGGTTCAGCTCCCATGACGACGCGCTTTACGCCGACCCCCACTACCGCAGGGAAACCGTGGCCAACTGGGGGGAGACCACCCGCCAGATCGCGGCCAACGAGCCCATGAAGGCGCTCTCATCCATCGGCCGCCACTACGCCCTGCTGCTGGAGTGCCTCAACCGCCGGCGGGGCCATCAGGATCATCAGAAAGACAAAGGAAACCGAAAGAAACGGTAAAAACCGATCGGAAACAAAACGGACCGACAGGAAACGGTCCCATTACAGAAGGAGGAGACCCCATCATGACCCGAACCCGTTACGACTGCATCATCGTCGGCGGCGGATCCGCCGGCAGCGTGCTGGCCAACCGCCTGAGCGCGGACCCGTCCAACAATGTCCTGGTGCTGGAAGCCGGGCGGCCGGACCACAAACCCGATTACCGGATCCACATGCCGGCGGCCCTCACCTATCCCCTGGCCGGCAAGACCTACAACTGGTGGTACGAATCCGAGCCCGAGCCCTTTATGAACAACCGGCGGATCTACCAGCCCCGGGGCAAGGTGCTGGGCGGATCGAGCTGCATCAACGGGATGATCTACATCCGGGGCAATCCCATGGACTACGAAAACTGGGCCCGATACGACGGCCTGGAAAACTGGGACTTCGCCCACTGTCTCCCCTATTTCAACCGGTTCGAAAACCGGCTGGCGGGGGGCGACGGACATCACGGCACCGACGGGCCCCTCTACCTGACCACCCCGGACTGCGACAACCCGCTCTTCGACGCATTTTTCAAGGCGGTCCGGGAAGCCGGGTATCCGGTGGTGGACAACATCAACGGCCCCCGTCAGGAGGGCTTTTCCAAGTTCGACCGGACCACCTATAACGGCAGCCGGTGGAACGCGGCACGGGCCTACATCCATCCGGTGGAAGGCCGGGCCAACCTCACGGTGAAAACCGGCGCCATGACCCATCGGATTCTCTTCGACGGCAACCGGGCCGTGGGGGTCGAATACGTCAAGGGAGGAAAGATCCACAAGGCGTATGCCGGCGAAATCATTTCGTGCAGCGGGGCCATCAATTCGCCCCAACTGCTGCAACTCTCCGGCATCGGAAACGCCAAAGACCTGGAAGCGCTGGGGATTTCAGCCGTCCAGGACCTGCCGGGCGTGGGCGAAAACCTCCAGGACCATCTGGAACTCTACGTCCAGTACGCCTGCAAGCAGCCGGTGAGCCTCTATCCGGCCC
>CAYPCE010000085.1:0-14822 GCA_964409085.1 uncultured Desulfobacteraceae bacterium | reverse complement strand
AGGGGACGAAGTCGATGAACCGCTTGTACCGCTCCCCCGACTCCCGGATGGCCGCCTCGGCCCATTTCCGGCGGGTGATGTCCTGGAGGGTTTCGATGGCGCCGTCGATCCGGCCGTCGCCGCCCTTCAGGGGGGCCGCGGTGAAAAAGAGCCACTTCCCTTCCTCGCCCAGATGGGGGAAGAAGCCTTCGGCTTCGTATGCCCCCTCGATGACCGCGGATTTCCGGAACCGGTCGCCGTAGTAACGGGAGAGGGCCGCCGTGCTGATGCCGTCCACCAGCAGGTCGGCCATGACCGGCCGCTCATAGTTGTAGAAGGCCTTCCACTGTTGACGGGTACCGAGCATCTTCTCTGCGGAAAGTCCCGTGAGGTTCTCCACGGCCCGGTTCCAGTGGGTGATGCGGTGGTCCTTGTCGATGACGAAGGTGGGGATGGAGCTGCCCTGGATGATCTGGAACAGGCGGTCATTCCATTCCCTTGTGGCGGTTTCAGGGGGTTGGATTCGCCGATTCTCCGCCTCCAGGCGCGCCAGTCGTCTTTCCAGTTCCGCGTAAGTCGGTTTCTGAGTCATCGGATCAGGTGTACATGAAAGTCGGCTGTTTTGTCAATTTGGAGTTTGCGAATCCGGCTGTGGACGCCCGGCCGGTGGGGGGCAAAAAAGATTTGACACGGCTCCGATGAGGCTATAATATCGCGCCCTTTGTATTTGATCGAGCGCTCGATCTGGCGGGGGCGGCTTTTTGTTCCGCCGGCCGAACGAGCGCTCGGTTGGGGTCAATGGAAACCGAAGACAGAAAAGGAGTCGCGATGTCCCAGCAGCACAATATGACCGATTACGGCAAGACCTATACCGAATTTCAATGGGAGGTTCCCGAATACTTCAACTTCGCCGGCGATGTGATCGACAAGTGGGCCCAGGACCCCGATAAGCTCGCCATGTGGTGGGTGGATGACGACGGCAACGAGGTCAAGAAAACCTTTGCCGACATCAGCCGGGCCTCGCGCCAGTTCGCCAATGTCCTTACGGACCGGGGCATCGGCCAGGGCGATGTGGTCATGGTCATTTTGCCCCGGAATTACGAATGGTGGGAGGTCTTCACCGCCTGCATCCGCATGGGCGCCCTCCTGGCGCCGGGCACCACCCAGTTGACGTCCAAAGACCTGGACTACCGGGCCAATACCGCCAAGGCGGCGTGCATCGTTACCAACGAGGGGATCGCCGCCAAATTCGACGAGGTGGCGGATCAGTGCCCCACGGTCAAGTCCAAGGTCATCGTCGGCGGGCAGCGGGACGGCTGGACCGCCTACACCGACGCCGTGGAAACGGCGTCCGACAGTTTCGAAACGGCCAAGACCAAAAGCGACGACAACTGCCTGGTCTACTTTACCTCCGGCACCGTGGGCATGCCCAAGATGGCGCTCCACACCCATGCCTCCTATCCCATCGGCCATCAGATCACGGGCAAGTTCTGGCTCGACCTCAAGGCCGATGATCTCCACTGGAACATCTCCGACACCGGATGGGCCAAGGCGGCCTGGTCGAGCTATTTCGGCCCGTGGAACCAGGGCGCGGCCCAGTTCGTCCACCATACGAACCGGTTCGATCCCAAAAAGACCCTCGATCTCCTTTCCCAGTACCCGGTGACCGTCATGTGCGGCGCCCCCACCATCTACCGGATGCTGGTGCTCCAGGATCTCAGCGGCTACAAATTCCCCAGCCTCCGCCACTGCGTCGGCGCCGGCGAGCCCCTTAACCCCGAAATCATCGAGGTGTGGAAAAAGGCCACGGACTGCACCATCCGGGACGGCTACGGCCAGACCGAGACCGTGCTGCTCTGCGGCTCCTTTCCCTGCATCGAACCCCGGTTCGGGTCCATGGGCAAGCCCTCGCCCGGCTTCGACCTTAAGGTGGTGGACGAAGACGGCAACGTGCTGCCCCCCAACAGCGAGGGCGACATCGCCGTACGAGTAAAGCCGGACCGCCCCGTGGGGCTGTTCAAGGAATACTGGAAAGAGCCCGAGCGGACCGCGTCGGTCTACCGGGGCGACTGGTACCTCACCGGGGACCGGGCCTATGTGGACGAGGACGGCTATTTCTGGTTCGTGGGCCGGGCCGACGACGTGATCCTCACCTCCGGCTACCGGATCGGCCCCTTCGAGGTGGAAAGCGCCCTCATCGAGCATCCGGCCGTGGCCGAATCCGCCGTGGTCTCCAGCCCCGACGAGACCCGGGGCGAGGTGGTCAAGGCCTATGTCATTGTCTCTCCGGGCTACACGCCGTCCGATGACCTGGTCAAGGAACTCCAGGACCACGTAAAGAAAGTGACCGCGCCCTACAAATACCCCCGGAAGATCGACTTTGTGGAGGTGCTGCCCAAAACGATCAGCGGAAAGATCCGGCGGGTGGAACTGCGCAACAAGGAGTGGGGGAAGTAAGAACGGGCACAACACGCGCGGGGCCGTCAAGGCTCCGCGCGTGTTGATTGAAGGGTAGCATCAGGCCGCCGCCAGCCAGCTCAGCACGTTCCGGGCGTCCCGTTCCCCGGGATCAGGGGAGAGCTGAAGCGCCACCCCCAACCCCTCGCTGGCCTCGTGGAAATCCGAGCTGTTCAGGGAACTGACCACGGCGGTGTTGAGAAAGGCGTTCACCTTCAGCAGCTGTTTCACCCAGTCCAGGCCCGGCGTCCCGCCGATGGTTTCATCGACGATCACTATGGCGGGATGCGGTCCGGCGGCCATTTCCATGCCCGCCTCGGGGCTCTCCGCCCAGATGCATTCCGCCTCTCCCTCCTCCCGAAGGGCCTTTGCAAACTCCGTGAATCTCGGAGGCGATTCCGTCACCACGAGCACTCGCCACATCGCGTCCTCCCTTATGCTCGCTTGCCGCAACAGGATCCCGGCCCGGCGCATCCGGCCGCCGACGGCGTGCTGCCGCAGCAGGACGTGTCGCCGGGGCCCGGATATGCCTGGCGGTCGGCCCCTGTCAATGAACTGGTGGCCGACATCTTTTTGATTGTATCCATCGACCCGCAGGCCGGGCAGGAAAGCCCGTCCTCCGGTCGCGTGATGAGGATTTCGTTTTCCTGTCCGCAGGTATTGCAGACAATGTCGTAGATGGGCATGGGTCATGACCTTGCGTTGAGGTTGGAATGGGGCAGGACCAACGGAGATCCTGCCCCGGTATTCAGGTTCAGGCAGGGGGCGAGGTGTGGCGGTGCCCCCAGCGTTGTTGCAGATAGGCGTCGATGGCCTCCCCCAGCGTGTTGACGGCCAGCCGGGCGCAATGAAGGTGGTCCGGCGGCAGCCCGCCCAGTTCATCGGCCACGGCCTCAGGCTGGAGTTCCAGGGCGCCGGACAGGGACCGGCCCCGGACCAGCCCGCACAGGGCGCTGGCGCAGGCGATGGTGTAGACGCAGCCGGCCGGAAGGGCGCTGATCTCCGCGATGGCGTCGTCCGCCACCTGGATCTGCACCGTGATCCGGTCGCCGCAGCTTCCCATATTGGATGCCGCGGCGTCGGGGCGTTCCATGGGCTGTCCACCCTGGGGAAAATTGGCGTGACCCAGAAACCGGGGGCTCAATCCGCCGACGGCGTAAGGGGAATGGTCCATTGTGGTTGCATCGGTTTTCATGTCGGTCGCCGCCCCGTCCCGTCTATCCCTGGTGCATCCCGCCGCCGCCGCAGGTGTGCTCCTGCCGGAACTCCGGCAGGCTGCCCTGGAGGTAACCCTCCACGGCCGCGCCCACCGTGGGGGCCTGGCCGCCGAAATAGACCTTGATGCCCACCTGGTTGAAGCCCATGAGGGGCCGCAGGCCCATGCCGCCGGCGATGAGGGCGTTGGCCCCTTTGCTGGCCAGGTACTGGACCGGGGCCATGCACCCCCCCTGCTGATGGGGCACGTTGGGGACGACCTCCACATGGGTGGTCTCCCCGTTTTCGACGGTGATGAGGGTGTAGAGGTCGCAATGGCCGAAATGGGCGCCCAGAGGCGCTTCCATTCCGCCGGGGTTGGATGAGGGAATAGCGATGATGGTTTTCATGGGGTTGTGTTCCTTTCTTTGATAATTAGGGACAAAGGCACAGAGGCACAAAGGGACAAAGGGGTGTGTATGGCCTCCGCGCCGATGACGATTGTGGATCAATTGGCGGATCAGGCGGCCTCGCTCATGTGGGCCCATTCGATGATCCGTTGCCAGAGGGTCCGGACCTGTTCGCCGATGCCGACGTCGGTGTATTCCGTGACCGCCTGCCGCCGGACCATGGCGTCGACCATCTTCGGGTCGTAGTCGAGGCAACCCAGTTGGTGAAGGCCGCGGGTTTCGCAGAACCGGTCGATGGCCGCGACTTCATCCGGGTTGAGGTCCTGTTTGTTGATGATCACGCCGGCCGGGACCTGGAAATGGTCGCAAAGGTCCACGATCCGTTCCAGGTCGTGTCGGCCCGACGGGGTGGGTTCCGTGACGATGACCGCCAGATCGATCCCGGACAGGGAACTGATCACCGGGCACCCGATGCCGGGCGGGCCGTCGGAAAGGACGATGGACCGGTTTTGTTCCTGGGCCATGGCCCCGGCCTTCTGCCGGAGCAGGGTCACCAGCCGCCCGGAATTCTCCTCCCCCGGCAGCAACTGGGCGTGGACCATGGGGCCGAACCGGGTGTCGGACAGATGCCAGTGGCCGCACATCCGGTCCGGGAAATCAATGGCCTCCGCCGGACATTGGACGACGCACAACTTGCACCCCTCGCACCGAAGCGGATCGATCCAGTACCCCGAAGACTCGGATCTGCCTGGATCGTCCCCCTTTGTGCCTTTGTGCCTTTGTGCCTTTGTGCCTTTTACAACGGCACCAAACCGGCAGACCTCGGCACACAGACCACAGTCCTCGCACTTGTCCGGATCGATGACGGCCTCGTGGCCGGAAACAAATTCTTCGGTGACCTGCCGGGACGGGTCCAGGAGCAGATGGAGGTCCGGCGCGTCCACATCCAGATCGCAAATGACCGGACGGTCGCCGGCCTCGAAGGCGAGGTGGGCGAAGGCCGCCGTCAGGGTGGTCTTCCCGGTGCCTCCTTTGCCGCTGATGACGAGAATTTCAGGCATGGGAAACCTCCTTTCGGGCGAGGTCCGGAACCGGTAGCGCCCTGATGTTTTCGGCCAGATCGGTGAAAACTTCCTTGAATCGGTCCGATGTTTCGGAGATGATCCGTCCCCGGGCGTAGGCTTGGGCGATGGTGCGGTCATAGGGAATTTCCGCGAGAATCGGCAGTCCGGCTTCCCGGCACTGGGCGTAAACCGCGTCCTCTCCCAGTCCGGCCCGATTGATCACCACGCCCATGGGCTTGCCGATATTCTTGAACGCCTCATGGGCCAGGGCCAGGTCGTAGCACCCGAAGGGGGTGGGCTCGGTGACCAGGACAATGACGTCGGCGTCCATCACGGCGTTGACCGCCGGACAGCTCACGCCGGGCGGCGCGTCGATCAGCACGTCGGCTCCGGTCTCGGCCAGCCGATCCGTGAGGCGGGCCTTCACATGGCGCATCAGTGGCGGGCTCATGGCCTCGCCGACCCGGAGCCGGCCCATGAGGAATTCGGTCTCGCCGGCCCGGCCCCACAGGATGTCGCCCAGCGCCCGCCGGTCATAGGTAATGACGCCTTCGGGACAGACGGCCATGCAGGCCCCGCAGCCGTGGCACATCTCGGGAAATGTAAGGATCACTTCCCCCAGGACACTGATGGCCTTGAACTGGCAAACGTCGGCACAGGCCCGGCAGTGGGTGCAGCCGGTCTCATCCACCCTGGGGACGTCCATGTAGGCCGGTTCCTGTCCGGTGATCTCGGGGTTGAGAAAAAGGTGGAGGTTGGGTTCTTCCACATCGAGATCCACGGCGACCGCCGGCGGCGACCAGATCCCGGCCAGGGAGGCCGAGACGGTAGTCTTGCCGGTGCCGCCTTTTCCGCTGGCAATGGCGACGATCATCTTCCGTGTCCTCTGCTGTTGGGCGCCGTGGCCACATCGATTTGGCCCTTTTTATAGCGGTCCACGGCTTCCCGGACCGTCATGTCCTCAATGTTCTGGATGATGGTGATCCCGGCGGCGGACAGGGCCTGAAATGCCTTGGGACCGACATAACCGGTGAGCAACACCTTGGCCCCGGCCGCGGCGACGGTCTCAGCCGCCTGGATGCCGGCCCCTTTGGGCATGGTCTGGGCTGCGCCGTTGTTTTTGTATTCTGTCTCCATGGTTTCCGGATCGATGACGACGAACCCCGCCGCCCGTCCAAACCGCGGATCGACCGCGTCGTCGAGGGTGGGTCCTTCGCTGGTGATGGCAATCTTTTCCATTGGTTGACTCCTTCGTCTCATCCGATGTGCGTGAATGTTGCTAATGAGCAAATGCTCAAAGTTAATTTAGTGATTTCTCCCGTAAGCGTCAAGGGGGAGATCGCAAAAAAAAAGCATTTTTTACGGAAAGCGGCCCGTTTGCCATTCCGCCTCAAGGATGGTATCGTTTGAGGGGATGAAAATACATAATATGGTTTAAGGATTTGAGATCGATGAAAATAAGACCGAAGCCCACCTCTCTGGGCGCGAAGCTGCTGGCAGGGTTTTCACTGGTACTGGCATTGACGGCCGTGGTGGCCGGGGTCGGGTTCCGGGGCCTGACGCGGGTAACGTCGGGTGTGGAGAAGCGCGACGCCGCGTCCGATATGGCCGCGTCTATGATGGAAGCCCGGCAGGAGGAGCTGAAATTTGTCGTCCGGGAGGAACCGGTCCATGTCGAGGGGGTCAACCGGCATCTCCACAGCCTTATCGAGCAGGCCGGGTCTGTCCAAAATGATTTGGACGACTCCCCCGATTTGAGGCGGGTGGCCCAGGTGATCGACGGGGCCGGCGCGTATCGGTCGGCGTTCAACGACTACGTGGCCCTCAGCAAAGAGCGGGTTGAAACCATGACGGAGATGGACCGCCGGGCCGAAACGGCACTGGCCAGGGCGGAAGCCATCGGGATCGACCAGAAGGCCCAGCTGGCCCGACAGCGGGAGGCGGCCGGCGATTTGATGGCGGGGCGCATCCGTCAGACGGAAATGGCCAACGGGATCATGAAACGATTCATGGACGCCCGGATGGATGAAAAGGCGTTTTTGCTTTCCGGCGGTGGCATCCAATGGGCCGAAGCCGTCGTCGAGGGGGTTCGGGAGATGGAAGCGGAAATCAAGGCGCTCAAAGAGGTTCTGAGGGAAAAACGTCAGGTCGCCCGGGCGGAGGCCATCCTCGGGCAGGTGGCGGACTACGGCGCCGAATTCAGCGAAGTGGTGGAGTTGACCCGTCGCCAGACGGCGGACAAGACGGCCATGACCGAGGCATCCACCGCGTTGTACGATGAAATCAAAAACATCGTTCGGGGGCTGAAGGTGGAAGTTTCCATGGGCCGCGGGGGGGGATCGGGTTCGGAAGGGCCGGGCGTTCTGGATGCGAAGCTCGCCATGCTGCTGGATGTCACCGATGCCATGCGTTATTTTTTCATGGCCCTTCAGGCGGAAAAGGAGTTCATCGCTTCCGGCGGCGCCGAACGCTGGGAAGAGGGGTTCCGACAGCATTTCGCCGCCGTGAAATCCCGGTTTTTCCTCATCCGAAACAATGCGAGGGTGAAAGAGACCGACTGGACCCTGAAGCGGCTGGATGGGATCCAGGAGGGGATCGACGCATACGGCGCTGCATTTGACGCTTTTGTCGCCCATGTGAAGGAGCGGGAGGAAAAGCTGGCGAAAATGACGGCCCAGGCGTCACTGGCCCTGGAGCAGTGCGCCCGCATTCAAGCGGAGCAACAGGACCGTCTGCTTCGGGCCCATCAACGCGGAACCCGGTTTTTGGGAGAAAAAATGGCGATGGTCAACCACGCCGACGCCATCATCCGCTCTTTTCTCTCGGCACGGACGATGGAGAAGGCCTACATCCTGTCGAACGGCGATCCGGAATTGAAGGCCGGGGTTCAGAAACGGGTCGATGATATCCTGTCCTTTTCAGATGAGATGGCCCGGGCGGCAAAGGAGAACGAAAACCGCGAACTCGTCGACGAGGTGGTCGGTGCGGTCACCGCCTATGGAACGGCGTTTTTGGCGTTCAGCGACATGATGGCGCGCCAGGATGCGGCCGGGGAGACCATGGCTGCCGCGGCCCGGAGCACCCAGGAAGCGGGCCGGTCCATGCGTGCGGCGCAGGAACGGATCATGACCGCATCCGTCGTCCGGTCCCGGATCATCATGGGGGTGGCGGCCGGGGTCTGCATCCTCCTGGGCCTGCTGCTCTCCTGGTCCATCGCCGGGGCCGTGAGCCGGCCCCTCAAGCGGGTCATCGACGGGCTGGGGGAGGTGTCGGAGGGGATCGCGGCCATGGCGGGAGAGGTCTCCTCCTCCAGCCAGTCCCTGTCGCAGATCGCCTCGGAACAGGCGGCGGCCATGGAGGAGACCTTTTCGGCGCTGGAGGAGATGAACACCATAAGTTCGGATACCTCCGCATTGACCCAGGGCGTGGAGAAATTGATGAACGAGAACATCGAAAAATCAGCGGATTCCCTAAAATCCCTGGTCGCTCTGACCCAGGAGATGGGCCGGATCGAATCGGACAGCGCCGACATGGGGCAGATCATCGACTCCATCAGCGAGATCGCCTTCCAGACGCGGCTGCTGGGGCTCAACGCCGCCACCGAAGCGGCCCGCGCCGGCGAGGCCGGCGCCGGATTCGCCGTGGTGGCCAACGAGGTGCGGAACCTGGCCGTCCGCGCCGGCGACGCCTCTGAGCAGACCCGGGATCTGCTGGAAACCAACATCGAGCGGTTCGCCAGCGCTTCGGCATCCATCCGGACCATCAACGAAGACTTCGAAAGCATCATCGAATCCGCCACCCTCATCGGCGAAAAATCCGCCGCCATCACCGAGGCCAGCCGGTCCGTCTCCGACGGCATTGAGCAGATTTCCGTATCGGCCCGGGAGGTCGACCGCATGACCCAGACCCTGGCCGCCAACGCCGAAGAATCCGCCGCGTCGTCCGAAGAACTGGCGGCACAGGCGGAGAGCATTCAGGGGATGGTGGGGGAATTGGCGGCGCTGGTGGGCGGCAGGGGAAGGGCAGAGAATGCTGCGCCGAAGTTGGCGATGAGAGAAGAAAATGGAGAGTCATGGGGTGGTATGCGCTCCCGAGAGGTCGAACAAGAAGCGCTGGATCTGCTTGATGATGAGACTTTGCGATGAAATATCGCCGGATGATTCTATTTTGTGATATATCACATAAATCCATCCGGAGTGGCGATCAGCGGCCGTTTTCATTTCCTTCTTGACAAGATCATTTCGGTGTGTTGAATTTGGGCTTGAATATACCGACCGGACGGTAGGTTACGCCACCGCATGCCAGGAGCCGCCCATGCCCGCCACGAAAATGAAAGCGACCATCAAGTCCGTCGCCATCGATCTTTTCTACCGCAAAGGGTATTTCGCCACCGCCATCAGCGATATCGCCCGGGGCAGCGGCATTCAGAAAGCCAGCATCTATTATCATTACGAGAACAAGGAGGAGTTGCTCTTTTCGATCCTGGAATCGACCATGGACGACCTGACCGACTACGTCCGGGAGAATCTGGACAGGGTGAGGGACGTGGAGGAGCGGCTGCGGGTGGCGGTCCGGAGCCATGTGCGGTTCCACCTGACGCGGCAGAAGGAGAATTTTATCGCCAACAGCGAACTGCGGGGGCTGTCCGAGCAGAATTATCGGGCGATCGTGCGGATGCGGGATGCCTACGAGGGCATCTTCCAGGATCTGATCCGCCAGGGGATCAACGACGGGGTCTTCGCGGTGGTGGATGTAAAGATCCTCTCCTACGCCATCCTGACATTATGCACCGCCGGGGCGTCCTGGTTCAAACCCGACGGGCGCCTGAGCGTGGACGAGATCGCCGCCATCTATGAAAATTTCATCGTGAACGGGCTCAAGGGGGATGACGAATCGGCGGCATGTTTGCCCCGGGCCGCTTCGGTCCGGTGACGCAGGCGTTGCAAAATCGATGGATTATCCGCCAAAACCGGGCCGGATATTTTCCCTTGACAATCCCGCCCCGGCGGGTCCATAAATGGTTATCAGTAGCCTAACGACCGGTCGGTAAGCCCACTTGCCGATCCCCGAACATACGTAAGGAGGCGCCGTGGATTTTGATCTAACCAAAGAGCAGGAGATGATCCGCAAAGAGGTCCGGAAGTTCGCCCAGAGCGAGATCCTGCCGGTGGCTATCGAGCTGGACGAACAGGAGCGGTTCCCGGTGGAGCTGACGAAAAAGATGGGCGAGATCGGCCTGTTCGGGATGGTCGTTTCGGAAAAATACGACGGCCAGGGCATGGACTACATCTCCTATATCATCGCCGTGGAGGAGATCGCCCGGGTGGACGGTTCCCAGGCCGCCACCATTGCCGCCGGCAATTCACTGGGCATCGGCCCGCTCTACTATTTCGGCAGCGAGGAACAGAAGAAGAAGTACCTGCCGCCCCTGTGCCGCGGCGAGGCCCTGTGGGGATTCGGCCTCACGGAGCCCACGGCCGGGTCCGACGCCGGCGGGTCCAAGACCACGGCGGTCAAAGACGGCAACGAATGGGTGATCAACGGGTCCAAGATTTTCATCACCAACGCCGCCTGCGACATGACCCTGGGCGTCACCGTCCAGGCGGTCACCGGGACCCGCCCCAGCGGAAAGCCGGAATACACCTGTTTTATCGTAGAACCCGGCATGAAGGGGTTCAAGCAGGTGGAGATGCACGGCAAGATGATGTGGCGGTCTTCCAATACCGCCGAACTCTACTTCGACGATGTGCGGGTGCCGGCGGAAAATGTCCTGGGGCAGCAGGGGGACGGCTTTCACCAGATGCTCAAGACCCTGGACGGCGGGCGGCTTTCCATCGGCGCCATGGGGCTTGGCGGGGCCCAGGGGGCCTACGAGATGGCCTTGAAATACGCGAAAAAACGGGAACAGTTCGGCCAGCCCATCAGCAAATTCCAGGCGGTGGCCTTCAAGCTGGCGGACTGCGCCATGGAGATCGAATGCGCCCGGAATTTGCTTTACAAAGCCTGCTGGCTGCGCAACAATAACCGCCCTTTTGAAAAGGAGGCGGCCATGGGCAAGCTCTATTGCTCGGAACTCATGGGCCGCGTCGTCAACCACGCCGTCCAGATCCACGGCGGCTACGGGTTGATGAAAGACTATCATGTGGAGCGGTTTTACCGCGATCAGAAGCTGCTGGACATCGGCGAAGGCACTTCCGAAGTCCAGCGGCTCGTTATTTCAAGGTACATTGGATGTTAGGAGGAGTCAGGAAGTGAAGTTACCAGAGTTTACGGTCGGAGAGACCACCATCGGGCAGTTGGTCGACGGGGTTGCGGATCAGTTCGGCGATTACAGTGCGCTGGAATACCACAAGCTGGGCATCCATTATAATTACCGGGAGTTCCGGGACGTGTGCAACGCCGCGGCCAGGGGGTTCATGGCGCTGGGCATTGAAAAGGGCGAGCACATCGCCATCTGGGCCAACAACGTGCCCGAATGGGTCTACACCCAGTTTTCCACCGGCAAGATGGGCGCGGTGCTGGTGACGGTCAACACCAACTACCGGTCCTTCGAGCTGGAATATTTGATGAAGCAGTCCGACGCCACCACCCTGCTGCTCATCGGCGGCGTCCGGGACGAAGAGGACTACCTCCGGGTAGTGTATGAGATCTGTCCGGAGTTGAAGGAGTGCGAGCCCGGCAAGCTGGAAAGCGAGCGGCTCCCTCTGCTCAAAAATGTCATTTTCCTCGGAGAGGACCGGCATCCCGGTATGTTCAATTGGGACGACATCGTGGAGATGGGCAAATCGGTCACGGACGACCAGCTGGCCGCCCGGCAGAAATCCCTGGACCCAGACGACGTCATCAACATGCAGTACACCTCCGGGACCACGGGGTTCCCCAAGGGCGTGATGCTCACCCACACCAACATCATCGGCAACGCCAAATCCCTTGGCGAGTGCATGAAGCTGTCGGCCGGCGACAACCTCTGCATCCCTGTGCCGTTTTTCCACTGCTTCGGCTGCGTGCTGGGGACCCTCACCTGCGTGGTGTCGGCCACGGCCATGTCGCCGGTGGTGGCCTTCAAGCCCGAGGATGTGCTGGCGGCGGTGGAGGCCGGCAAGTGCACGGCGGTCCACGGCGTGCCGACCATGTTCATTGCAGAACTGGAAGAAATGGAAAAGAAGTCCTATGACACGTCTTCTTTGCGGACCGGCATCATGGCCGGGTCCCCGTGCCCCATCGAGGTGATGAAGCAGGTGGTGAACACCATGGGCGCGTCCGAGATGACCATTGTTTACGGCCAGACCGAAGCCTCGCCGGGGATCACCCAGACCCGGCCCGAGGATTCCCTGGAACGGCGCGTCTCCACCGTGGGTCGGGCCCTGCCCAACGTCGAGGTCAAGATCGTCAGCGAGGCCACGGGCGAGGAAGTGCCGCGCAACACACAGGGTGAACTCTGCACCCGGGGCTACCACGTCATGAAGGGCTATTACAAGAACCCCCAGGCCACGGAAGCCGCCATTGACAGGGACGGCTGGCTCCACACCGGCGACCTGGCCGTGATGGACGACGACGGCTACTGCCGGATTACCGGCCGGATCAAGGACATGATCATCCGGGGCGGCGAGAACATCTACCCCCGGGAGATCGAGGAGTTCCTTTACACCCACCCCGACATCAAGGACGTGCAGGTGGTGGGGGTCCCCTCCCGGAAATACGGCGAGGAGGTGGCCGCCTTCATCCAGCTGAAAAACGGCAAGCGCATTTCCGAAGACGAGATGCGGGACTTCTGCAAGAACAAGATCGCGTTCCACAAGATCCCCGCCTTTTTCCTGTTCGTGGCGGATTATCCCACCACCGCCAGCGGCAAGATCCAGAAGTACAAGCTGCGGAACATGGCCACGAAGGAGCTGGGACGGGAGGCGGACGCGACCATCGAAACGGCATAAGTACCTGGACAATAATTTTCCGGTATTCGTAGACCTGCGGGGTTTTGGAAACCCCGCAGGTCTGATCGGGTCCATACCTGAAAATATAGGTTTATGGACTTAGATAGACACCTAAAATGGAGGCCAGATGACCGACGACATTCTGTTGCGGGAAGAAACGGACGGGACCGTCCTGCTCACCCTGAACCGGCCCGAGGTGATGAATTCCCTCAACTTCGCGCTGCTCCACGCCCTGCGGGACGAGGTGGAGGGGCTCCGGTTTCGAAGAGACGTCCGGGTCCTCATTGTCACGGGGGCGGGGGAAAAGGCGTTTTGCTCCGGGGCGGACCTCAAGGAGCGGCGCACCCTGACGCCGGAGCAGGTCAAGGAGTACATCTTCACCATCCGGGACCTGTTTTCGACCATCGAGAACCTGAACAAGCCGGTCATCGCCGGGGTCAACGGCGTGGCCCTGGGCGGCGGCACGGAGCTGGCGTTGGCCAGCGACATCCGCATCGCCTCCGCCACCGCTTCCATGGGGCTGACCGAAGCCCGGCTGGCCATCATCCCCGGGGCCGGCGGCACCCAGCGGCTGCCGCGGCTGGTGGGGCGGGGCAAGGCCAAAGAGCTGATCTTCACCGGCCGGCGGGTGGGGGCCGATGAGGCCCTCTCTATCGGGCTGGTCAATCATGTCTGCGATCCCGGCGAGTTGATCGACAAATGCCGGGAGATGGCCGCCATGATCTGCGAGACCGGCCCCGTCGCCATCGAGCAGGCCAAGTACGCCATCAACCACGGGATCGAAACGGACCTCAACACGGGCCTGGCCATCGAGTCCAACGCATACTGGGTCACCATCCCCACCGAGGACCGTCTTGAAGGACTGGCCGCTTTCCGGGAAAAACGGAAGCCGGTCTATAAAGGGAAGTAGCAATCGCGGCGTTCGCGAATTCCGCCGAAACGCCCCCATTTTTCAGCAAAGGAGCGAGACACCATGACGGAATACGATTACTGGAAGATTTTTCCGCGGATGCCGAAGAAGGTCACCATCGGCGACATCACGGTCCGGGACGGGTTTCAGCACGAGGAGAAATTCATCTCCACACGGGCCAAGAAGTTCTACCTGGACGAACTGATCTTCGCCGGTTGCCGGAACATCGAGGTCACTAATTTAGGCAATCCTTACCTGATGCCCCAGTTCGAGGATGCCGAAGAACTGCTGACCCACCTGCGCAGCGACCGGTTCAAGAAACGGTGCGCGAAAAAAGGGGTCAACTACGACGACATCACCCTCACCTGCATCACCATCCGGGAGGGCGCCGTGGACCGGGCCATCCGGCTCAAGGAGCAGGGGATCGGCCCCGACCGGGTCCTGATGATGGTCTCCACCGAGGAGGAGCACCACTTCGCCAACTCCGGCAGCACCCTGCCCGAGTACTGGAAAGAGGCCGAGCGGTGCATCAAGAAGTGTACGGACGCCGGGATACAGATGTGCGGCACCGTTTCCACCATCTGGGGGTCGCCCATCGGCGGCGCCACGGACCTGAAAGACGCCGTGGAGTTCACCAAGCGGTGGCTGGAGATCGGCGCCCACGATATCGAGCACGCCGACCACGACGGGAGCGCCTCGGCCCCGGAGGTCTACCGGTATTTTTCCATGATTTTAGACGAGATCCCCGACACAGATCTCCATATCGCCCATTTCCACGAAACCAAGCGGGTGTCGTCGGCCTCGGTGCTGGCGACCCTCCATGCGGGCATCACGAATTTCGAGGCCACCCTGGGCGGCCTGGGCGGCCAGCCCGCCA
>CAYPCE010000084.1:0-14923 GCA_964409085.1 uncultured Desulfobacteraceae bacterium | reverse complement strand
TTAAATGATTCGCCCCCGCTTGTCAAAATCCTTGCCTTAGATGGCGGGGGCAGCAATGGCAGCAGGAATAGACTGTGGAAGGTGGGGCTCCAAAAGATTGCAGATGAAACTGGCCTCAAAATTGCCATATGCCATTTCCCGCCTGGCACAAGCAAATGGAACAAAACCGAACACAGAATGTTTTGCTATATTGCCCAAAACTAAAGAGGCAAAGCGTTGCTCAGTCACGAAACAATGGTACGCCTTATCGGTGGGACCAAAACGGGGAAGGGGCTTGAGATAGAGGCTCAGTTAGATTTTTTATCGAACCTTCGGCTCTCTCAATGTAAGTGTGGCTTGGCAAGCCACCGGGAACGAAAACATGTGATGCCTTGTATTTTTCAAATTTGCCTCCTTTAAGACGAATCGACTAAAGATATAACCGCACCCATGTCGGATATGCCGCCCATGCTCCTGTTATCCGACAAGCCCAAACAAAACCACACGGCATCCTGCACGGCTTCACGGCCTCCCCGCCAAGTGATCATGAATATCCTCTGCAATCCGCATAAAATGCGGTTCCGCCCGGCAGAAGTGTTCTGTCTTTTCCCAGTCGCCATCTTCGCCCTTCCGCTCCTGGGCCCGGCCGATCACCGTTACAGTGGACTTTTTGGGCGCTTCCGGGTCGTTTGTATAGCGCACCTGGAAATAGAGACGTTCTTCATGATCCGATACCGGCCAGACACGCTCCCGGCCGTCGTAGTAGTAGTGGTTGGACGTATATCCCTTCCCGTCATCCAGGGAGAACCGGATTCCGAACCGGGGGTCTCGGTAGTCGGCGATTCGTTTTTCAAACTGGGACCGGGTCAGTTCGACCCGCTTTCGGTAGGTGCCTGAAGCGTTTGTAAAATTGGGAGATCCGCAGTAGGGATGGTCCTCGCTACAGGCCATGGCTGCTGCGAGGAGGCTGAATACGGCTATCCACTTCAGCGATCGCAATGGGTGCATCGGAAAAACCGAATTATTTTTGAGAATTAAATGGTAACGTTTACCGAAGCCGTCAGAGAATCGCCGTCAGATCCTCCTGATCGAACACATCATACCCAAGCCGGCGGGCCTCGTCTGCATCGTCGGGCCCGAGATACCCCCACCGGGCCAGCACCGGCCGGATCACCGTCTCATACCGGTTGAAATGGCGATCCAAACCGACCAGATTCTCCAGTGAATCGTCGATAAAGGGATAAGGCCGGTCGCCGAAACGCTCGTCCAGCAGCGCCATCCGCTCGGTTTTGGGCCGGTTGTCGTCTCCGCCGTAAATATTTTCCAGGGCCACCCTCAAGCCGAAATGGCGGCAAATCTCCCGCACCGCAGCCCGGTTTTTATTGGTCAGGATCACCGGACCGCCTCCACCCCGGGACTGCAACCGGTCCCACAAGGGGTGAAAGGGTGCGTTGAGGGAGAGCCATGCGTCCAGGTCCGCGTCCATCAACCGGCCCCTGGCCCCAAAAAACCGGGCGGCCCGCTCATCGGATGACAGCGCCTCCTCCGCCAGCAGCGCCTCGAACGCATCCCGGTCCAGCCGGGCCTCCGGTTCCGTTTTATAATGGTCCAGGCACCACCCCGTGAGCGTAAACAACTCCGGCGCGGACCGGGTTACGGACCGGTTCCGCCGGAACAGATCGTACAGACCCTGCGGCAGATCCTCCAGCCCGCTGACCGTGCCACCGTTCACGGCATTGTAGCCGGTCACCGCCGTCTCCCGGACCGAATCCACCAGCACGCCGTCGAAATCAAAGACCAGCATGGGGTCGCACAGCGATCAGCCGGTTTTTTCCAGCAACGATATCTCCTCGGAACGGAGCACTCTATCGATGTCCAGAAGGATCTTCACCCCGCCCTCCATTTTGGCCATGCCCAGGATGTAATCGGTGTCGAGTTTCGTGCCGAAGGCCGGCGTCTCCTCGATATCGTTGGACTTGATGTTGAGCACCTCCGACACCGTGTCCACCACCAGACCCACCATGACCGACGCCGATTCCCCGGCGATTTCCACCACGATGATGCAGGTCCGGTCCGTGTACTCCATGTCGGGGAGCCCGAAGCGGAGCCGGAGGTCAATGACCGGGATCACCTTCCCCCGGAGGTTGATCACCCCTTTGACAAAGGTCGGGGTCCGCGGTACCGGGGTGATGGGCATCATCCCGATGATTTCCTTGATCTTCAGGATGCCGATCCCGTATTCTTCCTCGGCCAGGGTGAAGGTGAGGTATTTGCCCTCCTTTTCCCCCATGGCCTTGACCGCCTGATCCACTGTTTCCGTTATCCGTCGCATCTGGCGCTTTTCCTCCCTCCTGTTGATCCGTCTCCCATCGGCCGGCGGGGACGGTGCGATTCGTTTTTCCGGATCGGCCCGGGAAGCCGGATCTTTTCCTGCCACGTTTCCCTGTCGGTGGGCTTCACGATGCCGGATGCCGCGGTGTCGCGGTCATCCGCGTTCATCACAAGCCGGGGATCCCCCGGGGCCGTGATCATGATCACTTTCACCATGTCCCTCCTGTCACCACGGGCCGGGCGGCGTCAGCCAAGCACCTTTTTGACCACGGCCAGCAACTGCTCCGGCTTGAAGGGCTTGACGATCCAGCCGGTGGCGCCGGCTGTTTTCCCTTCCTTTTTTTTGGCCTCCTGGGATTCCGTGGTCAACATGATGATGGGGATGAACCGGCAGCGGGGGTTCTTGCGCACCTCCCGGATCAGTTCAATGCCGTCCAGGCCGGGCATGTTCAAGTCGGTGATCAGCATATCCACCGGAGCCGCAGTGATCCCGTCCAGGGCGCCCTGCCCGTCCGCCGCCTCCACCACTTCATATCCTGCCTGTTTCAGCGTAAAACCGACCATCTGCCGGACGCTGGCGGAATCATCCGCTGTCATGATGCGTTTGGCCATCTAAGACACTCCTTCGGACCCGGTCCGAACGGCGTTCGATCCACACCGGGGCTCAGAAAAGTTCGACATTGTCTCCCAGTTCGTCCGCCTTCGAGGGGGCCGCTTCCGGCCCCGCCGGGGAGGGCTTTTCTTCTCCCAGCAGCTGTTGGTGCACCCCTCGTTCCAACCGCATGGTGTAGCGTTCCGTAAGGCGGTTGACCTCGTCCACCGACGCCTCCAGGTCCTCCCGGACCCGTGGGCGCAGCAACGCGGCGATCTCCTCCATCCGTTCCAAATGGGATCTCAGATCGCTGCACAGATCCGGCAGAAACCCCAGGGAGTTGAGGGTCTCGGAGATTCCGTTCTTGAGTTCCTCGGCCCGTGCCACCATATGGCGAGAAGCGTCCCGGAACCGTTCGTAGGCCCCGGTCACCTCGGCGATCCCCGCGGCCAGGGCGGCGTCGGCCCCTCCGGGTTCCGTCTTCTCTTCACCCCCATTGCGGTCCAGCTTGCGGACCTGGGTCACGACACGGTCCAGCACCGATTTGACCTGCCCCACAAACTGGCTGGTCTCGTTGGAGAGGATGTTCACCTCCTGGGCCACCACTTCCAGAGCGCTGCCGGTCTCCCCCAGATGGGCCGCCTTGATGATGGCATTGAGGGCGATCATCCGGATCTCGGAGCCGATGCCGTCCACCTGGGCGATATGGCCCTCCAGTTGTTCCGTAGTCTCCACGGCGGCATCGGCCGTCTCCTGGATCCGGGTCACCAATTCATCGGCTTCCCTAAGCAGGTCGTGGAGCCCGAACAGATCTTTCCGGAGGGCATCGAAGGGGTCCGCCCCCTCTGCCGGTCCCCCCGGGTCCGCACCAGGGTCCACCGTCAGATCCATCAGGCAGCCGGCGAGGGCCTCGATCTCTTCCCGGATGGTGTCGAAGGCCCTTTGGGTGGCCCCATGGCACCCCTCGATATCCGCAATGATCCGCCCCAGCTGGGCGATCTGGAGTTGAACGATGGAATGGGCGGCGGTGAAGCGACGGTCCGCCTGGTCGCCGTACTGAATAAGATCGCTGGTGTCGGGGGTGCAGAGGGCGGCGGCATCTTCCAGGGCATTGTTGATGTGGGTGATGCGCTGATTCATGCTGTCATGAATCTGGATCCCCGCCACCACCTCGCCGATCTGCCGGGAAATGGCGCGGAGATGGTTTTCCGCCTGCTGGATGGCGGAAAAAGCACCGGCCATGAGGGTTTCGATGTCTTTGGCCGACCCCTGGACCGCCTCCGCCGCGCCCGATGTCAGGCCATCCAGACGCCCCAGACTGCGGGAGACCCCGTCATGGGCCGTTCGCTGCCGGTCGGCGGCAGCCTGAACGTCTTCCTGGAACCGCTCGGCGTTCCGGACCACACTGGCCGACAGCCCGTTGATCTGTTCCGACACCACGTCGAACATTTCCTGGGACGCCGTGGATCGGGCGCTTTCCACCCGGATGTTGAACCCCACCACCCGAAGGTTCATGGCCAGCCGCGCCATGGCCGAACAGAGGTGATCGAGACTTTTGAGCCGCTCGATGACGGCATCGATCCCGTCCAGCCGGTCCCCCACCGCCCGTCGCCGCCGGTTGAGATCATCGAGGGACCGCCGGACGAGCCCATCGATCTCCATCAGCACGCTCCCCTCGTCGTCCCCGGCCGTGCGGCGGATCGTGGTGAGGGTTTCCGCCACCAGATGGTTCACATCGGTGTGGAGCGCCTCGAGTTCCCGGCCCAGACGGATGAAATGGTTCTCACACCCGCCGCACGCCCCCGCCAGGACGCCCTGATAATCGGCCAGGGCCGCCGACACCGTTTCCGGCGGCGGAGGGGCGACGGAGTCGGGTCCCGCGGATCGCCCGAGGCGGGTCCGGACGGCTGAAAACAGGCGGGTGACCGCCGATGCGACCCGCCGGACGGCACCCCGTTCCCCGTGGCGGGGTCCGTCCTCTGTCTGAGATACCGACATACGTGTCAGGGACGCCCACTCTCGGCGATGAAGTCTGAAAGGGGATAGGTCTCCCGATCACTCCATCGGAAATATTTGAAGGAGAGGGGCCGATTGGGATGGAACTGTTTGAGCACCCCGGCGATCTCGTTTTTCAGTTCCAGAAAGGCGTCCACCACCCGGGGATCGAAATGCCCCCCTCTTTCCCGCCGAATGATTTCCATGGCCACATCCAGCGGATAGGCATCTTTATAGGGACGTTCGGAGGTGAGGGCGTCGAACACATCGGCGATGCCCACGATCCGTCCCGTGATGGGGATCGAATCGCCGGCCAGTCCCTTGGGATAGCCGCTTCCGTCCCATCGCTCATGGTGGGACAGGGCGACCTCCTCCGCGTACTGGAGGATCTCGGCCCGGGAGTTGGCCAGAATATCCGCACCGATGGTGGTGTGCTCCTTCATGATCTCGAATTCTTCCGAGGTGAGCTTTCCGGGCTTCAAGAGGATCCGGTCGGGGATCCCGATCTTCCCCACATCATGCATGGGCGACGCATACCGGAGATTTTCCACCAGTGCCGCATCCAGCCCCAGCCGCTCCCCGAGCATTCCGCTGTAACGGCTCATGCGGATGATGTGATCGCCGGTCTCTTCGTCCCGGTATTCCGCCGCGATGGCCAGTCGGTTGATGGTGTCGAGATAGGCATCCTGGACCTCCCGGTTGGCCCGGCGGAGTTGTTCAATGGAGCGGTTGAGATTTTCGCTGTAGGTTACGAGTTGCTGGTGGGTGCTTCGCTGCTCGGCCAGGAGGGCGCGTTCCCGCAGGACCCGCTTGAGCCGGACGATCAGCTCTTTGTTCCGAAAGGGCTTGCCGATGAAATCGCTGGCGCCCAGCTCGATGATCCGTTCGTAGGTGAAATCCTCGATAAATCCGGTCATCACGATCACATCGGTGTCATATGCCTCCTTGACCCGCTGCAAAAGTTCGATACCGTCCATCCCCGGCATTTTGATATCCGTGATCACAACATCTATCGGATCCCGGGCGATTCGGTCCAGGGCCTCGCGGCCATCGCCGGCAATGACGCAGTTGTACCCCGCAAATGACACCGTTTCCTGCAGCATCTCCCGGATGATGTCCTCGTCATCCACCACCAGAATCCGGGCCTCTTTGGGGTTGTTGGGCAGTTGGCTCATGGTCGTTTTATCCGCCCGGCCCATGGCACCGGGCAGTTCCTCATTTCCCAAAACGCTCACCATCGCCTATTCTGTACCACATGGTATTCTTTCTGTCCAAAGGAAACCGTCACCGATCTTCCACCGCCGGGGGCCGGCCCACCGGTGGATCGACACCGATATCCATTTGAAAACAAAAGGGTTAGCGAATAAGGCCAAACGAACGGAGTTCCGTCAGGAGCTTCTCTTTCTGGATCGGCTTGACCATATAGGAGGTGGCGCCGCCCCGATAAAAGGCGTTGACCACCGTTTTGGGATCATCCAGGGCGGAAATCATGATCACCCGGACCTCGGCGGAGCCTCTCACCCCCATGTCCCTTTCGATCTCCCGGATCCGCCGGAGGGATTCCTGCCCGTCCACATGGGGCATCATGATATCCATGCAGATGAGGTCGTAGGGAACCTTCTCCTCACAGGCTAACTCGAACGCCTGGATCGCCTCCTCGCCATCCACCACCACATCACATTCCCCATAGGGGGACAGGATCTCCTTCAGCGTTCGCCGCGCCACGAAATCGTCTTCTACAATCAATATTTTCATGAACAGTTCTCCGAAATGGGTGATAGGTGATAGGTCATAGGTCATAGGTGAGGGGCAATGGGTTGAGCCCAAATCCGTCAAAACCCATTACCTATTACCTATTACCTATCCAATTCCAGATGCCGGGCCAGGGCTTCGGCCAGGGGGCGGCTTTTATCCAGGTCACCGGTGCGGGCGGACAGCAGGAGCCGGAAGGCGTCGTCCATGGCCGCCGGCGTCAGGGCCCCCTGGGCCGTTTGCCGGATTTCCCGGGCCGTCTCCGCCAACCGGGCCGGATCCCCCGCCGCAAGGGCCGACCGAAGCGCCTCCCGGAGTTTGTCCGCGGTTTCCGCCGGCATCCCGTCCGGTGCCTCGGCCGAGGGCGGGGGGACGGCCGGTGCCACCGCCTCCCCAGGGGGTTGCACCCGTTCGGGCAGGAACCCTTCAATGACACTGAAAAAATCGGCCCGGTCCACGGGCTTGGCGATGTAGCCGTTCATCCCCGCCGCCAGGCACCGTTTTTGATCGTCTCGATAGGCATGGGCCGTGAGGGCGATGATGGGGATCCCCCGGTCTCGCCTCCGAATGCAGCGGGTCGCTTCCAGGCCGTCCATGCCGGGCATTCGGAGATCCATAAGAATGAGGTCGAAGGCGCCGTCGCGGTGGGCCGCCACCGCCGCTTCGCCGTCCTCGGCCAGGGTCACCGCATACCCGTGACTTTTCAGAAACCGGGAAAACACCTGCTGATTGATGGGATCATCCTCCGCCAGGAGGATGGTCACCCGGTGGTCGGGCACCGGAGCCGGCGCCGGGTCCGGGTCCGGCCGGCCAGCGGCCTCATCCCCGCAGGGCGGATCCGGCGGCAGCCCCACCGGCAGGGAGACGTAAAACGCACTCCCCTCCCCCAGGCGGCTCTCTCCCCAGATCCGGCCGTTCATCATTTCCACCAGCTTTTTGCTGATATGGAGTCCCAGACCGACGCCGCCATGGGACCGGGTGATGGAACCATCCGCCTGGACAAATGCATCGAAGATGGCCTCCAGTTTGTCTTCGGGAATGCCGATGCCCGTATCCCGGACACCGATTTGCAGGTGGACGGGCGGGGGTTCCTCGTCGGGCGGGCAGGCGGCGGGCGCCGGATCGGCGCGATCAACGGCGACGGCGACCTCTCCGGTTTCGGTGAACTTGATGGCGTTTCGCACCAGATTGACCACGATCTGCCGCAGCCGGTACGCATCCGCCACCAGCCGTTCCGGCAGATCGGGGGCCACCCGGCAGGTGAGCCTCAGATTTTTTTCCCGGGCCCCGAACTCCAGCGGGGCCAGCGCCGTTTTGAGCACCATCGGCAGATCGAATTCGCTCTCCTCGATCGTCAATTTCCCCGCCTCGATCTTGGAAAAATCGAGGATGTCGTTGAGGAGGTAGAGGAGGGCTTCGGCAGAGGACTTGGCCAGTTGCAGGTATTCCAGTTGCGGGCCGGTCAGCTCGGTATCCAGGGCCAGGTCCAGCATGCCGATGACCCCGTTCATGGGGGTGCGGATCTCATGGCTCATGTTCGCGAGAAATTCGCTTTTGGCCCGGTTGGCCGACCGGGCCTCCTCCGCCAGCCGGCTGGCCTCGTCCATGGCCGCTTTGAGCCGCCGGTTGGCGGCCTCGTACTGGGCCGTCCGCTCGGCCACCCGGCCCTCCAGATCCGCCTTGAGCCGGCCGAAGGCCCGCTCGGTCTCCTTCTGGGCGGTGATGTCCCGGGCGAAAACCGCCAGCCGGGTCACCCGGCCCGCCCGATCGAAAAGCGGGCTGATGCGGTTGTCGGTGATCCGGCCGTCCCACTCGTCCTCATAATGGATCGGGCGGCCGGTATCGATGACCCGGGCCGCCTTCTGTTGGCGGTATGCGGCCACCGCCGGGGGAAAGCGGTCGTAGACCCGCTCGCCGATGAGCCGCTCCCGGGGAGTGTCCAGCCGCCGGGCCGCCGCCTCGTTGATGGCCTGGATCCGCCCCTCCCGGTCGATCAGTAAGGCCATATCGGCGAAGGCGTCGAGCAGTTCCTGTTCCGTCGCCGTGGGGTGGGGTGGGTTCGGCATCATCGGTCTCCGCGGCAAGGGCGTCAGGTACAGGCCCGCATGACCATGGCGGCCAGGGATTCCAGCGGCAGGATCTTGTCCACCCCGCCGAGTTTGACCGCTTCCTGGGGCATGCCGTAAACGACGGAGGTGGCCTCGTCCTGGGCCATGGTAAAGGCCCCGGCATCTTTCATCTCCCGCATGCCCCGGGCCCCGTCGTCGCCCATGCCGGTCATGATCACCCCCACGGCGTTCCGGCCGGCATATCGGGAGGCCGACCGGAACAGCACGTCCACCGAGGGGCGGTGACGGCAGACCAGGGGGCCGTCCCGGACCTCCACGTAATACCGGGCCCCGCTCCGTTTCAGCAGGGTATGGTGGTTGCCGGGCGCGATGAGGGCCCGTCCCCGGAGCACCGTATCGTTGTTGGCCGCTTCTTTCACCGATACCCGGCAGATGGTGTCGAGGCGGCGGGCGAAGGCGGCGGTAAACTGCTCGGGCATGTGCTGGACGATGACGATCCCCGGGGAATCCAGGGGGAGGGCCTCCAGAAAGATCCGAAGGGCCTCGGTGCCCCCGGTGGAGGCCCCCACCACCACCACTTTTTCGGTGGTCTGGACCATGGCCCGGGACGCCGGCGACGGGATGATCGCATCGGCGGTCAGTTTCGGCTCCACCGTCCGGATCTTGGCCACCGGCTTTCGCCGGGCCAGGGCCGCGGCCTTGACCACGTCGCAGATCCGGACCCGGGACTCCTCCAGAAACCGCTTGGTCCCCAGCCGCGGCTTTTCGACGATCTCCACGGCCCCGTACTCCAGGGCCTTCATGGCCGTGTCGGACCCTTTGGGGGTCAGGCTGGAGCAGATGACCACCGGGATGGGGTGCTGGGTCATGATCTTCTGAAGGAACGTGATCCCGTCCATCCGGGGCATCTCCACATCCAGGGTGATGACATCGGGGACTTCCTTCCGAATCTTCTGGGCCGCGATAAAGGGATCGGACGCCACCCCCATGACCTCGAGGCCGGGGTCGGAATTGAGGATCTCTTTCAGGGTCTGGCGAACGACGGCGGAGTCGTCCACCACCAGTACTTTGGTCTTCTTTTTCATTCATTCCTTAGTGGTCGCGACGGAACCTCCGCCGGGCCCTACCCGGTCATCCGATGGACCGGCGGAATCGGATCCATCCGCTCCACCGGCCGTTGGCCGCCGCCGAGCCGCTTCATCCAGACCTCCCCGGTATGGGAGAAAAAATGGATTTTCCGGCCGTGCCCGTCCCCCACATCCTTGAGGCGGATCCGGAGCGCATGGGCCGACACGGCATGGAGGGCGGCGTTGATGTTTTGCCGCCCCACCGAAAGGGCATCGTTCCGGCGGGGGTGCGCGAACATGTCGGCGCCGCCGAACAGCTTGACCTCCATCTCCCGGACCGTCGCCCCGTATTCCTGGAGGCCCCGGACCATCTCCGGTACGACGCAGTTGACGTATTTATGCGGGCTCCGGCAGCGCTCCCGGCAGATGGGCTGCTCTTTACAGACCGGCAGCAGGGCGTGGCAGATCGCCCCGGCCCGGAGACGGGGCACAAACAGGGTCAGGGCGATGCAGGACCCCAGAACCGTGGTGACCTTCGTCGGACGGGTCCGGATGGCCATCTCACCGGGTTTCAGATAAAGCGTTTCCAATTGGCTGGGGATCTCCATCAGGGGGTTTTCCGATACACCGTGGATACGACCGAACGCAACGGCACATTCAATCCGTTCAAGGTTTCGGAATGCCCCAGAAAAATGGCGCCTTCCGGTTTCAGGTGGCGGCAGATGCTGTTGAGAACCCGCTCCTGGGTGGGCCGATCGAAGTAAATGATGACATTCCGGAAAAAGATGATGTCGAAACTCTCCCGCAGCCGGAAATCCCGCTCCATCAGGTTGAGCCGCTGGAACGTCACCCGGGACCGGATTTCCGGCACCACGCGGACCATGTCCCGTTTCCGGTCTTTGCTGCGGAGGAGATATTTTTTCCGCATGGGCATGGGGACCGGCACGATTTTTTCGTGATCGTAGATCCCGGTTACCGCTTTCTTGAGCACATCGCCGGAAATGTCCGTGGCCAGAATCGAAAACCCGAAGCCGGGCCACCGGGACGCGAAATCGGACAGGACCATGGCCAGGGTGTAAGGCTCCTCACCGGTGGAACACCCGGCGCTCCAGACGGCCAACCGTCGCCGGACTCCCGTCCCGTGCGTACGGATCATCTCCGGCAGCAGCGTCCCGGTCAAAAATTCAAAATGCTTGGGTTCGCGGAAAAAATCCGTTTTGTTGGTGGTGATCACATCGATCATGTGGAGCAGTTCGGTTTCGCGGCCCCGATCGCTGAACACGTAATCGTAGTAATCGTCGAAAGACGACAGGCCCAGGGCGCGCATCCGTTTCTGGAGACGGGCCTGGAGCATGGTTTGCTTGGCGTCGGTGATGTTGATCCCCAATTCGTCTTTGATGAAATGGCTGAATCGGGAAAAGGTCCGGCCGGTCATGGGCCGGTACCCGGATCCGGCGAACCGATGGTCGGGCTGGGGGCTCATGCGCCGATGGTTTCCGCCGTTTCGTCGTGCAGCTGGAGTTCGGAGGGGGCCTCCAGGTCGATCTCCGCGCCGGTCGCTTCCGCATCCGCCACCAGGGCCAGTTCATCGGTGGAAAACACCCGGTCGATGTCCAGGATGATGATGAATTTGTCGTCCCGCTTGCCGATCCCCTTGATGAATTCGGTCCGCCACCGCATCCCGATCCGGGGCGGGTTTTCGATATGGGTTGGCTCCAGTTCGATCACCTCGTCCACGGAGTCGGCCAGGGCCCCCAGCACGGTTTTCTCGCCGTCCAGATTGATCTCCATGACCACGGTGCGGGTGTCCACGGTACTTTCGGTCTGGGTCAGCCCGAATTTGAGCCGCAGGTCGACCACCGGCACAACGCTGCCCCGGACATTGATGACGCCGCGCATGAAATCGGGGGCCCTGGGCACCCGGGTGATGTGGCTCATGTCCAGCACTTCCCGCACCTGCGACACCTCCAGGGCGAACACCTCCTCCCCGATTTTGAAGGTCAGGTACTGACCGGTTTCCGTCACGTCTGTCTCTTTCATGGGAAATTCCTCCTCTTTATCGTTGACCGGCGTCCCTGCCGGTTTCATGGTCGGTCTCCCGCCTCGTTGCCCCCCACAGTAGCCCGGTCAATAGGTTTCAAAGACCTCGTCGTCAGGGGAACCGTTTTGGGGATCGCCTTCGATCCGCAGGGGACTCGCCGTCTCTCCCCGGCCCACACCCCCGTTCGCTTTTCGATCTCACGCCTCCGCCGGTGCTTCCATGGCCTGATAGATCTGATGCACATCCAGGATCAGGGAAACCGACCCGTCCCCCAGGATGGTGGCGCCGGAAACCCCCTGGATATCCCGGTAGACCCGTCCCAGGGGTTTGATCACCGTCTGGTGGTGCCCGATGACCTGATCCAGCCCGAAGCCGATCTTGTCCCCGCCGATGTCCGAAACCACCACCCGTTCGATGGCCGGCGGTTCGCCGTCGATGCCGAAAAAGGACCGGAGGCTCAGGTAGATGATCATCCGCTCACGGTAGCGCATCATGCCCCGCTCCCGGGCCCGGCCCGCCGCCTCGCGCTTCAGTTCCAGGCATTCTTCCACCGCCGACAGGGGAATGACGAAATGGGTCGCGCCGATCCGGACCAGCAGGCCGTCGATGATGGCCAGGGTCAGGGGAAGGGAGAGGGTGATGGTGGTGCCGGCCCCCCGGCGGCTCCCGATCTCCACACTGCCGTGGAGGGCCTCGATCCGTCGCTTGACCACATCCATGCCCACCCCGCGACCCGAGACATCGGTGACGCGCCGGGCCGTGCTGAAGCCCGGCGCAAAGATGAGCTGGTAGAGTTCGTCCTCGGTCAGTTCCAGTTCCGGCGGGATCAACTTGCGGTCCACCGCCTTGGCGCGGATGGCGTCGGTGTCCAGGCCGGCTCCGTCCCCGGCGATCTGGATGAGCACTTTGGCCCCGGAATGGGACGCCGACAGGTGAATCGTTCCCTGTCGGGGTTTGCCCAGGGCTTCCCGGGCATGGGGGGCCTCGATGCCGTGGTCGATCTCGTTGCGGATGATGTGGACCAGGGGATCGTTCAATTGATCGATGACGGTCTTGTCCAGTTCCGTCTCGCCCCCGGCCGTGGTCATGGTCGCTTCCTTGCCCAGTTCCTCCCCCAGGTCCCGGACAAGACGCCGGAACTTCTGGAAGGTAGAGCCGATGGGCACCATCCGAAGGCTCATGGTATTTTCCCGGAGAGACGTGATGAGCCGTTCCACTTCTTCGGAAATGGAGAGGAGTTCGGGGTCTCCGGACATCTGCCCCTTGCGAGTCAGGTTGGCCTGCACGGTCACCAGTTCGCCCACCAGGTTGACCAGGGTATCGAGTTTGTCCGCCGGCACCCGTATGCTCGAGATGGTGCCCAGCTCCGTGATCCGTCTCTCCGCTTGCCGGTCCTCCGTCCGCTCCTTCGCCTGCTCGGAAAGGGCCTCTTCCAGGGCCGCGGGAGTGATGTCGCCCCGCTCCAGCAGAATCTCCCCGATCCGTCGGAAATCCGCCGATTCGTCGGTCTGCCCCGGACCGCTCTCCACCGGCTGGATCGCCAGATCGCAGCTGTCCGCCACAAAGATAAAGGCGTCCCGGATGGCGTTCTCGCCCTGATCGGTCTGCAAGACCAGGTCCCAGCTCAGGTAGCAGGCTTCGGGGTCCAGATGCTGGAGCGCCGGCACCGACTGGAAATGGATCACGACCTCGCACGGGCCCAGTTGGCGGACTTCATCGATGATCAGGGCGGGGTTGGCCCCGATGGTAAACAGATCGGGATGGGGATGGAACCGGATCCGGTAAGTGACAGACCGGCGGGCGCCGGTCGGCGGGGACGGCATGTCGCCCTCCGCCGCCGGCGGACGGTCGGGGAGCATTTCCCGGAACCGGCCCATCATCTCCGCGGCCTGGGTGGTGTCGAGGCCCTCTTCCGCCACCATTTTTCGAATCAGGTCGCAGGCCGACAGCGACAGGCTCACCAACTCCTTGGTCACGGCAATCTGGCCGTCCCGGACCCGGTCGTAGACCGCTTCGATCTCATGGGTAAAGGCCGCCACATCATCGTACCCGAACATGGCCCCCGACCCTTTGATGGTATGAAGGGACCGGAATACCCGCCCGATGAGTTCCTCATCCGCCGGTGACTCCTCCAGTTCGAGAAGGGCAGTCTCCAGGTCGGCCAGCAGTTCAAAGGCCTCCTCTCGGTACACCGATTTATGCTTGTCCATGCGGCAACTCCTTGGGCGTCAGGGGGATGCGTCTGCCGGCTAAGGGTTCAGGATATCGAATGGATCCAGCCCCACATCTTCCATGGCTTTGGTGACGGCATCCGATACGGCCCGGACATGAAAAGGCTGGTCGACCTCCCGGGCGGTCTTCCGGGCCGAACAGATGAGCTGGGCCCCGGCGGTGTCGCACTCCGTCACCGCCCCCAGATCCAGGGTCAACCCTTCGGGGGCCTCAAAGGCCGCCAGCAGGGTCTCCCGGAGAGAACTCACCTCGTAGATGGTCAACGGGCCCGTCACCTTCACCAGCCCGGTTTGAAGATCGGTGTCTGCGGTCATGGGGATCTCCGTTTTGTAAACGGTTGAGACGGATGATCAGGGATAAATCGCCCGAAAATGGGTGGAAAGTACCATACCACCCCTGAAGGATACTGTCAAAAGGTAAGGGCGAAAACGGGCGCCGCCGGCGAAACGGCCATGGTCACCCGGAGACCTCGTTATTTGTTTGACAGCGGCTTCGGACCGCCGTAATCTTGACCCCGTTGGATTGTCCCGTACGAAAGGAACCCCCATGACACCTGTCCGCCGCCTCCTGATCTGCCTCGCCGCCGTCATGGCCGTCGCCGTTGCCGCTGCCGCCGCCCACGCCCAGGAAAACGCCACGGCGCCGCCGTCCGTTGCCGCCGAACCCGAGCGCTCCGGTTTGGAGGCCCTCCGTCCCATTCTCCAGACGATCCGCCGTCTGGAAGCGGACCTGAAGACCCTGGAAGGGGAGTACAAATCGGCCCAGACGCCCGAGCAGCAGTCCCGGATCGGCGAAGAGATCCAGCAGTTGAGCGACCGGATCGAAAGCATGGAGCGGGATTTTGAAACCATCGCCACCGGCGTCG